>CAITYM010000079.1 GCA_903896615.1 uncultured Burkholderiales bacterium
CAGATATGGATAAGTCTGAAGAAAACTTAACCGCGCTTAAAAATAGGATTCAAGCTCCGCTTTTAGGGCACATCCCCCACTTGGTGAGTGCGACTTTTGGACAAGCTGTTAAATATTTTTAGTACCAAGGTGAGTTAATGGTTCCGAAGGACCCAAGTCCTTGAATTAAAGTACACACGAAAAAAAGCGCCTGGGGTTACCAGGCGCTTTCCTTGGAGACTAATAATCTAAATTAGATTAGAAGAAACCGTAGTGCAAGCCAAAGGAAATTACGCTAGCAGATTGACCAGCTGATAGGGTTCCACTGGTAGCTGGGTTACTTGCTGAACCAGCAAATGTTCCGTAGTAAGATTGAAAGGCGAATGGATTGCCGGTTGTTGCATTGTTGCTAACCTTAGCATATTGACCATAAACTTTCAAATCTTTGATGAATTCATAAGTTAGGTATGTGTCCCAAGCTGATGTGTTCTCAGAGTTTGTTTTTCCAGCTGTCTTGCCATCTTTAGACATGTAGTAGCCAGATGTTAATTGCAATTTTTCGCTGAAGTCATATGAACCACCAAATCCTGTGGTAACCAATGAACCAAAGTCAGTTGTGGAAGTTTGTGAAGCGTTGTCTCTGTTTGTCAACTGAATAGCTTTAAGTGTCAAAGCATTCATTTTGTAGCTCGCACCAAGTACAACTGCTGAATTTTGGTTTGCACCTATACTCACTCCGTTAGCTGTCGCGTTAGCGTTATTGGATTCGTAAGCACCAACAACGTTTAAGTCGCCACGGTTGTACGTTAAAGCATAACGGTAACCTGAGCCATAGGAGCCATTTGATCCGGTTGTGTTTGGTGCTGATGGTCCAACGTATGAAACTTTACCAGTAAAACCTGCAACAGTTGGTGATGTGTATTTAACAGCTCCAATGTCTGATGATCCATGGCTAATGTTTTGGAACCATGGTGACAATGTGTTTCCAAAGCCAGAAGCTGTTGGATCAACCATTAACAATGTGTCAAAAACTGGATCTGTAATAGTACCAATTTCTAATTTGCCAGCTGCATCAGACTTTACATACACGTTAGCTTGACGATTTCCAAGTACGTTACCTTGATTGAAATTGGCAGTTGTTGAAGGGTAAGGTGTCGTGTTCAATGCTGATTCAATTTGTAATCCACCAACTACATCGCCAAGTTTCTTCTCAGCAACTACGCCCCAGAAGCTAGGATCGATTGGGCTACTACGAACTTCAGTAGTGTGTGAACCTGCTACTCCGCCACCAGAAATTGTTGTGCTAACTACACCTGCGTCAAGCAAAGCGTAGAAGTTAAAGGGCAATGCGTCAGCGTGAGCAACAACGCCTGCTGTAGCTAGAGCAGCAACAACTGCTGAGCGCTTGAAAATACCTGATTTCATAAAAACTCCAAGTCAAGGTTAAAAAAATTGTAAAAATTCCAGAGTCGTCTCAAAAATTGAATCAACTTCCATTTTTGTAACTCAATTGTAATTAATCGGTATTTATACCAATAGGGCTACGTTTTAACTGTGCACCTAAACAGTGAATTGAATTTGAAAATATATAGTTCTAAAGAATTATTTAATTAATTTATTACTTCTAAATAACTAATATATTGGTTTTGTTTCCATTTTTGGTGCTAAATATATGAAATATTTTACAAACAAGGCGTTGTTTTTTTAACAAAATGGAACTCTTCAGTTAGCGAGGGTACAGATAAAAGGGGGTGTACCGGCTTTTTTAAATATCGCATCCATCTTGATTAATGGATTTTATGAGTACTAAAGAATTGTTAAACTAATTTTCTTTACGCAGTTAATTGAACATCAGTCTTGCTTTGAGTTTTGAAAATTTGGACTTTGTACGGTCATAATGAGAAAAGGTCATCCGTTTAATGATCAATTGATCTAATACCGTTTTCAAAGTCCATTAGCCATCAAAATATGAAATATAAATTTAAAACCATTCAAAATTCTTTCAATTTGTCTAAATTTACGCGAGCAATTGCAATCTGTTGGGTAGCAATCTTAGGGATCTCAGCTCACAGCGCAGAAGCAGATTGGCCGACCAAACCTATCACGCTAATCATCCCCTTTGCTACAGGTGGAACAACAGATATTATTGGGCGTGAGGTTGGGCAAAAACTTAGTGAGGCGTTAAAGCAACCAGTGCTTATTGATAACCGTCCTGGGGCTGGTGGAAATCTAGCCGCCGGATTGGTATCCAAAGCCGCACCAGATGGCTATACCTTACTGCTCTCAACAGTTGCACATGCAATGGCCCCAGGACTTTACAAATCTTTGTCCTACAACTTCATACAAGATTTTGAACCTGTAGGCATGGTCGCAACTACACCCAACATCTTAATCATCAACCCCAAACTCCCCGCTAAAACGCTCCCTGAGTTAATTGCTTACATCAAAGCAAATCCAAATACAGTAAATTTTGGCTCCGCAGGCTCAGGAAGCACAGAGCATTTGTCAGGCGAATTATTCAAGTCTATGACGAATCTTCAAATTACCCATATTCCATATAAGGGCGGTGCCCCTATGATGACTGATTTGATGGGCGGACAAATACAAATGGCGATTGAAACAAGTCCCTCTGCAACTCCCCACATTCAATCAGGTAAGGTTAGAGCGCTTGGCGTGACGAGTTTGAACAGGTCAAGCGTATTTCCTGACGTGCCAACACTCAATGAAGCAGGCGTTAAAGGGTATGAGGTGACGACTTGGTTTGCATTAATGGCTCCTAAGGGATTAAGCCCTAACGTTCAAAGCCGTTTAACAACTGAGCTTGCCAAAGTACTTAAAGATCCTGATTTGCTTAAGCGTTTTGTTGAACAAGGCGTAACTCCCGGTAACATGAAGTCAACCCAACTGGGTGAGTTCATTAAAGTCGAGACCAACAAATGGGCAAAAGTGGTTAAAGAGTCAGGCGCAGTTGTAGACTAAATTACCTTTGGGCTTTTAAGATAACTTGTTCGGCTAAGGGGCCCAGGCTTTTTCCGCTGATAGGAGGCCTGGGTAGCGCAGATTGGCCCGGGTCAACGATGAACGTATGCTCAAGTGAGTACCAAGTTCCTTTAATGTTTGGATCTGGTGACTCACTTGTGTGCTTCAAGTAATTGGCAAGGAGTGAGTTGGTAACCCCAAACTGCACATCGGTGTCGATATTCGGGTCATCGCTTGAGTAGACCTGAGAGAACTGAGTTTTAAAGCCCTCTTTGTGAATCAGAAAATGTATGTGCGCAGGCCTCATGTTGTGTCGCCCCTGCATTTTCAATAAATCTCCTACAGGACCGCTCACCGGAATGGGATAGCCAGCAGGCTTGACGCTTCTAAATTCGATAAATCCCTCTGCATTTGTTTTGAAGCGGCCCCTCAAGTTCATGTCCACTTGAGATGGGTCTTGGTTTTCGTAGAACCCCTCTGCTGAGGTGTGCCAAACATCTACCCTTGCGTCACTCACCGGATGACCAGATCTGTCCTTTACCCAAGCTTTCACAAATATGGGTTCGCCCTTTGTCTCGCCTCTGGCTAAGTTCTCACCATTTTGGCTAATGGGGGAGTCGTCCCTCCAAAAGGGACCGAGCATATTTGCAGTGGTCAAGAACTCTGCGTCCTCGTTGCCACAATTGGTTTTAACACCGTTATTGAGTAGACACACCAAAGCTGATAGGCCCAGAGATCCGCCCGCTAAAACCACCTCATTGTGAAATTCATTGGTTAATTGGCCAAGTTTTGCAAGCACAGCGCACGTTCTTTGGTACTCGCTCTCTGTTAGTTTTGTCTCACTCACAAAGGCATGCAAGTGCTTTACAGCACAGCGCATGATCTCCTTAAAGCGTTCGTCCTTTGCCCCTTCTAGTTCTGCCAGTACCGAGTTGGTAATGTCCTCAGGATTTTTGATAATCATGGTTAAAGATAGAAGGTGAGGGGGAGAGGGGGGTGGCTATAGAAAATGCAGTAGAGAAAGCAGTGGAATATTCTCTACTGGGAATATCAGCCTTAAACGGGCTTCTTTCCTCTTGGAATTATGGTGGTTGTGATTGTTTTGGGACGCACGGTGTCTAAAGCTAAACCCACAGGCTTAGGAGCTGAGGTATCTTTCTTTGGTTTTTTAGACTCTTTATTAGATTTTTGTTGACCTTTAGCCATTTGTAGCCCCTAGTTAATTTAAGTACTACCAGTGTAACGGTTTGTTGGCTTTGTTAGTTGGACTTATTGTTTAAGTTTTTCAGCTCACTGGCTGAATCCCCTTAGTTAAGGGCATGCCCTTCAATCGAGGACCAGGAGAGTTTGGATGCAATCATCGCTTAAATTGCAATTTGCTCAACGACTCTCCGTCCATTTTGGAAGATACCAAAATGCATTTAATTTAAAACGTAAAACAATGATGCTTAGTCACACAACTTACTAAGTAGCGTTTGATCAAAATAGGCGGTAAATATCGAAGTGGATATTTGTAAAAACAAAAAAGAGTAGGTGCGTCAGTTGCCAAAATCAGATTTTCGAAGGTGATGATCATTAATAGGTGGCAAATAGGGGCGGGGACGCGCAACCAACTTGGTTAGGCAACACCTTAAAGCTCCTTTTGCAAGACAACTGGCTTGATGAGCTTAATTTGGGAAAAGTTAAGGCCCATCATTGAATCCATTTTTATAGGGGTAAATCCTAGTTTTTCTTGTTAATACTTTGTAAAGTTCCCCTCGTGTTTTTCACCTCATGACTTAAGGACTGAGAACCACTTGGGTTGACTTTTTAGGGCACAATTGCGGTTTTGGTAACGCGTTGTGCGACTACTACTTTAGGCTCAAGAAATTGAGCCTTTTCTAATCGAGAGAATTCTTTAGATGTGGATTGTCAATATTGCTCTTCGCAAGCCCTACACATTCATAGTGATGGCGTTGTTGATTGTTCTTGCCACGCCTCTTACTTTGATGCGCATGGCAACCGACATCTTTCCAGAAATCAATATACCGATTATTAGTATTGTTTGGTCTTACTCAGGTCTGTCAGCTGAGGAGATGGGTTCTCGGTTTACAAGTGTGAATGAACGCGGGATAACAACCATTGTTAATGATATCGAGCATATCGAGTCGCAAACCTTGGCCGGTGTTGCTGTTATCAAACTCTTTTTCCAACCCAACGTTAACATTCAAACTGCAATCGCTCAGGTTACTGCTATTGAGCAGTCCGTTTTGCGTAATTTGCCACCTGGATCTGTTCCGCCGAATATTTTGAAATACTCGGCCTCCAGTATTCCGGTTATTCAGTTGGGACTATCTTCTCCTACGATGTCCGAGCAAAGTCTTTTTGATACGGCGATTAACTTTTTGCGCCCAAGGCTCATTACGGTCAGAGGGGCTGCCATACCGTACCCCTACGGCGGTAAGCAACGTGTGATCTCCGTAGATTTGGATACAACCGCTTTGCAAGCAAAGGGGTTGACTCCCTCGGACGTTATCAGCGCGATAAATGCGCAAAACTTGGTACTGCCAGGTGGTACAGCAAAGATCGGTGAGACAGAGTACACAGTTAACTTGAACGGATCGCCTTCAACTATTGAGGGTTTGAATAAGTTGCCGATTCGAACCTCCAACGGGGCCAATATTTATCTAAGTGATATTGGCAATGTCAGAGACGGATTTACACCGCAAACCAATATTTCAAGGCAAGACGGACGCCGCGGGGTGTTAATTTCGGTGCTTAAAAACGGTGGCGCCTCGACCCTAGAAATCGTTGAAAAACTAAAGGCACTGTTGCCAGTCGTTTCTCAGTCCTTGCCACCAGATCTTAAGATTACACCCCTTTTTGATCAGTCGTTGTTTGTGAAGTCTGCCATCGAAGGTGTATTGCGTGAAGCTTTGATTGCTGCGTGTTTAACGGCTGCAATGATTTTGTTATTTTTGGGTAACTGGCGAAGCACAGTGATTATTGCTGTCTCTATACCGTTGTCGGTCTTGTCCGCCATATTGTTACTCTCAGCCATGGGGGAGACGATTAATTTAATGACTCTCGGGGGTTTAGCCTTGGCTGTTGGTATCTTGGTGGATGATGCAACTGTAACGATCGAAAATATTGAGCGTCATATTCAAATGGGTAAAGAGCTAGATCTTGCCATCCTTGAGGGGGCAGGGGAGATTGCAATTCCCGCCTTCGTCTCTACGCTTTGTATTTGTATTGTGTTTGTGCCCATGTTCTTCTTGGCAGGAGTTGCAAGGTACCTCTTTGTACCCCTCGCGGAGTCGGTGGTATTTGCCATGATGGCTTCTTACGTTTTATCTAGGACGCTAGTACCCACGATGGTGATGCTAATGATGCGTGGTCATGATCACGGCGCGCCGCGACCAGATGATCCACATTTGTTTCAGCGCCTGTACTACGGATTTGATACGGCCTTTGAGCGCTTTAGGAGTGGTTATGTTGTTATTCTCAGCACACTACTTCCAAGGCGCAAAAACTTTATTATTGGTTTCCTGGCATTTTGTATTTTGTCTTGTGGATTATTTACTGTGGTCGGTCAGGATTTTTTCCCATCGGTTGATGCTGGGTTGATACGTCTGCATTTCAGGGGACCGACTGGTACCCGAATTGAGGAGACAGCCCGGTACGCGGATGAAATTGAGCGTGAAATTAGAAGAATCATTCCTGAGCAAGACTTAGGCGCCATCTTAGATAATTTGGGATTGCCGTATAGTGGAATTAATTTGGCATATAGTAATGCTGGTTCCATTGGTACATTTGACGGTGAAATTCAGATTTCATTAAATCCAGATCATGTTCCAACCGATGAGTACATTGAGCAACTGCGCTCAGAGTTGCCTAAACTGTTTCCTGGTGTTGAGATATATTTCCAGCCTGCAGACATCATCACTCAAATCCTTAATTTTGGTCAGCCAGCAGCTATTGATATTCAGTTTAGTGGCGCTAATGTCAAAGAAAATTACAGGCTTGCTAGTGAGTTACAAACTAAGGTAAAACAAATTCACGGAGCAGTAGATGTTCATATATTGCAGCGTATCGATCAGCCGACCAAGAATTTAGTTGTCGACCGCGATCAATTGGTGCAACTCGGTTTGTCGCCTAGCAATGTTGCTCAAAACATGTTGGTCTCTTTGTCTGGAAGTTTTCAGACTGCTCCCGCTTTTTGGTTAGATCCCAAAAATGGTGTTGTCTACAACATAGCAGTTCAGACACCTCAATACAAGGTGGACTCATTAGACAGCCTACTTTCAACGCCGGTGAATGCAGCTGGGAACGATTCCTCTAAGGCCCAAATGTTGGGGAACTTGGTAGATGTTAAACCTGCACACCAACAAGCGATTGCTTCGCACTACAACATAACTCCTGTGGTTGATTTATTTGTAAGCGTCTCGGGGCGAGACCTAGGGGGCGTAGCCTCAGAGGTCAACAAAGCAATCGATGAGATTAGACCTAAATTGCCCAAGGGAACCACAATCAATTTACGCGGCCAAGTAGAGACAATGCAAAGCTCTTACCTTGGGCTTGGCGTGGGCTTGGCAATGGCAATTGTTTTGGTTTATTTGTTAATCGTGGTGAACTTCCAGTCTTGGCTTGATCCCTTCATTATTATTACTGCGCTACCCGCGGCCCTTGCAGGTATTGCTTGGATGCTATTTTTAACGCGTACACCACTTAGTGTCCCGGCCTTAACTGGCGCGATCATGACCATGGGGGTTGCTACGGCGAACAGTATTTTAGTGATCTCATTTGCAAGAGAAAGACTATTGGCGGGTGAGCCGCCATTGTCCGCGGCTTTAGAGGCGGGGATGACACGACTACGTCCAGTCATGATGACCGCACTTGCAATGATTATTGGTATGCTCCCAATGGCTTTGGGGCTTGGAGAGGGGGCAGAACAAAACGCCCCCCTTGGTCGAGCAACGATTGGAGGCTTGATATTTGCAACCTTCTCTACTCTTTTCTTTGTGCCCGTTGTGTTTGCAGGCATTCACCGCTGGCTAGCTCATAAAAAGTCAAAGAGCAGTGGAGGAGGGAGTTCGGGACGGGTTTCTGAGCACCCCCCAGGGCCTGCTCCAGTCATTAATCAGTCACCGGGCGCAGCAACGCTGAAAGTCAGCCCAACTCTAAATTCATCTAATTCACCAAGTGGGAAAGCTTGAAATGTCCAATAATTCACGTCACGCCACAATTGCCATGCACGGACTACACGAACACGAGGCAGCCCACAATGTTCGCCGTATGGGGATGCTCAGGCAACTCAAGAAAGCCGCATTCTTAGTCTGTGTGTGTTTATTCCTTGGGTCGTTCATTATTATCGGATTTAGATATTTGCACGGCAATGCACTTGCAGCCTCAAACGTCGAGAATTCAAAGTTATTTGTTTATTTTGTCAACCCTAAGCCTGGTAATCCCTCTAAAAGATTACTCTTGCCAGGTACTTTGCAGGGTTATGCAGAAACACCAATTTATGCGCGTACCAGTGGTTATGTTGAGCACTGGTACAAAGATATTGGCGATCATGTTCGCAAAGGTGAGTTGCTTGCCCAACTCGATACGCCTGAGGTGATGCAACAACTGGCTGAGGCAAAAGCCACTAGGTCGCAAACTGAGGCTAACCTACAACTTGCTAAAAGTTCATATGAGCGGTGGAAGGCTTTAAGACAACGTGACGCAGTGTCCCAACAAGAGCTCGACGAGAGGACCAATACATTTAATTTGGCGCGGGCTAATCTTGATGCCACAGAGGCTAATGTTCAACGCCTGACACAGTTGCTATCCTATAACAAAATTGTGGCTCCCTTTAGCGGATTGATTACAAAACGCAGTGTTGAAGTGGGTAATTTAGTGGATGCAGGAAACGGGGGTGGACTTAAAGCGCTCTTCTCAGTTGCGCAGATAGATCCGCTGCGTTTGTATGTTCAAGTCCCTGAAGCATATTCGCCCGATGTCCGTGCAGGAATCGAAGCAAGTGTTAGTTTGACTGAGATGCCGGGTAAGAAATTCAAAGGGAAAGTCGTAAGAACCGCCGGAGCCATTGATCCGGTCTCACGCACTCTTCAAATTGAAATCAATATCCCTAATGCTGATAGCAAAATATTGCCAGGTTCATATGCACAAGTTGAGTTCCAAACGAGTGAGCGCACTGAAGTAGCAACTTGGACACTCCCAAACAATTCCATACTATTTAGACCAGAGGGAACGATGGTAGGAGTCGTTGATGATCAGGGCAAAGTAGCTTTGAAGAAAATCACCATTGGACGTGACATGGGGGTGAACTTGGTGATTACGGCTGGTCTGGACACGAGCGATAGAGTTATTGTTAATCCACCAGATTCTTTGATGAGCGGCGATTTGGTTGTCGCTAAGCCATTACCCGCTCCTGTTAAGGTGGGGGGTGAGGGCGCTAAAACGGAAGCTAAATTAGAAACCAAAACCGAGCCCGGTCCAGCAACTGGGCCAGCAACTGGGCCAGTAATTGAGCCAAGCGCAGCAACAAAATCTAATCCCAAGCAGGATCCCTCCAAGGACGCCTTGGGCTCAAAAACCACCTCAAAGGACGCATCACTAGAGGCACTCGTGCCAAAGGATACGGTGATAGCACC
>CAITYM010000080.1 GCA_903896615.1 uncultured Burkholderiales bacterium
GTAGGGTCATTAAAACCTTATTGATCATTCTTTGCTAAGGGTTTCTTCTAAGGGTTTCTTATTAGGCGCGGCGGTCTCCTTCTTGATAACAATGGGTTATCACTTTTTTGACCTAATCACCATGTCCTTTAATCGCGCATTTGTAGGCTTATCTGTTGCCATCAGCCTTAGCTTCTTCACGCCCTTTACGTTTGCAGATAAATTTCCGTCTAAACCCATCGAATGGGTTGTCCCCTACCCTGCTGGCGGAGGCACAGACGCAGTAGCTAGAACTTTAGCGCAGGCCATGAGTGAATCACTTGGCCAACCTATTATTGTTAACAACAAACCTGGTGCTGCAACTAATATAGGTGCTGAATATGTTTCTAGAGCAAAAAATGATGGTTACACCATCATGTCTGCAGATACGGGGACCTTAGCCGCTAACCCATTCATTTATAGTAAATTGCCCTACAACGCAGAAAAAGATTTTTCATCCATTGGACTTACCGTACGCTTCCCCCTTATATTGGTGGTAAATAATGATGTCCCTGCCTCTAATTTAAACGAATTAAAACAGTGGGTCGCTAAGCAAACAAATCCAGTTGGTTATGCAACTCCAGGATCGGGCAGTCCCCATCACCTTGCATCAGAGCTTTTTAAAGAAAGCGCTCAGCTAAACCTAACTCACATTCCCTACAAAGGTGCAGCCCCTGCAATCCAAGATGTTGTCGGTGGCCAGGTACCGTTGATGTTTGTTGATACCGCAGCTGGCTATCAGTTCATTGCCGCCTCTAAATTACGTCCCATTGGCATTGCGAGTCTTAAGCGGTTAAAGAATTTTGAGCAAATCCCCACACTCTCAGAACAAGGCCTTAAGAATTTTGAAGCCTATGCTTGGCAGGGTTTAGTTGCGCCCGCTGGTGTCCCAAAGGATGTAATTGCAACATTAAATTCGGCTTTGTTGAGAGCCCTAGATTCAACGCAGGTTAAGGCCAAGTTGCAAGTCCTCGGCTTAGAAGCTATACCTAGCTCCCCAGACACTATGACAAGCTATGCGGCCAAAGAGCGCGAGAAGTGGGCTCCCGTTATCAAGGCTGCAGGGATTAAGGTGGACTAATTTCTTTGCTTTTGTATATTTGACTTACTCGCTAGCTAGGTAGCTAGTTATTTAAGGGCAAGACCTAAATGCAAACCAGTAGTTAGCTCATTATTCAAAACAGATTCTGGAATACGGGGGTGGGTGCTGGTTATTTTTTGACTAGATTGGTACTGATGGCATTGCATTTGTTCTTCGCCTTCAGCTAAATCTTTTAGATCCACAACCCTCATTAGCTCATGAATTCTGGGGTTTCGCATCATCGCTGCATTAGCTTGTGCAGCACTCATATTGAATAGATTTGCCAAGTAAATACTCCTTCACCCTTAACGACAAGTTGGTAAGGCGTAATTTACAAGGCAATAAAAAACAGTTCAATAGTTAATTAGATCTAGAACAAATTAATTGATGACATCTTCATGACACCAAGCGGAATCAATCAGGTTGAATATTAGCGTCTCGCACCAATTTTTCATACCGCTTGTACTCTGATTTAATCAGTTCAGCGAATTGCTGCCTGGTTGCTGGCGTTACCTCTCCCCCCACTGAGCTCAGACGCTCTTTCATAGCCTGTGTCTCCAATGACTTAGCGACAGCGCTATGCAAGCGCTCAAGAGTCTCTACAGGCGTTTTTGCGGGTGCTACCAAACCGTACCAAACTGAAGCCTCAAATTTGGGGAATCCACTTTCAGCAACTGTTGGAACATCCGGGAATAAGGGGGATCGCTTTGCGCTCATTATTGCCAAAGTTCTTAGATTGCCGCTTTTAACCTGCGGAGCCACTTCCAGCATATTCATCGCAACCAAATCTAATTGGCCACCAATTAAATCCGTAATTGCAGGTGCTCCGCCTTTATAGGGAATGTGCCTCAGTGTTATTCCAGCGACTTGTTCAAAGAGTTTAACTGCCATATGGGGGGTTGATCCGTTTCCAGGTGAGCCGTAGCTAATTTGATCTGGATTTTGCTTGGCCGCTGCAATTAACTCGCCTAAGTTCTTGTACTTGCTATTGGCGTTGGTTGCCAGAACCACTGGAACATGACCAACCAAAGCAATTGCGGCTAAATCAGTTTCAGCGTTATAGGGTTGGGGCTTATACAACGCCATATTTGCAGCCAAAGCATTGGCTGCAAGCATCAGAGTGTATCCATCAGGGGCACTGTCAATCGTCTGTTTTATGGCGATGTTGGTACCTGCACCTGGCTTATTCTCAACAATAATCGGTTGTGCGAGTTGAGCCGTAAGGCTTTGTCCAAGCGTCCTTGCCACCAAATCTACAGCACCACCTGGTGCGTAGCCAACATACACTTTAATGGGTTTAGTGGGAAAGCCTTGTGAAAATGCACTTGAACAAATAAAAATTAAAGTTATCAGCCATAAGCACTTATTTTGAAATTTCATTTTTTTTTAACCGTTTTTGGAGAGTTATCCCATTTTGCGACATCGTATCAAAGCAATGCCACGCGTTTAGGTGTATTTTAACAATTGTTCAATTTTGTCTACTTTGGTTCACTTTGGTTCTTTTTTGTTCCGTGCTGCTAACCCCGCAGTAAAGAATTATCTGGTCGCGGATAAGCACAGGCCTCTCACATTTCTCTTTAGCGCCTGGTCTTTGTTGCATATCAGATGCATCACTAGAAAAAGGGGATTTATAAATTATTAGAAAAAACTGCTTCGTTTGGATCTCTCATCACCAGACCATTGTCCCCAATCAGTTCATCGCCTAATTGATGAAATAACCATTTGTGAAAGATTAGATTAGAACGGATAATAGAGCAACATTTTGATGTATTTATGCTGGCCCCAACCTACAACTATTTAAAACGCGGCTCTAGACTGATTTAGATATTGTGAACGATACTGGATTCGACAGATTAAATCAAACTTAATGTTAATGAATTCTTAGCCAATGTTTTGTTTCAATTTCATACGGTAAACATCTATTTAAGGTTCTAATTGTGCTTGTCGTTGTAAACCCTCGCAAAACTGAGAATCCATCCATTGGAAAGATCAAGAGCAAAATAAATACAGCAAGAAAAGAGCTTTTA
>CAITYM010000081.1 GCA_903896615.1 uncultured Burkholderiales bacterium
GGAAGCTGTGGTGGCGCTCCCATCGCCATCATTCGCCAATACATAGAGCAGCAGCAAACGCCGCATTAGTGGCCAGCTTCGCTGGCCGCGCTCTACATCCCCGCCCTAAAGGACGGGGTTTTCCGCGCAAGATGGATAAAAATTCGAAGATTCAAAATTAACGTGCAAATTTAAGCATTAATTTTGAAATCTTTTCAAAATACTTTAGAGTCTTCGGAGTGGGCGCAAGATACTTGGTTCTGCGGTTTTCCCCTTCAAATATAGTAAATATCCAGCCATCATTGATTAACTCGGTTATTTTGCGGTGAATCGTAGCGGGGGACGCTACACTTTTTATTCTCATACACTCGGTCACTGTCAAAGTTAATTCCTTCGAATATTGAACAGCAATATAGCCCAACAATTTTTCTCCAACTAGATCTAGAGCCTTTGATTGATTGCCTTCTAGCTCGTGGTAAGCAGCCAGAAATTTAATATAGGAATTATGCGGAATCATTTAATAGAACCCTTTTTTAGAAAATACAGCTTCTTAAATTAAAAGAAGATTAATGCTTAAGATCAATCTCAAATTTGATTTTTTTGATTTCGGGGATGTTAACTCTGTAAATAATAAAAATATAAACAATTGAGATCGCACAAGCTAAATGACAACTTTGTCATCTACAAAATCCTCAAATATCAAGGAATTCAGAGATGGATACACTTCCTCATGACTTTGAAAGCGCCCAACTGCGTATCAAATTTATAAGTTATAGCTATTTTATAAACAAAATGAAGGTGCTCGATCACCGTGCTAAATTCGGCGTAGCGCTATTATTAAAGGAACTCGAGGAAATTGCGGCTTAAATTGAATCTTTAATTACCCTTTTTAAAAAAGGGTAATTAATCACGCCACCCTAAGGATTACTCACACACCATGGGGCCTGATTTTGAACTAATCCGTGCCATAGGGCATAACAAGACACGGCAACCAATGCTAGCCCTGCTAGGCGAACGCCCCAAGCACCATCCGTTGATGCATTACTACTTAGCGCCGCCGACTTGGGCGCAGCATGGACCTTAAAACTTATGGGGTAAATGCTGTCAACGGACTTAATCGCGCGCCATATAAAGGGGCCTGCCATCAGCACTAGCGCACTCCCTAACGTAAAGGCAGACATAACTAGCGCACCCTCTAAAGGATTGGCACTCAAAGCTGCCACCCAAAGCGCTGAATAAAGGAGGCCGCAGGGCAATAAAGCCCATAAAATACCTAGAGCTATTGGTCCAAATCTGATGAATGGTAACGAATTCATACGGCCCTGCGTAGCGACTTTACGCCAAATGTCTTTGGCCAACGAATCAAGCCATAAGGGTTGCTCTGCCCGCCATATAAGAACGAGCCCAATGAGCAGGGCACTCACATGAAACAAACCCCAGACGGGTCTAAAAAGTGCGCTGTGAATGCTCAACCAGCCAACTCCCTGAACTGAGACCGCACCAATAGAACCTAGGGCCGAGTAGCCTATTACTCTGCCCATCTGAAACTCAAGTACTGCAACCTGCCCATTTAATCCATTGGATTTACTTAGCCCAACACAAGTAGCTCCGCACATCGCGAGGCAGTGGGGTCCACCAAATAGTCCCATTAAAAATGCTGTTAACAGCAATGATGTATTCACTAAATAATCTTTGAGAAGCGTGCACGATTTTCGTCCAGTGTAAGGTATTTATCAAAAACCATTGCCGCAGCTCGCACAAAAAACCACCCCATAGATGTTACTTCGATCCCGTTTGAATCAATCTTAACAAGCCCATCCTCCTTCATTTGCTCAAGTTGCCCCAGTTCATTAGCAAAATATGATCTAAAGTCTATTAGATAGGTCTGCTCAATATCGTCGAAACTCAACAAGCCTTGGCACATCAAAGCCATGATCACAGTTCGTCTGAGCAGATCATCACGACTGAGTGTAAGCCCCCTCACCACAGGAAATTTACCCTGCTCAATCAAATCACTGTAAATCTCCAAATCTTTGGCATTTTGACTGTAACTAGCCCCCACTCTGCCTATCGCAGAGACCCCCAACCCAATCAAATCCCCGTCAGGTTGGACGGTGTAGCCTTGGAAGTTCCGGTGTAATGTACCCCGCCTCTTTGATATAGCCAGGCTGTCTGTGCTCTTAGCAAAGTGATCCATTCCAATATAAACGTATCCGGCGTCCGCTAATTGACGCATAGCCTTAGCCAACATGAAAATTTTTGCAGTTGCAGAAGGCAACTCACTGTCATGGATTCGACGCTGGGGCTTAAAGCGAGCAGGCAAATGTGCGTAGGCATATAAAGCTATTCGGTCTGGACTAATAGCGATGACTTGCTCTAACGTACGCTCATAAGAGCTAGGCGTCTGCTTGGGTAGTCCGTAAATTAAGTCTAAATTAATGGAGTCAAACCCTAATTCACGACTAGACCTCACCAAATCCGTAACATCTTGAACAGACTGCACCCGGTGTACAGCCTTTTGCACGCCTTCATTAAAGTCTTGCACACCAAAACTTATTCTATTGAACCCAAGTTCCCTTAAGAACTTAAGCCTCTCAGGCGTTACGGTACGGGGGTCTACCTCGATGGAGCGCTCGCAGTTTAAGGTGAATTCAAAGGCTCTTTCAAGTGCTTTCATGAGCCTGGTGAGCTCCTCGTCTTTCAAAAAGGTTGGGGTGCCCCCACCCAAGTGCAATTGGGAGACATGCTGGCGAACACCAAATGCATTGGCATGCAAGTCGATTTCGCGCTCCAACAACTCAAGATAGCTTAAGGCTTTTGAGTAGCGTTTTGTAATAATTTTGTTACAAGCACAGTAATAACAAAGGGAGTCGCAAAAAGGAATATGAATATAGACTGACAAAGGAACGGCTCTTACCCCAACCCCACCCCTTCGCTGCTCTAGGCACTGCGTATACTGGGTGGGTCCGTAGGCCTCAACAAATCGATCCGCCGTCGGATAGGATGTATACCGTGGTCCTGGAACGTCAAAACGCTCCAAAAGTTCAGCCGTCACTTGTTGCATAGATTTGACTCATAATTTATATTAATCCCGTCCCTAAATGTGCCCTATTTACCTTGTCTTCCCATTGAGGTAGATCAAAACAATAGGGGATTAGCCCAAAGATCTTATAATTGAGCTCATGATTCCAATTACCCCCACAGCCATAAAAGTTGCCTGCTCTAACTGCAATCTGCGTGAGCTTTGTATGCCCATGGGACTTAGCGACCAAGATTTAGACAGAATCGATCAACTTGTCGCTTCCCGCAAAAAGATTAAAAAGGGAGATTTCCTCTTTCACAGTGGCGCCCCTTTCAAATCAATCTATGCAATCAGGACCGGTTTCTTTAAAACCTCAGTAACAACGGAGGACGGTCGCGATCAGGTATCAGGCTTTCAAATGGCTGGAGAAATAATTGGTCTTGACGGAATCGTTAATGATCACCATGCCTGCGACGCTATTGCACTTGAGGACGCAGAGGTTTGCGTAATGCCCTTTGATAAAATTGAACAGCTCTCACTGGAGGTCAAAAGCCTACAGCATCATGTACACAAGATGATGAGTCGAGAGATTGTGAGAGAAAACAGCGTTATCCTGCTCCTTGGCAGCATGAAAGCAGAGGAACGTCTAGCCGCTTTCTTACTCAATTTAGTGCAACGTCTACACGCCAGAGGATTTTCCCAGACTGAGCTGGTGCTAAGAATGACACGGGAGGAGATTGGGAGTTTTCTCGGCTTGAAGCTTGAGACGGTAAGCCGTGCGTTCTCTAAATTTGCCGAGGACGGGATTATCGATGTTAAGCAACGCAACTTAAAAATCATGAAGCCCGATGCTCTAAAGCTTATCGTCAACTCACAAGATAAGTGCATTTAAACGAGGCAAACCCGCGCCAATTTAAATAGCAATGGTTAGTTCAAGGTGGTTGATTTTTTAAATATTTAAAGTCAAACCTATCACTCTAATTTAAGGGTTTACGCTTGGTGAGAAGATACTTAACCTAACACTCGCACTTCTCTTTTGGACAGGCTTCTGGGCGCGCGTTCCTATCAAAGGGACAACGATTTACTTCAAAGGGTGAGCGTGACAAAAGCGTCGTCAACGCGCTAGAAGTGCCCGTAAAGATCCAGAACAAAAAGAAA
Source organism: uncultured Burkholderiales bacterium (assembly GCA_903896615.1). Lineage (GTDB taxonomy): Bacteria > Pseudomonadota > Gammaproteobacteria > Burkholderiales > Burkholderiaceae_C > Limnohabitans. The sequence continues at coordinate 4,160 of CAITYM010000081.1, forward strand.
GTCACAGAATAAACTGTATGGCGGGACCACTCAAGGGGTTGCCCCATAAATTCCATACCCTCAGGGTCCATCAAAGCAAAAACAAACAGCTCTAGCACGCAGGCCATCAAAAAGGATGGCCATAAAATCCACATTAAGCGGTGATCTTTTATGATGTTATTCATTGAATGGGCTCCCTCGCATTTTGTGCAGGAGCCTGAGCTTTGTTTGTACCAGGCAATGGCTCGCCAGCAGCGCGTGCCCGTGCAGCGAGCAATCCAGCATCTGGGGTTGCAGCGTGATAGCTTGCGGTCTGGGCGGGTACCAAACTCCTGTAATTAGCAAGCGCTGCAGTTCGAGGGTCATTATCAGAGACGATCACATCATTGCTATTGAAGGCCAAAACGGCCGTAAATAACGCAGCAATAACAACCACCAGCGGTCCGGAAATTACCAACCAGACATAGCCGTATTTCCACCAACTCGGCTGAACGGTACTTGCGGCTCCCTTTGTCAATGTACTTGCTGTCATAACTGTCTCCATTATTTTTAGTGAGGCACAATAAACACGGAACCTTCGGTCACTTTGTAATTCGCATTAATCGGACTCAGCTCAAACTTGATTTTATGAGATCCAACAGTTGAACCTACATAGGGTATATCCACTTGGACGGGTACCCAACTCGACTGAGTTGCGTGAACCTTGAGGGTTGTACTCGAGTGAATGTAAATACCGTCAATTCCGCTCACCGTTAGTTGATATGTCTGCTCTTGTTCGGTCGCATTCATGATCTGAATTCTGTACACATTCTCGAGCGTTCCGTGTTCCGTAATACGTGCCAACGAACCCCTGTCTCGTACGATGTCAAATTTAAGTGGTACGCGCATACTCAAGCTAATGACCCAAAAACTAATCAAAGTCACCAACAGCCCAGAGTAAATTAAAACCCTGGGCCTCAGGATTCTTGCCCACATCTTGGCACGGGTAAGTCCATTAACTAAAGCATTTTGTGTAACGTATCTAACCAGACCCTTTGCATATCCCATTTTATCCATCACGGTATCGCACACGTCGGCACACGCGCCGCAACCAATGCATTCGTATTGAAGTCCATCGCGAATGTCGATCCCAGTTGGACATACCTGCACGCAAAGAGTGCAATCCACACAAGCCCCAAGCCCAAGAGTCTTAGGATCATCATGCCTAGAGCGACCGCCCCTTGCCTCACCCCTTAATGAGTCGTAAGAGACGATCAGCGTATCGTGATCAAACATTGCACTTTGAAACCGCGCATAGGGACACATATACAAGCACACCTGCTCGCGCATATAGCCCGCATTTCCGTAAGTTGCAAAGGCGTAAAAACAGACCCAGAAAAGCTCCCAGGGTCCGAGTTGGTATGAGACAAGCTCGGCTCCAAGTTTATGAATAGGGGTGAAATAACCCACAAAAGTAAACCCAGTCCAAGCCGCCAATGAAATCCACAGAGCTTGCTTGAGCGTCTTTTTAAAAAGTTTTTCTACACTGAGTGGGCCTTGATCTAGTCGCATTCTGGCTGATCGATCACCCTCAATACGTCGCTCAATCCATATAAAAATTTCGCTATATACGGTTTGAGGACAAGCAAAACCGCACCACAAACGACCGGCTACTGCGGTGAACAAAAACAGGGATAAAGCACAGATGATCAAAAGACCCGTCAGATAAATAAAGTCCTGCGGGTATAAAACAATTCCAAAGAGATAAAAGCGGCGTGCCCCTAAATCAAAGAGTACTGCTTGCCTTTGACCCCATTCCAGCCAGGGGAGACCATAAAAAACGCACTGAGTCAACAATACCGCCAACCATCTGAGGCTAGTAAACAGTCCCTGGACAGAGCGAGGGTATATTTTCTCAGCTGCTTTGTACAAAAACTCACTACTTCCACCCGTATTATTTTCCTCTTGAGCTTGTGCGTTGGAAGCAGTAGAGGCAGGTTGATCACCATTTAAAGGGTGGATAGGAATAACTTTGCCTACGTAGCCAGGATCATCTAGGGATGGGTGTTGCATGTTATGTAAGTGCGAAATAAATAGGGGGCGTGTGGCCCCCTACCATCGCAATCAAAAAGAATCCAAAAGCGAAATTAAAAAATAGGGCCGTCTAACCCTTTGTCGGTCATTAATCAGCTGAATGAGTGGCGCCCGCATTAGACAATCCCCACACGTAAGCGGTAAGCATTCTAATTTGCGAAGCTGTGAGTCGATTTTCTTGTGCCGGCATTTGATTAACCTTACCGTTCACAATCATCGCAACAATGGCTTGCTCGCCAACTCCGTGTAACCAAATGTTATCGGTTAAATTCGCTGAACCAATTACGGTGTTGCCTTTTCCGTCTGCACCGTGGCAAGCCGCACAAACTTGTTGAAATTTAGCTTGTCCCTGCCTTGCAAGCCCAGCATCATGTTTGCTATTGGAGAGACTCAACACATATTGGGCAACGTTTTTGACATCCTCCTCTGAGCCAACAGCCTGCGCCATGGGAGGCATCATTCCGACGCGACCTTTGGTAATGGTTTCCTGAATATTTTCGGGAAGACCACCGTGTAACCAATCATGATCCGTCAAATTAGGGAATCCTTTTGAACCCATCGCATCAGAACCGTGGCACTGAGAGCAGTTGTTCATAAAGAGTCGATTACCAATCGCTACAGCTTGAGGATCCTTGGCTACGTCTTGTATAGCCATTGCGTCAAACTTTGAGTAAATTGGTGTTAGAGCTTGGTCAGCTGCAGTTTTTTCCTGCTCATAGGCACCTCTAGAACTCCAGCCCAACTGACCAGCGTTAGAGCCCAAACCAGGATAAAGATACAAGTAGCCTAGTCCAAAAATAATAGTAATGATAAAAAGACCTACCCACCAAAGTGGCAAGGGATTATTCATCTCCACAATATCTTCGTCCCATACATGCCCAGTAGACTCGGCATGTGCACCAGTATCCTTATATTTTGAGGTAACCCATAAAAGCAAGCCACATGCAAATATGCCTACCAATACGATTACGGTTACATATACCGACCAAAAGGGGGAGAGAAAGTCACTCATCTTAATTCCTTAATCATCCAAAAAAGGGAGCTTGGCTGCTTCTTCAAATTCACTTGTTTTGCGCTTGTCTAGCGTCCAAACAATAATTCCCACAAAGGTGACAAAACTGAGCACCGTGGCAATCACTCGAAGGGTTGTAATATCCATTTTGATCCTTCAATCTTATTTAAGGGCAAGTCCAAGAGACTGCAAATATGCAATAAGTGCATCTTGCTCTGTTTTATCTTTTACATCCCCAGCAGCAGCGTCAATCTCCGCATCTGAATAGGGCACTCCAACTCTTCTAAGCGCTTTCATACGTGGAGCCATCACTTCTGGATCAATATTGCTTTTACTCAGCCAAGAGTAAGCGGGCATATTGGATTCAGGAACAACATCGCGCGGATTATTTAAGTGAATGCGGTGCCATTCATCACTGTATTTACCGCCAACCCTTTGCAAATCAGGTCCTGTGCGCTTACTACCCCACTGAAAGGGGTGGTCATACACAAATTCACCCGCTACGGAGTAATGTCCGTAACGAAGCGTCTCAGATAAGAAAGGTCGAATCATTTGAGAGTGGCAGTTGTAACAACCCTCGCGCAAATAGATATCCCTTCCTGCTAATTGCAGGGCCGTGTAAGGTTTAACGCCCTCCAAGGGTTGGGTCGTTGATTTTTGAAAGAACAACGGCACAATTTCAACCAATCCTCCCACTGCAATTACGAGCAAGATCAGAATAATCATGAGCCAGTTATTGGTTTCAATCTTTTGATGAGAAAAACCACTATCTTCACTTTTCATGTTTGAGCCTGAATGATTTTGATTAGACATCTGTTTCTTCCTTAGTGAGCAGTGCTGGCGTTAAGGGTAGGAATGAGGATAGGTTTTACTCGTCCCTCAAAAACCGTCATTAGCACATTCCACAACATTACAACCATACCAAAGAAATACAGAGCACCTCCAAGGACACGGACCACATAATACGGATAGGTCGCTTTCACGCCCTCAACAAAGGTATAGGTAAGTGTGCCGTCATCATTGATAGCTCTCCACATCAAGCCCTGCATTACACCGGCTATCCACATTGCAGCGATATATAAAACAATACCAATTGTTGCCGTCCAAAAGTGCAACTCAATCGCTTTAATACTATGCATCTTGGCCAAACCAAAGAGTCTTGGAATTAGGAAGTAAATGGCCCCCATTGATACGAGACCGACCCAGCCAAGGGCACCTGAATGCACGTGACCAATTGTCCAGTCTGTGTAATGCGATAGCGCATTGACCGTTTTAATTGACATCATCGGACCTTCAAAAGTACTCATACCGTAAAAGGACAAAGAGACAATCATGAATCTCAAAATCGGATCGTCTCTAAGCTTATGCCAAGCCCCAGACAGTGTCATGATCCCATTGATCATTCCGCCCCAACTAGGCGCAAGCAAAATAAGAGAGAACACCATGCCTAAGGACTGGGTCCAATCGGGAAGCGCGGTGTAGTGCAAATGATGAGGACCCGCCCACATATAAGTAAATATCAAGGCCCAAAAATGAACAATGGACAGACGGTAGGAATACACAGGACGCTCAGCTTGTTTGGGGATAAAGTAATACATGATCCCCAAAAACCCTGCTGTCAAGAAGAATCCGACCGCATTGTGACCATACCACCACTGCACCATCGCATCTTGAACACCTGCATATGCAGAGTAAGACTTCCAAAAGCTTGCAGGCATCTCCGCACTATTAACTATATGCAAAATAGCCACAGCAATAATGAAAGCCCCGTAAAACCAATTCGCTACATAGATGTGTTTGACACGTCTAATGCCAACGGTGCCAAAAAATACGATAGCGTAGGCAACCCAAACTACAGCAATTAATATATCTATGGGCCACTCAAGTTCGGCATACTCTTTACCAGTCGTATAACCCAATGGAAGCGTAATTGCAGCCGCCAAAATGACTGCTTGCCATCCCCAAAAAGTAAAAGATGCGAGTGCTGGCGCAAAAAGGCGCGTTTGCCCGGTACGCTGAACAACGTAGTAACTTGTCGCAAACAAAGTACAGCCACCAAAAGCAAAAATCACTGCATTAGTATGCAGCGGTCTTAGACGACCATAACTCAACCAAGGGACCCCATTAATCAAATCGGGCCAAGCAAGTTGGGAGGCAATCAACAGGCCAACCAACATACCAACGACACCCCATACAACCGCCATAATGGCAAATTGTCGAACTACATCGTCTGTATAAGACTGCGGGTTTAGAGATTTATTCATTCCTCACCTTTTTATTAAATCATTACCAAAGTATGCAATATGCGAAGTTTTAATCTATTGATCTAAATCAATCATCCTTGAGTATTCGCTCTGCTTCGCCGTCTAAGTCCTCAAACTGCCCCCTCTCAATTGCCCACCAAAGCCCCCCCAGGATAAGGAGTACGAGTACAACTGATAGGGGAACAAGAAGATATAGTATTTCCATAGATTTTCCAGAGATTTAGGGTCGTAAAACACCGCTTTTATGCTTATAACTTTTAGACTACTTCAAGGACCTATCCAGTTTTGTTAGAGGCTGTATCCAAAGCTCCCGGCCTTGCTAATTGCAAGGAGTTCAGTATCACAAGCGTTGAACTTAGTGCCATTCCAATTCCACTTGCCCACGGTGGTAACCATCCAATCACAGCTAAGGGGATACAAATAAAATTGTAGAACCCGGCCCAAATAAAGTTGTATTTAACAACCCTCATTGTTTTTTTGGCAAGCAAAATAGTTTGAGGAATGGCCCACAAATGATTGGAAAGAACGACTACGTCGGCCCTAGCCTGCGCAAAAGGCACCGCCTGTCCAAATGCAAAGGACACATCGGATTTGGCCAGGGCTGGCATATCGTTAAATCCATCACCTACAGTTGCGACTACACTTCCCGCCTTTTGCAACTCACTTACCCGAGCCAATTTATCTGCTGGGGAACACTGCGCATGCGAGGAGTCCTTTGAAATGCTAAGTTGCTCAGATACCCATTGAACTGGACCTGCTTGGTCGCCAGAGAGTACCTCAATCCCTATTCCCATCAATCGAAGTTGTTCAATACTTGCCTGTGCATCTTCCCTCAGATCCTCGCTGAGTGAGAAACTAGCACGCCATCCAAAGTGGTCTACCAAATGGACTTGACACACTCTAGCTTCAGCAGCAATTACAGATCGCCCGACCCAGGACTCGCAAAAAACGGCACTGCCCAACCTAAATAACGCTAAGGATTCAGCACTCAACGCATCAGTACCCACTCCTGTAGACTCAGTCCTTACCTCAAGACCCTGACCTGCCACCTCACTGACAACAATACTGGGGTCAGTACCTTCGTCTGCCACTCCAAAGGATCTTGCGCCTGCAAACGCCTGATTCAATGAATGACTAAGCGCCCTTGACAGGGGATGCCAGGACTGAGCTGAAATGGTCTTGGCCCAATTAAGCGAGCTTAGCTGCTCTTGAGTCAAGGAATCTAGAAAATTGACAGCATCCCCTGGCTGTGATTGATCAAAAAGAATCAACCCTTGCGGAGTAAAAACTTGCAACAAGCGTTGACTATCTCTCGTTAGAGTGCCTGTTTTATCGAAAACGGCATGATCAACAACAGACATTTTCTCAATTGAATTTAAGTCTCTTATATAAACAGCGTGACGAGCTAAATTACCTGTAGCTGCAAGCATTGCCGCTGGCGCTGCAAGGGACAGCGCGCAAGGGCATGTGACTATCAGCACAGACACCCCGATCATCAATGCATGAGCTAGATCATTGCCCCAAAGCCACCAGTAAATTGCACTAAGAACGGATAAAGCAAGAACACCCCACAAAAAAGGCGTGGCAATTCGATCAGCAATCAATACAATATTTGGCTTATTCAGTGAAGCCTGCTCCATTAACTTCACAATCTCGGCAAAGCGAGTTTCCTTGCCTAGTGCATTAACGCGAACGATGACGGATTGCGATAAGTTATGGCTACCTGCAAGAACGGTTGCACCTATGGTTTTCTGAATCGGCTTGGACTCACCCGTCATCAAAGCCTCCTCAACCCAGGTCTCTCCCTCTAGTATTTCACCATCACAGGGGAACGCCTCAGTTGCATGGGTTCTGATTAAGTCACCCCTTTGAAGGTCCTTTAGACTTACCCGCGCAAATTGTCCTTGCGAATCAAGGCGCTCAACGGATTGGGGTAGTCTCCTGGTTAATTTCTCCAGAGATCCAGCAGTTTTATTGCGCATTTTTACCTCAAGCCATCTGCTGGCAAGAAGAAAGAAAACAAACATAGTGAGTGAATCAAAATAAACCTGATTACCAAAGACGCCCTGATCATCGAACGTAGAGGCAGTACTAACAGCAAACGTAATCAAGAGTCCTAGCGCAACAGGCAAATCCATGCTGATTTGGGATTGCTTGATGTCTCTCCAAGCATTTCTCCAAAATGGCGTGCACGAGAAAGCTATGACCGGCAATGTAAGGACCCAACTAGCCCAGCGCAACAATAGCGCCATATCACCCGTCATCTCACCTTCTTTTGCAATGTAAGTTGGATATGCATACATCATGACCTGCATCATGCAAAAGCCTGCAACAAGTAATCTCCAAAGTGCCAATCGGCCCTCTTTGTTTCGCACCCGCTCATCACGCCAATCAACAGCGGGACTTGCCTGGTAGCCAGCAACACTGATGGCCTTAAACCACTGCGAGGGCTGCACTTGGGTTGAGTCCCACACTATTTGTGCTCGGTGACTTGCCGCGTTAACTTGAACGCTTCTCACACCGTGCACAGCTTGTACTGCGCGTTCAACGTTTAATGCACAGGCTGAACAGTGCATGCCGTCAATCAAAACTTGCGATGAGTAGAGCTTTGGGATCGCTGAACTTTCCCCCAAAGCGGAGTCTGGATTAAGATGCGCACTGGGTTCACTGTTAGAAAGATTACTTGATCCAATTACAGGCTCACTAAACTCTAGCCAATCCAAACTTAACCCATGCAGTTGAGTGTATGCATCTTCATTCTTGGCAGTTGCTGAATTCAAACTAGGAAGGGGTATTAGATTTGGAATAGCCACAGGTATAGTCGTAAATTTTGTAGGGTTATTGGCACTTTGAGTCAAAAAATTCAGAGGTTGATGAAGAGACTGTAACAACGGACTTGAGATTGTGTAACAGCAAAATTCGGTGGGACTAAGGATTTTTCCTTATCAATTTCAGTCTTGGAGACTGGCATTAAGAGTAGGACAATTTTGTAGCTCATTAAGGGTAACAGTTCGCAAATGAAAGCTATTTGATATAGGTCAAGTGAGGACGGGCTTTAATAGCTATACACTATGACGGTACTGAGTTTAAAAGACAATTGTGTTAACTTATAAACCCAATAAGGATTGAGATTATGTATAAGAAAATTTTGGTTACAACTGACGGCAGTCCACTCGCTAATAAGGGCGTCAAAAGTGCCATAGAACTTGCTAAAAGTCTTGACGCTGAATTGATTGCGCTAAAGGTTATTCCAAGATACTTGCAGACCTATTTTGAAGGCTCTATTCCTTTAGACAACTCACAAATTATGATGCTGGAGAAGCAATGGGAAGATGAAGCTAATGCAGTTTTAGCAAAAATTCAAAAACAAGGTGATAAAGAAGGGGTTGAGATCTCCACTGCGATCGTCAAAGCCAATATCATCTCAGAGGCAATCGTCTCATTCGCTCTTAAACGAAAAGTTGACTTAATCGTCATGACCTCACACGGAAGAAACGGGATTAAGAGACTAATATTGGGCAGTGAGACAACACAAGTACTCACCCACTCACATGTACCGGTCCTGGTCCTTCGCTAAGAAGCACAAAGTCCCCGTATATAAAGCGCTTTTGAGCGCTTTTTTATTGAGCAATCTAGATCCGTCTACAACAATTCGACTGGTATAGAGACAATCCCTTATCAAGTATGTTTAATCAACTTGATCTACATCAATGCAAATTCAACGATGGTTCGATAAAGTTCAGACTGATCTAGCAACGAAGGACATGCGTTATGAATGTGACTAACTATAAAATCGCGCCAGAAAATGATGGGTCAGTTAAATTTTGTCCAAGAATGGATAAAGATGTAGATACGCATCAAACACTTGAAGAATGTATAGGTGCAAATGAGTGCTTTAGCGATGACCCCTGCCCCCTAAAAGGTCAATTTAAGGAGCAAACAGAGAATCATCCAGCTTAGATTGTGGCATCTGTAATTAATACGGATCTCACGGCATTTTTGAGCAGACAATACTCATACAATCTTATTTACCTTCTGTCTTTCACCCCTTTATCAACCCAACTCGATAACTTAATAGGAAACTCTAAATGTACAAACATATCTTAGTAGCAACTGATGGATCTGCATTATCAAAAATGGCTACTAATAAAGCCATCGAACTCGCAAGCGAACTCGACGCTCAACTAACCATAGTTAATGTCGTGCCAAAAATTATGAACAGTATGTTTGATGGCTCTTTTTCGATCCCGGCAAAACAAAAGATTGAACTCATGGGCAAACTCACTGACGCAGCACAGTCTATTGTAGATAAGGCTCAAAAAGACGCCGAAAAAGCAGGTGTCTTAGCTAAAACTTTGGTGGTGAAATCCACTGTAGTCTCAGATGCACTGATTCAAACTGCAGTTAAGAAAAAAGTAGATTTAATCGTCATGGCCTCTCACGGTAGAAACGGTATCAACAGACTCTTGCTCGGTAGCGAGACACTGCAGGTGCTTACACACTCAGATATTGCAGTGCTCGTTTTGAGATAAAAATTAACGAACGCCTAGTAATTCAACGTCAAATACTAACGTTGAATTAGGGGGTATAGCGTTGCCGGCTCCCCTTGAGCCGTAGCCCATTTGCGCTGGAATAATCAACGTACGCTTGCCCCCCACTTTCATCCCAGAAACGCCCTCATCCCACCCTCTAATGACCCTTCCCGCACCAAGTGGAAAGTTAAAAGGTTGGCCCCGGTCAAGCGAGCTATCAAACTTTCTGCCCTTATGATCCGCAGAATTAGGCTCGAATAACCAACCTGTATAGTGAACCGTTACACTCGTGCCAGCTCGGGCCTCGACTCCCCCACCAACAACGGTATCTATTTTCTGTAGATCATTGATCGCTACACTAGCAGCATTGGAGGTGAGAGCAGGGACTTGGGCTTGAGCGCAGAAGCAGCATGCCGCTAAACAGAGTAGGAGTGTTACTATTTTTGCAAAATATTTCAAAATTCTATTCCTTCCTTAGTAAGTTTCATTAATTGATCGCAGACCGTATTATCAACCAACGCATTACTTTATGAGTTTAGGAAGACGCGAATTTATAAATCTCTTGGGTGTCGCATGTGCAAGTGGCATGGAGTTGCAAAACTGTGCATTTGCAGCGCAAAAATCTGCAGATACTTTTTACGATGTTCCCTTATACGGCAACGTTCACTTACTTCACTTTACAGACTCTCACGCCCAGTTGCTCCCCGTCTACTTTCGTGAGCCTAGTGTCAACTTAGGTTTAGGTAATCAATTTGGTAAACCCCCTCACTTAGTCGGGGAACGTTTATTGAATTACTACGGATTTAAACCTGCGTCAAAGGAGGCTTATGCATTTTCAAGTCTAGACTTTGAGACAAGCGCCAGGCACTACGGAAAAGTGGGAGGCTTTGCGCATCTAGCTACACTGATTCAACGCATTAAAGCTTCGCGCCAAGGCGCACTGCTCCTTGACGGAGGTGACACCTGGCAAGGCTCTGCCTCAGCGCTTTGGACCCAAGCCCAGGATATGGTTGAAGCAAGTCTGTCTTTAGGTGTTGATGTGATGACTGCACACTGGGAGATGACCCTTGGGGAGCACAGACTTAGCGAGATCATAAACGGTGACTTTAAAAATAGGGTGTCCTTTGTAGCTCAAAACATTAAAACCAAGGACTTTGGCGACCCTGTTTTTGAGCCCTATGTATTAAAGCCCATGAACGGCGTACTTGTCGCAGTAATAGGGCAAGCCTTTCCCTATACCCCAATTGCTCATCCTGCTCATTTTGTACCTAATTGGACCTTTGGCATACAGGAGGAAAATTTACAAAGAATAATCCATGAAGTTAAAGCTAAAGGGGCGAGCGTAGTTGTTCTTTTATCGCACAACGGAATGGCCGTTGATCTAAAGCTTGCGAGTAGAGTTAGTGGTTTAGATGCTATCTTGGGAGGACACACACACGACGGAGTCCCCCAACCCATAAGAGTCGCTAATTCAGGGGGGAGTACTCTTGTCACTAACGCAGGCTCAAACGGAAAGTTCTTAGGCGTTTTAGACTTCGAGGTAAAGAACCGTCGCGTGCAGGGATTTCAGTACAAATTATTGCCTGTATTCTCAAACCTCATAGAGCCCGATCCGGGCATGACAGAACTCATCCAAAAGCATAGATCACCCTTTGCTACAAAACTTAGTGAGACACTGGCGCATACGGACGAGCTTTTGTACAGACGGGGGAATTTTACCGGCACATTCGATCAGCTAATCTTAAACGGGTTAATGAAAGTTAAGGATGCAGAGATTGCTTTTTCACCAGGATTTAGGTGGGGAACAACTTTGCTCAGCAACCAAGAAATCTCTTATGACGATTTGATGAATCAAACAGCAATTACTTATCCCACCACCACTTTAAACAATCTAAGTGGAACTGCTATCAAAAATGTACTGGAGGATGTTGCCGATAATTTGTTCAATCCCGACCCTTATTATCAACAAGGGGGTGACATGGTGCGAGTGGGCGGACTTCACTACACTATTGATCCAACCCAAAGAATTGGCAACCGAATCTCAAATCTAACTTTAAACGAATCTCCCTTAGATCCGAATAAACTTTACCGCGTTGCAGGCTGGGCCTCAGTTTCAGAGGATGTCAACAAAATGGGAGGTCAACCGATTTGGGATCTGATGCGCGAGTATTTGAAAGATTTAAGAGTTGTTAAACCACTAAAACTGAACACTCCAGTCATCAAAGGAGCTCGCGCCTAAATGTGCATAGCAGATTAACATGATTTTCATAATGCGTATACACGATTTGATTTTCTTTTTGATCACTTGCAATCAAACCTTCGAATCACGCAATGATTAATTTGAATAACGGGTACACGCTTTTGAATATGATCAGTCATATTAGATCAACCATTAATTCAAAAAAGATTCCCATTAAAACAATACTTCAAGAAAGTTAATTATTTTCAGATGCAAAGTAAGCCTTGAATCCCTCTTATTTCAGCTCTTTGCAAGCAATCCTCTTTGACGTACAGACTCATACAAACAAATGCCACTTGCCACTGAGACATTTAAACTCTCCACAGCACCAAGCATAGGAATTTGCACTAAGGCATCGCAAGATTTTTTGGTCAACTGACGAAGGCCGGAGCCTTCTGCCCCCATCACCAAGGCGAGTGGTCCCTTCAAATCAGCTTGGTAAAGTGTACTAGATGCTTCATCACTTGCACCGACTATCCATATTTGGCGCTCTTTTAATTCACCAATCGTTCGAGCTAAGTTGGTCACCATGAAGTAGGGCACAGTCTCAGCAGCCCCACTAGCAACCTTGGAAACAGTTGCATTTATTCCTACTGCATGATCCTTGGGAGCAATAACAGCGTGAACGCCTGCCCCATCCGCAACCCGCAGACAAGCCCCTAAATTGTGTGGATCCGTTACACCGTCTAAAACTAATAAAAGTGGTGGAGTTGACGGATCTAAACTCTCCAAGAGTTCGTCTAAGCTATTTTGGGTATTGATAACCTCAGCAAGTGCAACCACACCTTGGTGGCCGTGACTGGAACTCAGTTTAGTGAGTCTTAACCCGTCAGCCTCAATGATTCGAACACCAACCTCTTTGGCTTTTTCCACAAATTGGCGCATCCTTGCATCGCGCCTTGAGGGATCCACGTAGACCTCGATCACAGATTTAGGGTGCGTTTTAAGTCGCACACTGACTGCGTGAAAACCGAAGAGTACTTTAGGTGCTGATGCCATTGCTTGCTTTTAGATTGAATACATGCCAGTTACTCTGGGCACAAGGTTTTTTCAAGATTAAATGCGAGTAGCCCAGTTTTCACTGAGCTACTTGCCTGTATACCCTCCAAAGAGGGCACCGTATTTAATTAAGATTTGTTTTTCTTACGCTCGTGCTCTTTCAAGTAACGCTTGCGCAAACGAATGCTCTTAGGTGTAATTTCAACCAACTCGTCATCCTCAATAAACTCCACACCGTACTCAAGAGATAACTCTATGGGTGGCGTGATTTTGATGGCATCTTCTTTACCAGATACCCTAAAGTTAGTCAGTTGCTTGGTGCGAGTTGCGTTAACTACTAAATCATTATCACGGCTATGTATACCAACAATCATTCCTTCATAAACGGGATCATTGGCTTTAACAAACATTCGTCCGCGGTCATCTAACTTGCCTAGAGCGTAGGTAAAGATCTCACCGTCATCCATGGAGATCAGTACACCGTTTTTACGTCCACCGATATCGCCTTTGTGAGCTTCGTAACTATCAAAGATATTCGAGATCAATCCAGATCCGCGGGTAAGGTTCAAAAACTCATTAGAGAATCCAATCAATCCCCGTGCAGGTATTCGGTACTCTAAGCGCACACGCCCTCGGCCATCGGGCTCCATGTTAACCAACTCGCCCTTGCGCTCGCCCAGGGCCTGCATCACGCCGCCTTGATGTTGTTCCTCAATATCTGCTGTCACCAACTCAATAGGCTCATGGCGCTCACCATTAACGTCCCTGTAAACCACACGTGGTTTAGATACTGCCAATTCGTATCCTTCACGACGCATGTTTTCTAAAAGAATGGTCAGGTGAAGTTCACCCCTTCCCATAACTTCAAACACACCCTCTTCGTCTGTTTCTTTAACCCGCAGCGCTACGTTATGTTGCAACTCTTTTTGCAGGCGATCCCAAATTTGGCGACTAGTAACAAACTTGCCTTCACGGCCTGCTAAAGGACTGGTATTAACGCAAAAATTCATCGTAAGCGTTGGTTCATCGACCTTAAGCATAGGTAATGGCGCTGGATTGACCGGATCAGTTATCGTCACACCAATTCCAATGTCGGCAATACCGTTGATCAACACAATGTCACCCGGACCCGCTTGGGTGGCCTGGACACGCTCTAGACCTTGGAAAGTGAGAACTTGGTTAATACGGCCCTTAACAGGCTTGCCCTCAGGCCCCTCCATCACGACTACGTCCATCATGGGTTTAATGGTTCCTTGGCTAATGCGGCCAACACCAATTCGTCCAACGAATGTTGAAAAATCAAGCGCGGAGATTTGAAGTTGTAATGGTGCGCTAGGGTCACCCTTTTGTGCGGGAACATGCTTTAACACTGTATTAAAAAGCGCTGACATATCTGGCCCCCACTGCTCGCCTGGCGTGCCCTCTTCAAGAGATGACCAACCGTTGATACCTGAGGCGTAGACCACGGGAAAATCAAGTTGCTCATCTGTTGCGCCCAATTTATCAAACAAATCAAAAGCAGCATTAACAACAAAGTCTGGACGGGCTCCAGGCTTGTCCACTTTGTTCACAACCAAAATAGGACGCAAACCGAGTGCCAAAGCTTTCTTGGTCACAAAACGAGTTTGAGGCATAGGGCCTTCTTGAGCATCGATCAATAAGACAACACCGTCAACCATTGATAACGCACGCTCAACCTCACCACCAAAGTCCGCGTGTCCGGGGGTATCAACAATATTAATATGTGTGCCCTCCCAGCTAACTGCGCAGTTCTTTGCCAAAATAGTGATGCCACGCTCACGCTCGATTGCGTTATTGTCCATGACGGTATCGACAACTTTTTCATGCTCCGCAAAAGTGCCGGATTGGCGAAGTAATTGATCCACCATAGTTGTTTTACCATGGTCAACGTGGGCAATGATTGCTATATTTCTAATTTGACGTGTCATTTTTTTTCTCTAAAGTTTGATCTAGGATAGTTTTAATTTCATTCACATTTAAAAGTCGCTGAGAGATCAACTCCCCCCCAACAACATGAGCAGTCCCCAAAAGGGCCCGCGGATTTGTCCCGTATACAACTACTTTTTCGCAGTTTGGCCATTCGCCTCTTCTTCTAAGTCCCGATAAGAATTTACCAGCCTCAGACTCATCCAACTCCACCACCAAGTGATCCGCAAGTAAAACATCAGGCGGCATTATGCGACTGATAATTTCACTGGGCTGCATATGGTTAAGCTGATCTAGCGTGTAACACTCTGACTCACCAAAATCACCCGTAGCCGTCCTTCGTAGTGCAGTAAGTGAAGCGCCGCACCCAAGTGCCTCTCCAATATCCTCTGCAAGTGTCCGTATGTAAGTACCCTTACTGCAACGAACACGAATCAAAATCTTTCTTAACTTACCAACGCCCAAACCATCAACTTTGTCCAACTCAACTTCGTTTGTAGTTTGGTCTGCAATTTCACCCAAATCCGTTATGGATAAAGAATGAATAACAATGGCTCTAGGAGCCCTGTCAACTTCAACTCCCTCCCTTGCATACTCATAAAGAGCGCGCCCGTCTTTTTTTAGGGCACTGTACATAGGTGGAATTTGTTGCAAGGGACCCGTGAATTTTTTTACAACTTCCTCCAACTGTAATGCGCTTACATTGACAGCTCTTCGTTGCACAACCTCCCCTTCTGAATCCCCTGTAGAGGTTTTTACACCCAAAACCGCTACAGCCTCATAACTTTTATCAGCATCTAGATGCAACTGACTAAACTTAGTCGCTGCACCAAAACAAATCGGCAAAACACCTGTTGCCAATGGATCTAAAGTTCCAGTATGTCCTGCCTTCTCAGCCTGCAGCAACCATTTAACTTTTTGCAATGCATCATTACTAGACAACCCGATCGGTTTATCCAGCAACAATACACCGTGCAATGATCGTTTAGCCTTTTTCGAAGTAGGCCTTTGACTCTTTGCTGCTTTAGAACTGGAGTCTCCAACTTGTGGATTTGCAATCAACTTTAGTCATCCAAAGCACGAACTGAAACTGCTTTGGCAATCAAAGAGTTCATATCCGCCGCTCTCTCAGGCGTTTGGTCATATACAAAATGAAGGGTTGGAACAGTATGAATGTGCAACTTCTTGAAAAGTAAGTTACGCAGAAAACCAGCGGCTTGACTAAGTCCCTCCAAAGCAACTTGGGGGTCACTCCCCAAGACACTGAAGAAGACCTTAGCGTGAGAGTAATCAGGAGTTACCTCAACTGCTTGAATGGTCACCATTCCAACTCTTGGATCTTTGAGCTCGCGAGCAATCAACTCCGCCAAATCTCTTTGGATTTGATCAGCGACTCTAAAGCCCCTGTTCGGTGTTGTGCTTTTTTTGTTTGCCATGAAGGGTTAGCGCAAAGTCTCCTTTTAAAGGGTCCTTGCAACTTCCTTAATCTCAAAGAACTCTAGTTGGTCGCCCTCAACAATGTCGTTGTAGCCCTTGATGTTGAGTCCACACTCAAAACTCTCTTTGACCTCACGAACATCATCTTTGAACCGTTTAAGACTCTCAAGCTCACCCGTAAAGATAACCACGTTGTCTCTGAGTAGGCGTAAACGTGCTGCGCGTCGAACCACTCCATTAGTGACCATACATCCGGCAATAGCACCGATCTTGCTGATTCGGAATACTTGGCGAATCTCGGCAACACCAATGACTTCTTCTTTTTTGTCTGGAGTCAGCATACCTGACATTGCAGCACGAAGATCATCGACAGCATCGTAAATAATGTTGTAGTAACGGATCTCTATTCCGTTATGCTCTGCTAGCTTTCGAGCTCCTGCATCTGCGCGAGTGTTAAATCCAATAATGACTGCTTTAGAGGCAATCGCCAAATTAACATCACTCTCACTGATACCGCCTACTGCCGCATAAACGACTTGGACTTTTACTTCATCCCCCGAGAGCTTGAGAAGTGAGGAAGCTAGCGCCTCTTGTGAACCCTGCACATCGGCTTTGAGAATGATTGGTAGCATTTTTACCTCGCCAGAGGTCATGTCTGTAAACATGTTCTCTAGCTTGGCTGCTTGTTGTTTAGCGAGTTTGGTGTTGCGGAATTTACCTGCGCGGTAAGTTGCAATCTCCCTGGCTCGGCGCTCATCTGATAGCACCATGAATTCATCACCTGCTTGAGGCACTTCGGTCAAACCTTGAATCTCAACTGGAATTGATGGACCCGCTGTTTTAATAGCACGACCATTTTCATCAAGCATTGCCCTCACACGACCAAAAGTTTGACCTGCAAGCACAACATCACCTGTATTGAGTGTCCCCGACTGAACCAATATGGTAGCTACAGGTCCACGACCTTTATCCAGACTAGCCTCAATCACCAAGCCTTTAGCCATCGCATCCGTCGGTGCCTTAAGCTCTAAAACTTCAGCCTGCAAGAGCACTTGATCTAACAACTCCTCAATGCCTTGACCCGTTTTAGCGGACACAGGTACAAAAGGTGAATCGCCACCAAAATCCTCAGGTACAACCTCCTCAGCAACCAATTCGCTTTTGACGCGATCAGGGTTTGCATCGGGTTTGTCTATCTTATTGATAGCAACAACAATTGGCACACCTGCAGCCTTGGCGTGCTTGATAGCCTCCTTGGTCTGTGGCATCACACCGTCATCAGCTGCAACAACTAAGATAACAATATCAGTTGCTTGCGCTCCGCGGGCACGCATGGCTGTAAACGCCTCGTGTCCCGGTGTATCCAAGAATGTCACCATACCACGCGGGGTATCTACATGGTATGCACCAATGTGCTGAGTGATACCACCCGCTTCACCAGCAGCAACTTTTGCCCGGCGAATGTAATCAAGTAAAGAAGTCTTGCCGTGATCAACGTGTCCCATGACGGTTACGACAGGTGCCCTTGCAATAGAGTCACCGTGGTGAGCAGAAGCCTCCTCCTCAGTGAAGGCCTCTGGGTCGTCCAAGGCTGCGATGATTGCTTTGTGCCCCATCTCCTCAACAACGATCATGGCAGTATCCTGATCCAGGGGCTGGTTGATGGTAACCATTTGCCCTAGTTTCATTAACTGTTTAATTACCTCGGATGCCTTAACGGCCATCTTGTGAGCCAACTCAGCAACTGTAATTGTCTCTGGCACGTGGACTTCAATAATACGTTGCTCGACGACTTGTGGCTGCGCGTGAACATCTTCCCTTTCCCGGTCCTTCCTGCCCCGCGGGCCCGATCGCCAAGCATTGCGACCTACACCACCACTCGTGTCTCCGCGAGTTTTGATTTCGCGTTTCTTAGCAGCTTGTTCATCGGCCCAGCTCGAAGACAGTTTTGCACTCTTAACTTCTTTTTGGCCTTCTTTAGCCGGAGCAGGTTTAGCGCTCGCAGGCGTAGTAGACCCAGTAGCAGGTTTATGTATGGTTCCTTTTTTAGCAGCGCCTTCTTCCTTAGACTTAACTTCTGGAACTGCCTTCTTAACAATAACTGGCTTCTTAGGTGCAGGCGCATTCATCATCGCACGAATCGCCTCGGCCTCTGCCAGCGCTGTATTTCTGCGACCCTCTAACTCTTTAGCACGAGTTTCATCCTCTAAAGCCAAGGCTTTGGCTGCAGCGGCCCGTTGTTCAACAATGACCTTCTCTGCTTCGATCGCATTTTGTGCATCTAATTTAGCTGCCTCATCGGCTCCAGCTTCAGCTGTTTTTGCTTTAAGTGAAGCCTCTTGCTGCGCTTGTTCCTTTGCCTCCTGAGCTTGTCGGATACGCCTTTTCTCAGCAAGCTCTTCCTCTTGTCGCCTGATCAATTCAGCCTGTCTTCTTGCCTCTTCCTCGCGTCTTGCTAATTCTGCTTGATCCAAGATGGAAGCTTGAGTAGCGGGATCTAGCTGAGCAACAGAAGCTGTCTTTGAATCAGTTGAATCATCAGCGGCTTCATCGTCGCGCTTAACAAATGTTCTTTTCTTACGGACTTCAACCTGAATAGTGCGGGCTTTACCGGTTGCATCAGCTTGCTTAATCTCACTGGTCGATTTCTTGACCAGTGTAATTTTCTTGCGCTCAGTTGGCGCAGCAACTACGCCTCCATGACTAGACTTGAGATAAGTCAAAAGCTTTTGCTTATCTGACTCTGTTAAATCATCACCTGGATCAGCCTTGGCAACGCCAGCGGATTTGAGCTGTTCAAGCAATGTATCGATAGGTTTCTTGAGTTCCTTGGCAAACTCGGCAACTGTTGTACTGGTCATATTTGGGTGTCCTCTTCATGACCGTTACTCTTGACCCGCAAACCAATGTTCGCGTGCCTTAAGAATCAGGGCCGTGGCCTCTTCTGGGGATTGGTGGGTA
>CAITYM010000082.1 GCA_903896615.1 uncultured Burkholderiales bacterium
CATAGATAAATCATTTAGATCTTTTTCAAAATGCGGATCTATGTACAAGCTCTCTGAGTGGTTGTTGTTTTGATCTTGGCTATGACCGTATCCGTGGTCCTCTAAATGTTGATACTGGCCGTGTTCATGATCAAAGGAGTCAGAGTACTCTTCGGTGTGTTCAGCGTTATTTTCGTTTGGCGCAACGCTTGCCCATCCAGAATCAGGATCGTATTGTTTTAGGCCCTTAAACGCCAGGAATTTATCTTCTGCCATGACAAGTCCTGCTTAAAATTTTGCGGAAGTGGTGCCCCGAGACATCCGTTTGATGAACTCAGGGATACCAAGGGAAGACATTGATTTAGATGTATCAGTTGCTGGAGTCGTTTGTTGCTCGGCTTCGGCTAATTTGCGTTGTCGGTGTCTACCCAAAATTGAGTACTGCGCAGAGCTTAATACCCCATCGAGTAAGCTAGAGCGGAGCGCAGTAGCACTTGCAAATCGGTCTGAGCTGGTTGCATGAATGTTTGATGCTACTGCTGCAGTTTTGGAGGCTTGATTGTTTTGAGCCATGCGCATCTCACGCGCAGCACAAACTGCTTGAGCAAACTGCAGGAACGAGAATCCACAAACGTCCTCTGAGTCCATCAAGAAGCCCCTTTCATACAAGTCTCGCGCGGTTTGCGATTCTTGAACTGGCGGGGCCAACATGAAGCTGACGGGAAAACGCTGTTTGGTAAAGATGTTAGACGCCAACTGCTCGGGGAGGACGCGCGTTGGACAAACCAATAACATGGGGCGCCTTGCAGCTGCAGAGTCAAAGACCCAACGGTTGCGGCTTAAGAATCCAGAAGTTGCACCGAGTTCAATTTCAGAGACCGATGTTGGCACCAACACCATGTCGAATTCATACATCAACTCGCCCGCCATCGAGTCTGACCAGGTTAAGTCACAAAGCACGATGTCGCTGGTTTTGGTTGCGTGTCTGAGTTGCAACCTTGCTTCAAAAATGGGTCTGTTGCCGCCCTGGTCTACTGGCAAGCTTAAGTGTTGCACCACAACACCCACGTTGGGTGCGTGTAGTAACCAATTGCTGGAGGAGCCGTGGGGATCCCAGTCAATGAGTGTTGTTTTCAGTTGCATTTGACGACTGAAATACGCAACCAAGTTGGCTGAAAGAGTACTTTTACCAACGCCACCTTTTTGACTGGTGACTAAAATTTTGAATGTCATGGCAATTAACCTCGAATAACAAGTTTCACCTGCAAGTCCCTGATTTACCTTAATAAAAATTCAAATTCTTATTAAAATCGACCGCGGGGAGATGGATGCTAACCGGTTTATAGAATCTGTCAAATGGGTGTTGCAAAATACCCACTAATTTGGGTAAAAAACGATTAATCCGCGGTTATTTTGGGTGGCGGATGGCGAACCGGGCCATATTTGTTGAAACTGCCCCTTTCTTGAACCTGAGACCTCAAACCATAATTGAGAAGCCGCTTTTACTAAGGGAGCTATTTTTAAATTTGAGGCTGCTTTTACAATAAGGTGTATAAACTCTAGCCTATGAATTTAAATACCCACTCAGCCCCTTCAGACGGGTCTGCCCAACTTGTCAAAGCGGACTCCTTTTTAACCTTGCATTACCGCCTCTCAGGTGTAAACGGAGATGTCATCAATACCTTCGAAGGTAAACCTGCAACCCTTTCTCTAGGCACTGGAGAGTTGTCTGCGCCCATGGAGCGTTGTTTGGTTGGAATGACAGAGGGACAAAGGGGAAGCTTTAAATTAGCTGAAGGCGAGGCCTTTGGAACACACAACCCAGAAATGGTCCAGTGGGTGAGCCAAAGCTTACTTGATCGCCTTGGCACCCAAGGGGAACAGTACGCAGTAGGGGAGGTCGTTGAGTTTCCTGCCCCTGAGGGACAAGGTACCTACGCCGGCGTTGTCAAGTCACTCAGAGAGGGTGAGGTTTTGTTTGATTTCAATCACCCACTAGTAGATCAAGCGTTGACGTTTGAAGTTCTAGTCATTGGCGTGCTCTAACCCGGTATGGGCGAGTCTTTACTGAAGAACGTTAATTCCGCATAGCTCTTAATTAGATCTTTATTCTTAAATGCCAAATACATTGCAAACTTCGAGTACGCATGGCCCCCAGGAAGTCATTCTTGCCGAGCCCAGAGGTTTTTGTGCGGGCGTGGACCGTGCGATTGAAATTGTCGAGCGTGCACTCGAGAAATTTGGCTCTCCCATCTACGTTAGGCACGAGATCGTGCATAACACTTATGTTGTTGCTGATCTTCGCAAAAGAGGTGCAATCTTCATAGAGTCTTTGGACGATGTCCCTGCGAATGCGACCCTCGTCTTCAGTGCTCACGGTGTTCCCAAATCCGTGGAACATGAAGCAACTCGCCGTGGGTTTAGAGTCTTTGATGCCACGTGTCCATTGGTCACAAAGGTTCATGTTGAAGTGGCTAAATTGCACAAAGAGGGCTATGAATTCATTATGATCGGCCACAAAGGCCACCCAGAAGTTGAAGGAACCATGGGGCAATTAGAGGGCGGCATTCATTTGGTTGAGGATGTGCAAGATGTACAGCGTTTAAAGCCGATGCAAACAGAAAAATTGGCTGTTGTTACTCAAACCACTTTAAGTGTTGATGATGCAAGCGAGATTGCAAACGCAATTGAGGCAAGATATCCGAATGTGAGGCGTCCCAAGCAACAAGATATTTGCTACGCAACGCAAAATAGGCAAGATGCGGTAAAGATGCTCAGTCCAAAGGTTGATATCGTCGTTGTGGTTGGGAGCCCCACCAGTTCGAACAGTAACCGTTTGAGGGATGTCGCCTCCAATTTAGGTGCAATAAGTTACATGGTTGACGATGCGTCAGAGCTCAAAGAGGACTGGTTCTTTGGAAAATCAACGATTGGTTTAACAGCTGGTGCGTCAGCGCCCGATGTCTTAGTTCAAGAGGTGATCAAACGGCTTCGCGAGTTTGGCGTGGTCTCAGTGCGTAAATTGGACGGTATTCAAGAGACGTTAAAATTCCCTCTGCCTAAGGGCTTGAGGATAGATTGATTTGATTCCTTTGATTCCTTTGATTTCATTGATTTCATTGATTACTGTCTTGTGCTTTTTAATTTTCTCTTAAATTTCGATTTTTTGTACGCCCGGAATTTATGATCTGGATTTTCCAGAGTGCCCTTTATAAACCCCTTTTTTTTAGAACTATTCAATGTTAGATATTGCCCTACTTCGCCGTGATTTGCCCTCTGTGATCAAGGGTCTGGAGGCTAGAAAGAATCCTCAAACTTTTTTAGACGTTGATCTCTTTCAGTCTTTAGAAACTGAGCGTAAAACGTTACAGTCTCGAACAGAGGAGTTGCAAGCCAAGCGCAACACGCTGTCCAAACTGGTGGGACAACTAAAGTCTAAGGGTGAGTCCGCGGACGCTCAAATGCAAGAGGTCGCTCAAATGAAGAGCGAATTAGAGGACTGTGAAAAGCGACTTATCGAGCTGCAATCTCACCTTCAATCCTTACTCTTAGCCGTACCTAACTTGCCTGACGCAAGTGTGCCCCTCGGCGGGGGTGAGGACGCCAACGTCGAACTAAGGAGATGGAGTCCGAGTGGTACTGAGCCAGTAGCGCTAGGCTTTAAAGCCAAAGACCACGTTGAGCTGGGGGAGCCTTTGGGCCTTGATTTTGAGACTGGAGCCTTACTCTCAGGATCTAGATTTACGGTTATGAAGGGCCAGATCGCGCGTTTGCACAGAGCCCTAGCCCAGTTTATGCTTAACACCCAAACCAGCGAGCATGGTTATACAGAGTGTTACACCCCTTACGTGGTGAGTGAGGAGACGCTTCGCGGGACAGGTCAACTTCCAAAGTTTGAGGAAGATTTATTTGCAGTTAAAAAAGGCGGGCAAGACGGAACCGAAGAGGGGACGGCACTTTACTTAATCCCTACAAGCGAAGTTACGCTTACCAATTTTGTGAGAGGAAAAATACTGGCAGAAAGTGATTTGCCCATAAAGCTTACCGCGCATACGCCTTGCTTTAGGTCCGAAGCAGGTGCTCACGGGCGAGATACCAGGGGCATGATCAGGCAGCACCAATTTGATAAAGTTGAAATGGTCCAAATCGTCAACCCCCAAAAGAGCTTAGAGGCTTTGGAGGAGATGACGGGGCATGCGGAAAACATTTTGAAAAAACTCGGCCTGCCTTACCGCGTGATGGCGCTTTGCACAGGAGATATGGGCTTTGGAGCAACTAAAACCCACGATCTAGAGGTCTGGTTGCCGGGACAATCGGCATACCGCGAAATCAGCTCCGTATCGAGTTGTGATGCCTTTCAGGCTAGACGCCTGCAAGCCAGGTTCAAAACTGCACAGGGCAAGAACGAGTACGTACACACCCTAAATGGTTCTGGCCTGGCTGTAGGAAGAACCTTGGTTGCCGTGCTTGAGAATTACCAACAAGAGGACGGCAGCGTCGTCGTGCCTGAGGTGCTTAGGCCTTACATGGGGAATTTAGAATTACTGAGAGCGTAAAAACTCTTCTAAACTTTGGTCTAGATTAAATTTCATTAAACTGAATCGGTTAAGATGCACACCTAGACACAACGGGTCAGATTGCTCAGAGGCGAATTGGGTCAATAGTGAACTACTGTTGCACCTATTATTGCCAATCATTGTTACTTGTTGATAATAAATTATCTTACTGGGGTTTAGCATGAAGAGAGAAGAAAAGACTTTTAATACATTTAGTTTATGGACTAAGTTAGTTAGACCTGTTGCTGCTTTGGCCCTCGCGGCTTCAACGGTTTTGGTAGGTTGCTCTACAACTCCCATGCACACAGCAGATACCAGTTCTGCATCCGGTGCGGAGCAAATACCTAACGTTGAACTCCTTGGGCAATTGCAACTACCCACAGGTGCAAAAATTATCAATGAGCGCACATTGATACTCGGCGCTGGGGACTCCTGGGTTGGGCGCATTACGATGGAGGTTGGTAAAGATACCAACACAGCTTATTCGTTTTTCATGGAACAGTACCCTAGGCAGGGTTGGAGCTTGGTCTCTGCAGTTCGTGGGGCAAATAGCTTAATTGTTTTTACCAAACAAGACAGAAATGCAACTATCGAGATCAGGGACGGCACTCTTGCTGTGAGTGCAACGGCTATATTGACCGTGACTCCGCGCACTACGGCACCCTCGATTCCACAAGGCGGTGGTTCAGTTACACCTATTGCGCCTATGGCTCCTGGTGCCACAGCGGCACCTGTTCGCAATTAAGTCAGAAACTCTTTTGACATTAAGCGCTTAACTTAACCGTTCTCCAGCGCCTTAACCACAAGAACTGCAACCAACTAGCATGGCCATTGCTTTTAGACGGGAAGACAAGGTCACCCACATAAAACTCTCAGACGTAAATGGTCTAGCAGGTTTTGAAAATACGGATCTTCGCGCTTTTGTAGTATCTGATCAGTACAACTGGCAAATTCCCAAGTTTGTACTGAACGGGGGTGAGTTATTTTTCTTAGATGATGCCTACATAGTTCTTCGCTGTATCAAAGCGTTCAATAAATCACCCAAGATAGTGTTCTTGGCACCAAATGGGGCGGTGCTATTGGATGAGCCCATTAACTTGGATGGTTCAATGGTTGCCCAAAGTATTGACTTTGCAGGACACACTAATTTTCAGCAGTGGAATACAGAGGGTTTTGTAAAGCAAAGAAGAATTGCAGTGTTTGCACACTCATTTAATGAGAGTTTGCACTTAAAAGTATTTTTTGATCACTACGCTCAACTCACAGACCCTCGCGATATTTATGTAATCGATCACGGTTCTGACACGCTAGAGGCAAGGGAAGTAATACCGAATACGTGCCAGATTATTTATTTACCCAAAACCGCTCGAGATGATTTCAATATCAAACAGTATTGTGAATATTTTCAACGCTTTTTACTCACCCAGTATGAGTGGGTTATTCATGTTGATATTGACGAAATGCTCGTTCATGAAAAAGGCATGCAGTACTTTAGAGATCTACTTTTCTCTCAAACTTCTGGGATCGTATTTTTGCCCGAGTTTGGTATTGAGATTTTGCACCACCCAAGGGAGGATGCAGAGCTTGTTGGGCATTTAAATATTTGCGCCCAGCGCCAGTACTTCTCTAGGAACGAAAGCTACATTAAGCCTGCTATCGCCTCTGTCCCTGCATACTGGGGGCCAGGATTTCATTACTGCTTGAACGACTTTAAAACCCAAACGATCCCTGGCTTGTGGCTACTCCATATGAAGCACATCTCAATCAAGCAGATGGTTGATCAACGCTTTATTAGACAGACTAACGACTTTAGCTCTCAACAGTTAGGATCATTAAAAAATACGCTGGCACCTCAGAAAATTGAGGGTCAAGAAGGAATACCGTACATAGACCCTAAGACGGGTGAACACAAGGTTGAAAATAGAGAGCAGTTTGAGCTACGGATTAAGGGCGAAATTGAGAACTTGTTGAAGAATGCTGAAAAAATACCCGATTGGCTAAAAACCGCAATTTAAGCTTCTGTAATTAATGCTACTTACGAAGCAAAAACATGAAGTTGATTTCTGATCTGTAATATCTCTTAGACGTGCCAAGCTGATGGGTCCAAATCAGAGTTTCATTAGCATATTCATTCCACTACAAATAATACCAATCGATACAAAGCTGAAATACCTACAAGAGAGTTTCTTGCTTGAATCATTCATTCAATGTAGTGCAGTTTTGATTTCCAAGTTCATTTAGAAGCCATGAAAATGTAGCTTGATTTATCTGGTTCCCACATGGCTGGATGGGCTAATTAAATTTTTCTTCTATCAAGTTCAACCTCTAAGCCCCATCGTGCACTGCGCAGCGGAAGTCCTGTAATTTCAGTTAGATAGTTGCTTAATCCTGTCTTGGTAAGCTTTTTCAATACAAGTTTTGTTAGCGCAAGCTCTTTTAGATTTAATCCAGCCAATTTGTTCAGCTCTCAACTGTTCCTTGTCCTGCGTGCGTGCGCGTGCTGTTTTGTAAAGTTGGCTCATTTGTAGATCCAAATTAGATAACTCTCTATCCTCACAGACCTGGTGGTCTACGGGTGAAGATGCCTTTAAACAATCAAAACTCGGTGCATATGGGGTGGTATTTGAAGTTGAGCTAGGTTGAGATGCAAGGGGTGCTAAATGCTCGGTAGGTTGGGGAGGTTTATGAAGGGATGGATAACGAGTTGGTGAATCAATGGAAGCAAATCCGGCTGAGGAAGTTGCAGGGGTATTTAAACTAAATTCTGGCGAAGTTGTTGGGGTGGATGTTGGTACACCAACTTCCCCAGTTGAGGGTGGAATATTTTTTGGGGTGACTAAGGTTGGGGTCGTAGGAGGAGTTGAATTCTCTAGCGAATTATTGATTGATTGGCTATTAGAAGATTCAGGTGAAGTGGAATTGGGAATGGACGTAATTGATGGAGATTGAGCAACAGAGGTGGATTCATTATTTAATTCATCGACTTTTGGATCTAAATTTACCCTTTCAGAAATAACTTCCTCTTTAGGTTGTTCTTTGAACTTAGTCTGGCTCGTTACGAAAATATATAAAACGCTAATAATTGCAATGATCAAAACTAAAAGAAAAATGACTTCCCTCCAGTTGGACGGTTTTGGTGGAATAGCAGAATGGCATTTGTAACACTTTATAGGCCGTGGTCCTTCCCATACTACTATTTGGCGACAAATCCCGCAAGTCAATTTTGACATAAAGCTTTAATCGGTTATTTAATGATTTTCATGTAAGAGGGATTGAACTCAAAGTATGGTTTGATGGAATTAAATATAACCATTTAAATACGTATCTTTATAAGAGTATTTGAGGTGATTCAAAAAAATACGTCCTTATTTATTTTATTCAATCGTAAGTCTTGCAATTCCGTTTCCAGTCCCAAGAGCCATAACAGCAACCATTCCCCAGTTCCATTTAACAATAAATTGTTTATTTTCTGGATCTGCAATCAAAACATTTATGTCTAATTTAGCTGTAACAGGAACTGGGACTAAAGCCAAACAAAAACTACGGGATAAATTCAAATCAACTGTTTCGTTTAAAAATTCAAGCCTTCCTGATTGTCCTGCGCAATGTATATAGTTCTTTGCTAACCCAAAGAACCTAGCACCTTGCAGCATACTGCCGTCAAACGATAGTCCCCCGCTGTTTGTTACTTTAGGATTAGTTAGTTTCATTCCCTCTATAAAATGAGATTGAATAGGAGACAGGGGATTAACAATGGTGATTTTCACATCGTCCTTCAAACATTTGTTCGTTTGGATATCAAATTCACAAAGACTAATTTTAGAATTTTGATTTATTGTTTTTAAGGATTCTTTGAGTTTATCAATGGACTCGACATTACGTAGCTGTGCCGCCCACTCCTTGTAAGGTACGCATTCATCGTGGCATGTATAAAGTGTATTCAAATCTTTTGTTTCATCCTTCAGTACTTCTTTGAGATTTTTAAGTGCTACCTCCCAACTGATTGGACGTGACAAATTAGCAGTTGAAGTGCTTGTGACAAGCTCTGTGGCAATTTGCGCAGATGGTTGGATTGAAGGTGTTGCTGTCGCTGATGTCGCTGATGAAAGTGGTTGCTCAAGCGTTGAGACAGTTTCAATTGGCGCGTTGAGTTTAGTGGAATCTTTATCTCTCTTAATTCCCTCGCTGATAGCGAGTAAAGGTAAGTTCGGTTGAATAATCGCATTCGGTGTTGTTGTTGCATTGTTAGTCGGTAGAGAAATAATTGAGGTTAAGATTTCAGCTTGAGCATTTGCAACAACAAATTCTTCCCTAATTACTCCCTCAACCCAAGGCTCTTGCTCGCCTTTGCTTGCCTTATAAACGGCACTCGATGCACGCCTAAACACTACTTCAATTGGAACAGTTGTGTCTTTGGCCGCTTTAAGAAGTTCTTTAGTGAATAATCCATTGCCATCTTCACCATCAGAAGCTACGCCGCCGGGGCGAGTTGCATAAAAAACAACAGTAGAGCTGGGTGGATCTACCCTGGCCAAGCCATCGGTAATTTTTATATTTTTTTTATCCTTAAATGGATTGTCTCGACATGCGTCCAATATCACTACTGCAAGCTTGGGACGGCGTTTTTCAATGGTTGCGAGGATATCTCCTAAATACAGAGAATCGTCACTTACAGATTCAATGCTATCTATTCTTGTGTCAATAGGTAATAAGTAATTTCTACCATCAAACTGGATTCCGTGCCCCGCATAATAAACGAACAATACGCTGTTACGGTTGATTTTCTTTTCGAGTTGCTGTCGTAAAGCAGGAATTTGATTTGTAGACAGATTATTTATTTGTGTCGTTTGAAATCCGTTTGATTTTAAAAAAACAGCGATAGAGTTTGCATCATTTACTGGGTTTACGAGGGCTACGTTTCCGGGGTAACTGGAGTTGCCAATAACAAATGCAACTCGATCATCTGGTTGCTGTGCTACCAGCGGACAACAGAAGATTAAAATTACAATGATTAAAAGCTTTTGCAAAATGTAAGTATCGATTTTTGATGTATTTCACACTTATCCATCTAGCTTTCTGATGGTTGATAGAATTATTTTAATATTGTACGGTCTTGTTGACTTATAACTGGCTGCCGATATTTATTCCTAGTACGCGTTGTATTATTTTTGACTTCACTTTTTCCTTCATAATTCCTTTTTGCTATCGATTAATACAAAAATAGAAGCTGTTAGATACGAATCTGAAATTTTTATCAAGTTATTAAGCCGTGACAGTTGGTAAACCCTTTGCAGTTATGAGATTGGTGTCGATAATTTATTTAATTGACATATTAGCTCAAAATGCCATTTTTTATACTTTAAAACCACATTTTTCTTATTAAATCGCACGCCTATATATTTTTAACATTAGCAATAGAATAATTTGTGAGTTTTTGCGTATGATGGTTATCTATTTGATTAACCACCTCAAAATAATTTATGAAATTTACCAAAATTACCATCTCTTGTTTATTTGCCGCTCTTGGCTCAGTCGCTCTTGCTCAATCTAAAACTGATTCAGGCTTTTACGGTATAGGAACTTTTGGCACCAGCACAATTAATGGAAACCTTAATGCTACAGGTGGTGGTGCGGGGGTCTCGCAAACACAAGGAAATGGTTGGCAAATCGGTTTGGGGTTCGACTTAAACAAATACCTTGCCTTTGAGGGAACCTACGGTCAATTATTCAAGTCTGTCAGTGATTTGAGTATGCCAGGAGTTAATTGGACCAATAACTCTGCAACCAATGCGTCTGGTTTTAATTTTTCTGCTCTTGGTAAGTTCAACATCTTGGAAAATACTGAATTATTCGCGGGTCCAGCGATCATGCTTGGCTCAGTTAATTCAAAGGCTTTCCAGAATGCTCAAGGTACGATACAAAAAAGTGATGAGACCAAAAACTTTAATCCAATGGGTCTTACTGCAGGTGTAAATTTTGCACTTGATCGTAAAACTAGTATTCGTGTCTCTTACAGTGCATTTAAGAGCTTTACCTGGGATCACGCTGCAGGAGTTAATACTAATGCTTATTCAGAATCGGACAAGGTCTCTGCACTTAATTTAGGATTGATTGTTAAGTTTTAATAGTTTCCTTGATTACTGTTTGAGTCAAAATTGAAGATAACAAAAAATTTAACTCGTTTTTTCATTCTTCTGTTAATCTCTGGTTTTGCTAATGCACAGGGCATTTTGCCATCTTGGATGAGGAGAGACTCTGGGGCAGTTGATGCTCAAGTTATCTCTCCCCCTTCTAAGAATAAGGAACTTGTAGATCAAAAGCAACCAGAGATTCCCAAGCTAATTGTTGATATAACAAGTTTGGAAGTTGCGGCTAACGGCGAGACTACCATTACTATCAATAAAGGCGCTCAATCGGCTTCAATTGCTTCAGTTACAGCAAATGGTGTGGAGTTGGGCGGTTTTACTGAAAAATCTAAATCCATTAGGCGTTATTTGCCGAATGGTAAAACCTCGATCGCTTTTGAGGTAACTGATGAATATGGGCAAAAATTCTCTAAAGTACTCAGCTTTGATCGCGCAGCCTCTATTACGCAACAAAAACCTGACGCAATTCCAAAACTTGTGGCGAGAGTTACTAGCAGTGACATGGCCTCCAACGGGGAAGTCCTTATAACTATTACCAACGAGAGTGTTGAGAATAAGATTGCTTCCCTCACTGTTAACGGATTTGAGTTAGGTGGATTCTCAGATAAGTCCAAATCCATCAAGAGGTACATGCCTGTTGGGAAAACAAACCTATCATTTGAATTAATGGACGAGTATGGACAAAAATTTACACAAAACTTAAGTTTTGATAGAGCTACTCCTGTTGGAACTGATCAATTTGCCCAAATGCCAGTTCAAGTCGTCACTCAAGATTCTCAAATTCCGCAATTGCTCCCACCAACTAACAAAAAAGTTGCAGCATTGGTGATTGGTAATTCTAATTACGTAATTAGCCCATTACTGAATCCTAAGAATGATGCTACGGATGTAGCCAATAAGCTCGAAGCGATGGGATACAAAGTGAGGCGGGTGATAGACGGGGACAGAAGGACCATGCTTAAAAACTTGGCCGCCTTCAGAGAGGAGGCAGAGAAGGCAGACGTTGGTTTCGTTTATTACGCTGGCCACGGCGTTCAAGTTGGAGGTGTTAACTACATTTTGCCAATCGACTTTAATCTTGAAAGTGGTATGGCATCAATTCAGTTTGATGGAATAGCCGTAAATCAAATGCTCGAGAATTTTGTTCCAACAGAAACAAAACTAGCATTTTTAGATGCATGCCGCGATAACCCTTTATCACGAAGTTTGTCTAAAACTAGAGGCGGTTCCACTTCAGGCTTAGCTGCGATGGACGCAGTAAGCGGCACTTTGATATCCTTTTCTACCAAGGATGGCAGCGTAGCTCAAGACGGCAATGGTCGAAATAGTCCATACACTAAGGCGCTACTAACTCATTTAGGCGACCAAGTTGACGTATCTGTAATGTTGCGCCGTGTCCGACAAAAGGTTATAGACGAAACGCAAGGCAAGCAAGTTCCTTGGGACTACGGTTCATTAGTTGGTGATGAGCTTGTACTTGGAGGCAGAAAAGCTACAAAATAAGTAGCCTAATCCTCTCATAAATAAGAGATGTAGTGAGTATTTAAAATTATCCGTCTTTTGTGGAGGCCTCCCTAGTCTCTAACCGCATATATGATTTAGCTACTGCTAGGTTTATATTTACATCAAAACTATAACTATCTGCTATTCGACATGGCGGAAAGAGAGGGATTCGAACCCTCGATACGGAAATAAAACCGTATGCCTGATTTCGAGTCAGGTGCATTCGACCACTCTGCCATCTTTCCGGTTAAGTTAGATTCTAACCAAGTGCCAATTAGGGAACAATTCAAGCCTCCAGAATAAGGGCACAATATGCGCTAGCAAAGGAGCACTTGGATGATTCAAACTTTAAATACAGCAGGGGTAACTAGGCAGGTTGTTGCTACCCATAAAAGTGGTTTATTTCGAAGCACAGCAATCTTGTTGTGTTTTCTTGCTTGCTCATTTTGCTGTCAAAGTACTTTGGCGGATGACTTTAAGATGAATTGTGATGTTCAGGGAACTATCCCTGCGATGCCTGATAAAGTGATCGCACCAGCCCGTGTAGCCCTCGTTATTCAAACTCTTGGTAATAATATTTTTATTCAAATTGTGGGCCCTAGTCCATACGAGATGAAGGTCAGTACTTTGGCTACAAAGGTTATGTCCGGATCTAATTTGACCAATCCCAAACATTTGGGCGTTAGGGCAAAAAACAAGGAAACAGGTCAAGAAAGTGAGCTTGTGATTGATCAAAAAACAGTCACCTTAAGCGGATACAACGATATTGACTATCAAAAGCAAATTGTTCGTTTGGCTATAACTGGGCAATGTATCTTGCCAAAGTAATTAGTACTTTATTATTTATTTAATTACTTTCTTGATTTAAATATAGTAAAAACCCTAGGCAATTTACGGTTTTTAATAGGTTGATTAGTCAATAGTTGTCTAATCAAGTAAATTACAGGGGTTATGAAACTCCCCACAGACTCATCTGCGAGTATTCCGTTTTACGTGCCAGGGCAATACAAGCCCGAGCAGAGCTTGGGTTACCTCATGAAGAAGGTGATTTCATCCATTTTGCTTGAGGCCGATCGTCGCTTGGCAATATTTGATTTAACTTATGTGCAGTGGTTGCCACTTTATAAGCTAGTTCAAGATGAGGATGTCACTTTGGCTTCACTTTCAAGGGATCTTCAGATCGATCCAGCTGCCATGTCTAGGTCTTTAGACCGCATTGAGCTAAAAGGTTTGATACACCGCAGAAGATCGCTCACTGACCGCAGGGTTGTTCACTTGGAGCTATCTAGTGAAGGGCGCGAAATTGCAGAAGACGTAAAGGGCGTGCTCGCTGATGTCTTGAACGATCATCTTAAAGGGTTCACCCTTGAGGAGTGGTCAACAATGCTAGTTTTGCTAAAGCGAATGCTGTTAAACGGAGACGCGCTGCGTGAGTCGGCAACCCACAAAGCACAATTTGCTTGAACTACGAACCTAACAGAAGTTTCAAAGTCCAAATACTTTCATCTTATTTATTAACCCAATCATGACGTTACAAATTGACACCACATATTTTCTGAGTGCTAAGCCTGGTCGGGTTACCCAGTACTTGGGTCACAAAAAAATTCCACATGCACTTACAAGTTTGTGTGTGGCACTTGCACTGGGTGGATGTGCGACGCCAGGGGCGGACCATGTGCAGCTCGAATCTTTGAGTCCTAAGCAAGTTGGCTTTACAAGCCAGCCGACTTCAGATTTTTCAGCGCAGTGGTGGAAGGAGTTGGGTGATGAGAACTTAAATAGTTTGATCAACGCAGCTTTGAAAGACAGGCCAACCATGATGATTGCAAAATCTAGGGTCTACAAAGCCATGTCTTTGACTCAACTCAGTGAGTCCGCTAGCATGCCGCAAATTGGATTGGGTTTGGACAGTATGCGCCAAGGTTACAGCACCAATGGTCTCTTTGGCGGCTTATTAAAAGGCACAGGCTTGCAGACAAATACGACTTCTACGTTTCAAGCCGGCTTGAATTGGAATATAGACTTGTGGGGCATGCATGCCTCACAAACGGCAGCGGCTATTGGTGAAACAAAAGCTTTAGAAGCTGATTTAGCTACAGCTGCACTGCTCACAGCAGCTCAGGTAACTCAGGGCTATATTAATCTCGCAAAAATGGGAACCCAACTTGATGTGGCCGAACGGGCTATGGAGCAACGTCAAGAGATCTATAACTTGACCAAGGCGCGATTACAAGTCGGACTCGATACCAAAGTGGAGGTCTCCCAAGCGCAGAGTTACTATTATGAAGCCCGGGTACAGCGAGAGATAGTACTTGAGCAAATGGATCTGATTCGTCATCAGTTAGCCGCATTAACGGCCCAGCCAATGGACGCTTTAGACAAAGTTTCACCAAGACTTGCTCAATTAAAGTTTGCTGAAATTCCAGCAGTAGTTGGAGCTGATTTGTTGGGTCGCCGTCCAGACATAGTTGCTGCACGTTGGCGCATAGAGGCGGCCACTCATGATGTGAGCGCTGCTAAAAAACAGTTTTATCCAAACATCAATCTAAACGGCTACGCTGGCTATAACGCACTCAAATCAAATCCATTGATTAACGGAAATAGCAAAGAATTCGGTATAGACCCAGCCATTAGCTTGCCTATTTTTGATGGAGGTCGCCTAAGAGCTCAACTCGGATCTAAACGTGCAGAGTTAGACGCAGCTATTGCTCAGTACAACGAAACAATCACCCAGGCTGCGAGAGAGAGTAGTGATGTACTCGCATCCACTCAATCAATTGTTAAGCAAAGAGTAGAGCAACAAGACGCACTTGATAGCGCAAAAACTGCCTATGAGTTGTCCCTAGAGCGTTATAAAGCCGGAATTGGGAATTATTTGATTGTGCTCAACACCGAGAGCCAATGGCTTTCTCAGCAAAGACTCTATGTTGATCTACAAGCAAGGCAACTGGATACAAGAGTGGCTTTGGTCAAGGCATTGGGTGGTGGTTGGCACTCCTCAGCTGCCGAGCAGCCCAAACAATTATCCGCTGCTGAGAGTTCACAAAATGTGGTGACCTCAGTGAATAAAAATCAGAATAAAGTTGTCTTACCTGCAAAGAGCGTATCGATAGAAACTCAGCTGAATAAAGAAGCAGTAAAGAGCAATCAAGACACGATTTCAAAAGCTGATGCTGAAAAGGCTCAGTCTGAGGGCGCCATGTTACTTGGCTCAAATCAGTAATTTAGATTTTTTTAGAAACTTAAAGCAGTTCATCATCCATACCCAATACTATATTTAGCGAGAACAATATGTCCGAAAATTTATCAAGCAAAGCATCAACCAGAAAACGTGGGCTCATGGTGGTTGGATTAGTGGTTGGTACCGTTGCCATTGTGTGGGGAGGCTATCAGTTCTTTTACGGTAAATACCACATTAGCACCGACAACGCGTATGTTGCAGGAAACGTGATTCAGATTACCCCTCAAGTTAGCGGCACTGTCGTCTCTATTCAAGCTGATGAGACTGATTTTGTTAAAGCCGGTGAACTACTGGTCAAGATTGATCCAGCAGATGCTAAGGTTGCGCTTGAGCAAGCGCGCGCCCAACTAGAGCAAACCATTCGTGAAGTTAAGACGCTCTTTGCAAACAACGAGGCCCTGCGAGCGCAGGTGAATTTGCGAGAAGCAGATTTCACGAAAGCAGAGGTGGAGTTGGCCAGAGCTCAGGATGATGTCAAGCGAAGGACTCCGCTTTTAAACAGCGGTGCCGTTGGTCAAGAGGAGTTTAACCACGTTAACGCTCAACTGGCTTCCGCGAAGAGTTCGGCCCAAGCAGCCCAATCGGCTGTGATCGCTGCTAAGGAGCAACTCTTAGCGTCACTCACTCAAACCGAAGGTACTACAGTTGAGCATCACCCCAACGTAGAACGTGCTGCTGCGCGTTACCGCGAAGCATACCTTGCACTTGAGCGCGTAGAGTTGGTCTCACCCATTGATGGACACATTGCCAAGCGAGGCGTGCAAGTTGGACAACGCGTACAAGCAGGCTCTCCTTTAATGACGATCGTTGCATTGAACCAACTGTGGGTTGATGCAAACTTTAAAGAGAGTCAACTGCAAGATATTCGGATTGGACAGCCCGTTGAGTTGGAGGCAGATGTTTATGGTCAAAAAACTGTTTTCCACGGCAAGGTCGCAGGACTCGGTGCAGGTACAGGATCTGCATTCTCGTTATTGCCTGCACAAAATGCAACGGGTAACTGGATTAAAGTTGTTCAACGTGTACCTGTTCGTATTGCCTTAGATGATGGAGAACTTGCCAAACATCCATTGAGAGTGGGTCTATCTATGGATGTAACTATTGATACAAAAGATCAAACCGGTAAGGCATTGGCGGATATGCCTAGAACCACGCCAACCTCTGCAACAACAGTCTATGAGGTGCAAAGTACCCAAGCCGATGAAGAGGTTAAGAAAATTTTAGCCGCTCAACTAAGTCGCAGCGCAGCGCAGGGTTCAAAGTCCAATAAATGAGTTCACTTCAAATAATAGGCTTTATTGAAGTGATCTTGTTCCATTAATTTTTGCTACGAGTTATATTAAAAAGATGAAGCCATGAGTTCTACAGAACAACAGGGGGGGATGCCTAACACTGGATCGTCACCGTTAATCCCACCTTCAGCCAGTGCTGCGCAAACACCACAAGCTCCTCCTGCCCCTCCTGCTCCGTTAACAGGTACCCAACTTTTGATGGGAACCCTGGCTTTGTCACTAGCCACCTTCATGAATGTGTTGGACTCCTCCATTGCAAACGTTTCAATTCCTGCCATAGCCGGGGACTTGGGAGTCAGTCCCAACCAGGGTACGTGGGTCATCACCAGTTTTGGTGTTGCAAATGCGATCTCCGTTCCGTTAACGGGTTGGTTAACTCAGCGTTTTGGAGCGGTGAGACTTTTTACGACGAGTATTTTGTTATTTGTACTCGCCAGTTTTTTGTGTGGTTTTGCGCCTTCCTTAGAGTTGTTGGTAGTATTTCGGGTACTGCAAGGTTTGGTTGCGGGGCCCATGATTCCTTTATCTCAAACCCTTTTGTTAGCCAGCTATCCACCTGCAAAGGCGGGTACTGCTTTGGCGCTATGGGGAGTTACTACATTGGTTGCCCCTGTTGCAGGTCCGCTCTTGGGAGGATGGATAACGGATAACGTTTCTTGGCCGTGGATCTTTTATATCAACATACCGGTGGGTATATTCTCGGCCGCTTTGACGTGGAGTATCTACAAAAGCCGAGAGACCACGGTGCGTAAATTACCCATCGATACGGTTGGACTTACTCTGCTGGTCATCTGGGTAGGAGCGCTGCAGTTGATGCTTGATAAGGGTAAGGAGCTTGATTGGTTTTCATCCAATCTCATCGTAGGTTTAGCTTGTGTGGCGGGTGTATCTTTTGCAATTTTCTTGATTTGGGAATTAACGGAGGAGCATCCAGTTGTTGATCTTCGTTTGTTTGCAGGACGTAACTTTGCTTTTGGAGCCCTCACTTTATCTGTGGCCTATGGACTTTTCTTTGGCAACGTTGTGCTAATGCCATTATGGTTACAACAGTTCATGGGATATA
Organism: uncultured Burkholderiales bacterium; assembly: GCA_903896615.1. Classification (GTDB taxonomy): domain Bacteria; phylum Pseudomonadota; class Gammaproteobacteria; order Burkholderiales; family Burkholderiaceae_C; genus Limnohabitans. The sequence goes on from CAITYM010000082.1 coordinate 17,781, forward strand.
CAGCTACTTCAGCTGGCATGGCGCTTGCGCCAGTCGGTGTGTTCGCCATTTTGCTCACGCCTTTGGTTGGAAAGAAAGTCTCTTTATGGGATCCAAGGGTAATGGCTACTGGGGCTTTTATCGTATTCGCCTTTGTGCTTTGGCTTAGATCGCAGTTTACAACTGATACTGATTTTTATCATATTTTGTTCCCAACGCTTTTGCAGGGGGCAGCTATGGCATTTTTCTTTATTCCACTAACTACGCTAACACTGGCTGGGTTGCCACCCGCGCGCATTCCTGCTGCGGCTGGATTAAGTAATTTTGTCCGAATCATGGCGGGAGCCATGGGAACATCCATTGTGACGACTTTGTGGGAGAGTAGGGCGGCTTTGCACCACTCACACTTGAGTGAACCACTGAGTCAAGTTGAAGGAAATTTACCTTGGACTTTAAGTGCTATGCAAAATAGCGGCATGAGTATGAACCAGTCGCTTGTACAAATCAACCGAGTGGTGGATCAACAAGCCTTCACAAAAGCTGCAACTGATATATTTTTAGCTTCAGCAGTTTTGTTTATCTTGTTGATTGCAATGATTTGGCTTACCAAACGACCCAAGAAAATGGCTCCTAGTGTGGTAAATGATTCGGGGGGAGCTCACTAAGATTCGTTTTAAACTTGTGTTCAACGATTACACGCATTATTTTCAACTGCGTATTTAGAAGGTCCCTGCGATTACGGTTTGCAATTCAGGCGTAATTTCAGGGAGTACACCGAACCAAGCTTGAAACGCAGGCCTAGCCTGGTTTAAGAGCATGCCAAGACCGTTAACAGTCGCATTGCCTCGCATCTTAGCCTGCGCAAGGAGCTTGGTCTCAAGTGGAATATAGATCGCGTCTGAGACCAAAGCGGTGAGGGGTAATTCACTGAGATTTAGTTCAAGTTCGGATTGGCCGTGCATCCCCTGGCTAGTCGTATTGATTAACATTGCTACCCCGCTTAGCGCGTTAATTCGCTCATTCCAGTCAACTACTTGAACTTTAGGGCCAAACTCCTCAGCCAACTCCTCGGCTTTAGATTTCGTACGGTTGAGAAGTCTAATCTCTGTGGCTCCTTCGTTGATAAGACTTAAAACGATTGCACGCGCTGCTCCACCAGCCCCCAAAACTGTGATGGGCCCTGCATTTGCTTTCCAATCCGCTTTTGCATCCTTGATACTTTGGATATAGCCGTAGCCGTCGTTATTAAACCCGTGAAGGGCTCCATCAGATTGCACAACGATCGTGTTGATGGCCCCCATTTGTTTGGCAACGGGGTGCACCCAATCCATTGCCTTCATCGCCTCAACCTTATGGGGAATAGTCACGTTGCATCCTGCAAAGCCAAGTGCCTTGAGTCCTTTTAATGCATCATACAAATGGGTAGGTTCAACAGGCAACAAAACATAAGAGCCTTTAAGTTTGTACTGCGCGATCCAGTGGTTATGAATGACCGGGGATCTAGAGTGAGCAACTGGATGTCCCATCACACCTGCAAGAATGAATTTTTCAGAAGACAAATCAATACCTCATTTAGATAATTGCTAGGGGTGATGTGTTTAATGGAGGTTTGCGTGAGCCTCTTTAAAGGAGGCCTTCAGTCATTAGTGAGGAGTCTGAGTTTTTATCGAACCAGTGGAGCTGTAAGTAATGCTGCCTTGATTGTTTGAAGGCCCGCCCGCAGAGGAAGTTGTATCGTATCCTGGATTTACAGGTCTTTCAGCTTGTAATTTTTTACTTGCAGCTAGCCCGGTATTTTGATTATTGGTCGAGCCCATTGCACCACTGGAATTAATTGGAAAAGTAACGATCACGTTGGGTTGTAATTTTTGAGCGTTATTATTTGTATTGCCAGTACCAGTACCAGTACCATTGCCTATCGTGTAATTTGGCAAGGGTGATTGATTCTGGTTTCTATTTTGGATATTGGGATAGGTCTGAGCAAATGAGAATTGGCAAAGTGTGACAACGCAAATTGAAATCGCTATTTCTTTTAAAGACATCATAATTCCCGCTAGTGTTTTGGTAGAGTTGCCTGGTTAGATTCAGTTCCCTAAGCTTATATTATTTTAATTAAATCATCCTTGATTTTAGAAATCGCATCATTTGATCCGTAGCGAATTATTTGCTCACCTGTTTTATCGACCAAAAACTTTGTGAAATTCCACTTAATCGACTCGGTTCCCAAAATGCCTGGAGCTCGCGACTTAAGGAAATTAAAAAGTGGGTGGGCCGAATCCCCGTTCACATCTGTTTTCTCAAACAGTTGAAAATCAACGCCGTAGTTCATTTCACAAAATGAAGCAATTTGATCTCCTGTGCCTGGCTCTTGCCCACCAAATTGATTGCACGGGAAGGCCAAGATCTCAAAACCGCGATCCTTAAATTCCTCATATAACTTTTGCAAATCCTTGTATTGAGGCGTAAAGCCACAGTTAGATGCAACGTTAACGATCAGTAAAGTCTTACCTTCATAGTCATTGAGACTCTGTTTTTTGGAGTCAATGGTTGTTAGTTCAATTTGAGGTAGCAATTGCAGACTCCTGTAAAGAAACTCTTAAATAATGGGGAAGTACCAGGCCGATTCCGTATCCGACCAAACAAACTTATGGCTCTTTAGCCAGTCCGCGAGTTTGTCGTTTTCATTGAATTTTTTCATTCCCTCAAAGACCCATAAAAAACCATTTGGCTGATCTCTAAGGTCTTTGATCACAGCATTGGGGAATTGTTTTAAGAATTTTGAAAATTCTTGATAAGTCGGACCCGTCATTAAATCAGAACCAACTTTGGAGTTCTTAGTTGGTGCGGGTGAGGCTTTGTCAGCGAACCGCTTTGTTGGAGCGTCCATCACTTCATCTTCATTCAAAGAACTATTTTTCGAATTGTTTGTTGAACTTCCCCCCCCGCTTATCGATACAGGGTTATTTTGTCCAAGCAGAGCGTTAAAAAATAGCTTCGTCACTTCAGGACAGAAATATTTTCCACTTAAACTGGCAATCGTTTTTAGTGCTTTATCTTTATCTAAAGGCGCTTTGGTCACGTCCCCGCTTAGTAATTCTTCGTAGGTCTCAACGATAGATATGATTCGTGCGCCAACTGGGATTTGATCCCCCGCGAGTCCATCAGGAAATCCATTACCGTCAAAACGCTCATGATGTCCTCGTATCATCGCCGAAACATCAGCCATATCATCTAATGCGATCAAACACGTAGCGCCCAAGGATGGGTGGCTTTTATAAAGTTCTAAATCGCTAACAGGTAACTCTGCAATATTGGTTCTAAGTACACGATCAGACATACCTATTTTGCCGATGTCATGTAGCAGTCCGGCAATGAATATTTCTTGCACATGCTTATCATCAAACTTAGCGAGTTTGGCCATTTGCATGCTGAGAAAAGCAACCTTACGCGAGTGAACTAAAAGGTTCGGCTTTCGCAGGTCTAATAAATTTGAGAATGCTTTGATTGAGGAAATGTAAGATCCACGCAACTTGCCGTTGGCTTCGCTTAAATGCTCCGTTCTCTCTTTTACTTTCTCCTCAAGCTCGGCATTTTGTTTGCGGGTGAGCTCTAAAAGTCTCTCCCTCTCTAATCTTAATTCTGCGAATTCGAGTGCTGATTTAACCGTTGCGCACAGCTCCTCATCCACCCAGGGTTTTGATAAATAGCGGTAAATCTCACCTTGATTGACAGCTGCAATTGCGCTCGTTGTGTCCGAATACCCAGTGAGCAAAATGCGCACCGTCTCCGGCCAGCGTGCCCGCGCAGCTTCAAAAAACTGCGCTCCATCCATATTGGGCATACGCATATCTGAGACGATGACGTCGATATTTTGCTTGGCTAAAATCTCCAAAGCTTGTGCGCCGCTCTCAGCGGTTGTAACTTTGTATCCTACAAGGCTGAACATTCTGCGAAGTGATGACAAAATATTCGCCTCATCGTCGACACACAAAATACTGTATTGATTTGGCTGTTTCATTGATTGTGTTGAGGTAGGTGAAGCTGGACTGCTCGTAAGCGTAAACCACTCTTTAAGTTCAGTAAAGAAGGGACCTCGGGTCTGGCGTTCATTAACCAAAGCAGCTTAGGCAATGAATGTCAGCCATTTGAATGTTAAGCCATTCTACTGGAGCCTTACTGTCTCTGACAATCTCCCCACTGGTGTAACCCTAGTGACAACCAGGTTCTGGGAAAAGAGGTAAGATTTAGACTCAGTATACGGGTGAGATGTAACAACTTTTACACCTCACGCCCAGTGCCAAGTGCCAAGTGCCAAGTGCCAAGTTCCCAGTGCACTTTGTTGATTCTTTATGAGTCATTTTTGCCCACCCCTGCCTGACTTTCTCTAAGTGCTTGACTCCTCCAATATTCAAACTCCCAAACGCGCACAAGACGACATCGACACTCGAGCGCTTTTAGCTGTATTACTTGCTGTAGCACTAAGCGCCTTAGATACTGCCATTGCCAACACTGCGCTACCCACCATCGGTGCTGATTTGAATGCCCCTGCGTCCGCCTCCATTTGGGTGATCAATGCTTACCAACTCAGTATTGTTGCTTCGCTCTTACCTCTCGCGGCTTTAGGCGACTTGTGGGGGCCACGACGAGTATTTTTACTGGGACTTGGGGTTTTTACGATTTTTTCATTGGCCTGTGCTTTGTCGCTTGACTTGCAAACACTTGCTATATGTAGGTGGGGACAAGGCTTTGGTGCAGCAGGCATTATGAGTGTCAATATTGCTTTGATTCGCGTGCTATTTCCAAAAGAGCGCCTGGGCAGGGGGGTAGGTTTTAATGCTTTAGTTGTTGGAGTTTCCTCAGCCCTTGGTCCAACAGTTGCTTCGTTGGTTTTATTGGTCGCTCCCTGGCAGTGGCTCTTTGGACTTAACGTGCCGCTCGGTATTTTGGCCTTTTTCTTTGCATGGCCTGCCATTCCTCGCAGGTCCAAGGACTTAGTGGCCGGCGCCCAAGCTGCCACTTTTGACCCCCTCTCAGCTTTAGCCACATCGGCGACTTTTGGTTGCTTTATTTATGCCTTGACAGCAGCCGCGCAAAGGCAAGAGCTCATACAACTAATCCCATTTGTGGTGCTGGGCGGGGCATCACTTTACTTTTTGTTAAGGCGACAAAATGGCCACCCCGCTCCAATGCTTCCGGTGGATTTGTTAAGTAGGCCTATGTTTGCTTTATCAACACTCACATCCATCACTTCCTTTGCCGCTCAGGGTTTGGCATTTGTTGCTTTGCCCTTTTATTTTGAGCAAACGCTACACCGAGACTCCGTTGAAACTGGTTTTTTGATTACAACTTGGCCCGTACTTGTATCTATTGCTGCTCCCATTGCCGGCAGACTATCAGATAAATATCCGCCTGGGTTATTAGGAGGCGTAGGCCTAAGCGTGCTTTGTATCGGATTTGTCTTACTATCGCTATTGCCAAGCAATCCCAGTGTCTTACATATTTTGGTTTGCATGGCAATATGTGGTGTAGGGTTTGGTGGTTTTCAGTCTCCAAACCTGAAGGCTATTATGTCCAGTGCACCTCCCCACCGAAGTGGAGGCGCAAGTGGTGTCATTGCAATGGGAAGATTGATCGGACAAACCACTGGTGCTGCTGTGGTGGCCCTGTGTCTAGGATTATTTACCGGATCCGAAGGCCCTTTGGTTGCCCTGGCTATTGGGGCAGCTTTTTCTGGCTTAGCCGCAGTTGCTAGTTTTGCACGCCTGTGGGTTAAGTGAAGCTAGATTGCTTGTTGTTAACTTACTAGTTGGTCCCGCCGACAGGAATCGAACCTGTATCCCACGCTTAGGAGGCATGTGCACTATCCATTGTGCTACGGCGAGTGTGTTATTCATCAAGCTAAATTTACCAAAAAATTACTAGGCATCTACAGTGCAATTGACACCAAAACTTTTTGAAATGTATTACCTATTAAGGTAACCATCAACCCAGTATTCTAAGACGGTTCCTGCGGTTTACTAAACATTAATAGACGTACACGGGCAGTTTAGGGCGGCTTTTTTGGATTAACAAAGAAAATTTATTCTTAGATCGCAGTTACCTTTTGCATATTACCCATCATTTACTGAGACTTCGCATCGCCTCTTCTAGTCCTTTTAGATTAAGCGTATACATATTGTGGGCAATCAGATTTTGAATCATTGCAATACTTTGCCTGTATTGCCAAACGCCTTGGGGTTCAGGATTAATCCAAGCAAATTTTGGATAAGCATTCGTAAGCCTTTGAATCCAAACTGCACCGGGCTCTTCGTTGTTGTACTCCACGCTACCCCCAGGTTGAACAATTTCATAGGGACTCATCGTTGCATCGCCCACAAAAATTAATTTATGGTCTTTGTTGTATTTTCGGATGATGTCCCAAGTTGGGAATTTTTCTGCGTAGCGCCGTTTGTTGTTTTTCCATAAATAATCATATACACAGTTATGAAAATAAAAGAACTCTAAATGTTTGAATTCTGTTTTAACGGCCGAGAAAAGCTCCTCAACTCTCGCAACATGTTCATCCATGGTTCCCCCGATGTCCATAAGAAGGAGTAATTTCACGTTATTGCGTCGTTCTGGGACCATCTTGATGTCCAAATAACCGGCGTTTACAGCGGTTGAGCGGATAGTATCGTGAATGTCTAGTTCTTCAGCAGCACCTGCGCGGGCAAATTTTCTTAGCCGTCGCAGCGCAACTTTAATATTCCTAGTCCCCAACTCCACACTATCGTCATAGTCTTTGTACTGCCTTTGTTCCCAAACCTTCACAGCACTTCTTTGTTGGCTTTTTCCTCCAATCCGAATGCCCCGCGGATTAACGCCCGAGTGTCCAAAGGGTGATGTTCCCCCAGTTCCGATCCATTTACTGCCGCCTTCGTGTCTTTCTTTTTGATCCTCCAGACGCTTTTGAAGCGTCTTCATGAGCTCATCCCAATCCATACTTTTGAGTGCGGCAATTTGTTCGGGTGAAAATTCCCGCTCCAACGTCTTTCTCAGCCAATCAAGCGGGACCTTTGCCATCCATTCGCTCAAAGAATCTACTCCCCTGAAGTAAGCTGCAAAGGCTTTGTCAAATTTGTCATAATTTTTCTCATCTTTAATGAGCGACATTCGACTTAAATAATAGAAATCATCCAAGCTGTATCCGCTTTGTCCCTCCCCCTCCTCACTTTTAGGGTACTGGGTTCCCGGACCAACAACTCCGGCTTCTAAACTTTTCAACAAGCTTAGGAACTCCGATACAGAGACCGGCAGCTGAGCGTTGCGCAGTGAGTAAAAGAATTCAATCAACATAGGTGCTACAAAGGCTTGAATTTAATGCTTGGACTGCAAATGGATAAGATTTGACTGAACACTTGGCCATTCAGCGCGTGTGATGCTGTAAACACAGGTGTCCCTCAGGCTAGCGTCTGGCATGATTTGATGTGATCTCAAAATACCGTCTAGCTTTGCGCCGAGACGCTCGATGGCACGTCTGCTTTGAAAGTTCATAAAGTGAGTACGAAATTCGACTGCTACGCATCCGAACTCCTCGAAAGCGTGTCTAAGCATTAAATACTTCATTTGTGTGTTGATGCCGCTTCGCTGGGACGCGCGAGCAAGCCAAGTCGAACCAATCTCTAAGCGTTTGTGTTTGACTTCTATGTGCATAAAAGTAGTCATCCCACATAAGCAGTTCCGCTCTTTGTCCCAGACGCTAAAGGGAATCATAGAGCCGATGCTTTTTAGTGCTAGTCGCCTACGAATTTCTTCGTCAATTTGATCTGCAGAGGGAATCACTGTGTACCAAATCTTGTGGAGTTCCTCTTTTTGAAGTAGTTCCTTGAACGCGGCGCTGTGCTCATGGCTGAGCGGCAATAATTTAATGCGCTCTCCCTCTAGACTCTGCACTTGAAGGGTATTCATGGCACTCAGATATTTAACATGTAAGTTTTGAGGTTACTTGGATTTAATTAGCGGTTTCTGCTTTGCATAAATACAAGTTTCTCAAATAGGGACAAATCTTGTTCATTTTTGAGCAGCGCACCAACAAGGGGTGGAATATTTACCCGTTCATCTTCACTGTGCAAAATTGCAGGATCAATATCCTCGCTCATCAGTAGCTTGATCCAGTCAAGCAACTCGGAAGTGGAGGGTTTCTTTTTGAGCCCTGGCAGGTTCCTAACGTCATAAAAAGACTTTAGCGCGTTAGATAGTAAGTCTCGTTTTAAGTTGGGAAAGTGCACCTGTACGATTGATTTCATCGTTGCCGCATCGGGGAATTGAATGTAGTGGAAAAAGCAACGCCTCAAAAAAGCGTCCGGTAATTCTTTTTCGTTATTTGATGTAATGAAAACCAGTGGTCGGTGCTTAGCCCGCACCCATTCCTTGGTTTCGTAACAGTAAAACTCCATCCGGTCTAATTCCCTTAGCAAGTCATTAGGGAATTCAATATCAGCTTTATCGATTTCGTCTATGAGTAGTGCGACTGGAGACTCAGCAATAAATGCCTGCCAGAGCACACCTTTTAAAATATAGTTGTTGATATCTTTGACTCGCTCGTCCCCTAGTTGACTGTCTCTGAGCCTACTCACCGCATCGTATTCATAAAGTCCTTGCTGTGCTTTGGTGGTTGACTTGATATGCCACTGCAAAAGGGGAAGTGATAGAGCTCGTGCCACTTCCTCTGCGAGCATGGTTTTACCGGTACCGGGCTCACCCTTGACCAATAAAGGTCGTTTTAAGGTCATGGTCGCATTAACGGCTAACATCAAATCTGGAGTAGCTACGTATTGGTCAGTTCCGGTAAATTTCATTTTTTGGAGGTTATAGCTAATTTTTGGGGTACCAACCATTCTAGGGGCTAACCTAAAAGGAGTAATTGAGCGCAAGTGATCCCTGGGCAAATTGGGCATTTATCCTGGCCGATTGAAATGTGCCTTAATCGGGTGAGTCAAAGCTTACCCATTGTTGGGTAAGGGTTTCAGGGGCTTAAGGGGTTTCAGGGGCTTAAGGGGTTTAAGGGGTTTAAGGGGTTTAAGGGTTTAAAGGTCCGGTAAAAATGGCGCTCTTAGGATCTATATAATACCCAGATTCCTCAGATTCTGGTACACCCTTTGACAGCTTAAAAAATGAAATTTCTAACCTCACTTTCCCTAGCATCCTTACTTTTTGGCATTACTACATTTGCCGCTGCCGAGCAGATTCAAGGAAACCCGCAAAACGGTGTGCAAAAGATATCTATGTGTATCGGTTGTCACGGTATCCAGGGTTATCAAGCAAGCTTTCCTCAGGTTTACAAAGTCCCCAAAATTGCAGGGCAAGGAGCAGCCTATATTGCTTCCGCACTGAATGCATACAAAAAAGGCGATCGTCGCCACCAAACCATGCACGGTATCGCGGTTTCTTTGACTGATCAAGACATTGCTGACATAGCTGCCTATTACTCTACGCTTGGCAAGGACGAGAACCTCAAGCTATCCGATACCCCTACTGTTGCTGATGCAGACGTTGGCGCTTTGATTCAAAAAGGTGCATGTACATCTTGCCATGGCTCTAACTTTAGTAAGCCCATTGATCCTAGCTACCCTAAGCTTGCCGGGCAATACTCGGATTACTTGTTTGTCGCTTTAAAGTCCTATAAAGGAGGTGTGCAAGCCTCTTGGGGGCGCAACAACGCAGTCATGGGCGGCGTTGCAAAGCAGTTCAGTAATGATGAGCTAAAGCTAATTGCCAAATATATCTCTAGCCAAGACGGCGAGATCAAAACTGTTCCCCAGTCAAAATTTAGATAAGATCAGTGGGTGTTGGCGTACCTTAAAACGTCCAACTCAAAGACACAACAAGGCCTTATGACTCACACTCTTAAGGCCTCTTTGTTTGTGCGACGGTATCCGGTAATTGTTTTTAAAAATTATTGGATTTTGGTGGCTCTTTTTTGTACTGCTTCAATGTAGGCTTGTCCATCAGGTGGGCGTCCACTTCTTTGGCTCTCCCACACCATCACTCCTAGGCACTCCATTACCTCGTGGTGCGCGGCGTGCAAATCTCCCCGTTTGGCACTTAAGAGCTCTACTGCTTGCCGAATTCCCCTAGGCTGATCAATCGAGCACTGCTCACTAATGGATAGATGCATCGAGAGGTGCAAAAAAGGATTCGTAACGGCGTCATCCACACTGTATTTATTCAAAAGTGCGGCTTGCAAATTCCCTAACGTCGTGTGGAACTCGGGGTGTTCACCAATCCACTGCCCAGCCAAGGTTTCAAGTGAGTCGCTGAGTGAATTGTTTTTATATTTGTCGTAGGCAGCACAGAAAAACCGCCTCACGTCTTCTTGACTTGGGGTAAACATAAACTGTATTTTCCTCTAACTATAGGGGCAGGGGTCGGCTTGGGGGATAATCTTTTGATGATATTTTTGTTCCTTTAGTCTTTTTTTAGCGAGTTCTTTATGATAGACGCCTTTATTTGTGACGCTCAGCGTACTCCCTTTGGTCGTTACGCGGGTTCTTTAAGCTCTGTACGTGCGGATGATCTGGGAGCTGTGCCGATCAAAGCCCTCATGCAACGCAATGCAAAAGTAGATTGGCAAAGTGTGAGTGATGTCATCTACGGCTGTGCTAACCAAGCCGGAGAGGACAACAGAAACGTCGCCCATATGTCTAGTTTGCTTGCAGGCCTTCCCCATGAGGTTCCAGGCGCCACGGTCAACCGCTTATGTGGATCCGGAATGAACGCAATTGGCGTTGCCGCGCAGGCCATTCGTGCAGGCGAGGGATCGCTCCTCATTGCAGGCGGTGTGGAGAGCATGAGCAGGGCACCTTTTGTGATGCCTAAAGCAGAAAGCGCATTTAGCAGATCAAACAACGTCTACGACACAACAATCGGTTGGCGCTTTATCAATCCTTTGATGAGACAACTCTACGGCGTTGACTCAATGCCAGAGACAGCGGAGAACGTAGCTACAGATTATAAAATTGAGCGTCTTGCCCAAGACAAAATGGCCCTTTCCAGTCAGTTAAAAGCTGTTGCTGCGCAAAAGGCAGGTTTTTTTGACGCTGAAATTACGCCCGTCACCATTGCTCAGAAAAAAGGTGATCCACTCATCGTTAACAAAGATGAACACCCAAGGGAGACAACAATGGAGTCCCTCGCAAAGTTAAAGGGTGTCGTGAAAGCGGACGGTACAGTAACCGCAGGTAACGCAAGTGGTGTGAACGACGGCGCTTGCGCCTTGTTATTGGCTAATGCTCAGGCTATAAAGGCTAATTACTTGACTCCTCGTGCGCGTATTGTGGGGATGGCTGTGGCAGGAGTGCCACCCCGGGTTATGGGAATTGGCCCTGCACCGGCCACTTTAAAAGTCCTTGCAATGACGGGACTTAAGTTAGAGCAAATGGATGTGATTGAGTTGAACGAAGCTTTTGCTGCACAAGGACTGGCAGTGTTAAGAATGCTAGGTTTGCAAGATGATGATCACCGTGTCAATCCAAATGGTGGCGCAATTGCCCTGGGCCATCCATTGGGTGCAAGTGGTGCCAGACTGGTCATGACGGCTGTCAATCAACTACACCGCATCTCAGGAAAGTACGCGCTTTGTACGATGTGTATTGGCGTAGGCCAAGGTATCGCAATGATCATTGAGCGAGTATAAAAAACAGCATGAAACTCGAGGGGCAAGCATTTTTGAGCTCGGGCCGCTCAAAAATTGCTTGAAGGAGTCGATACTGAAAGTAGGGGAGCGAGGGTGAGTTCATTTAATAATTTGTATTCATAATTAGCTATATTTATCGTCAAAAGCAGTACTAAATGTCAGTAATACCTATTATTTTGTGCGGTGGTTCAGGAACTCGTTTATGGCCTCTCAGTCGTAAATCCTTGCCAAAGCAATTTGTTCCGTTGATAAATAACAAAAGTCTGCTTGAGCACACCCTCATTCGGTTGCAAAGTTTTAAGGACTCAAAGGGTTTGGTAAGCCCTGTGATGTGTGTTGCAGCAGAGGAGCATCGTTTTTTTGTTCAAACTGCAATGCAAAATGTGGGCTCAAAAGGATTCATCATATTAGAGCCTGTCGCCAAAAACACAGCTCCTGCCATGGCCTTGGCCGCACTCAAAGCCAAACCCGAAGACCTTCTTCTTTTTTGTCCTGCAGACCATCACATCGCAGATATTGCTGCGTTTCATGACATGGTGATGAGTGGAGTTGAGGCTGCAGAGTCCGAGCAAATCGTAACTTTTGGGGTCACCCCGAGTTTCCCAAGCACTGCCTACGGATACATCGAGGTATCAACGCCTAGCGGGAAAGCATCGGTTAATCACAGCGGGGGTAGCAAAGAGACGTCTGCTCGTAAAGTAGCCCGTTTTATTGAAAAACCAAACGCGCAGCGGGCAGCTGAATTGATTTTGGCTGGCAATGTGCTCTGGAACGCGGGTATTTTTTTAGTCAAAGCCAGTGCCCTCATCAAGGCATTGGAGCTACATGCGCCAGATATCTTATCTGTTTGCAAAGAAGCTATGAAAGATGCGCCGATTGACGGGGAATTCATTCGCCCCAAAGAGGTGGTGTTTAGCGGCTGCAGGTCCCAAAGTATTGACTACGCTGTGATGGAGCGAGACGCGGGTGTCGTCGTCGTTCCCTTTAATGGTCAGTGGAGTGATGTGGGGAGTTGGAACGCGGTGGCAGCCCTTGCGCCAGCTGATGGCTTGGGCAACCGTGTTGTTGGCAAAGGCTTTACCCAGGAGACGACAAATACTTATATCCACGCCGGCGAGCGTCCTGTCGTCGCTCTTGGGGTTGATAATTTAATCATCATTGATACCGCTGATGCGCTACTAGTTGCGAACGCGGATCATGCAGAAAAAGTCAAAGATATCGTGACCCAACTGAGTGAAAGCGGCATCGAACAAGCCACTCAACACCGGCGCGTTGCACGACCCTGGGGGTGGTATGACAGCGTAGATCAAGGATCTCGTTTTCAGGTCAAGCGCATTGGCGTAAAGCCGGGGGCGTCCTTATCTCTACAAAAACACCATCACCGCGCTGAACACTGGATAGTTGTTAAGGGGACTGGACGCATTACTTGCGGGGAGAAGGTGTTTTTACTCACTGAAAATCAGTCGACCTATATCCCAATTGGTGAAGTGCACCGCTTGGAGAATCCGGGGACTTTGGAGCTTGAAATTATTGAAGTTCAGTCAGGCTCGTATTTGGGCGAAGATGATATCGTGAGATTAGAGGACAATTACGGCCGAACAGCTAAAGCTTGAGGAGCCGCGGGAATCTTTATTATCAGTAGGCATAATAACTGTTTGGATTAAATGTTTGGACACTAGACTTCGGTAGCAGAACTTAATAGCAGACTCATTTTTTAAATCTATTTTTGCTTTTTTTATTGGATTTCCTCCTCTAGCACCCTATGGTCGATCACTTTATTTCAGCTCAATCACAAAAACCCTTGAAAATTTATGTTGCAGGACATAGGGGAATGGTTGGATCTGCGATCGTTCGTAGCTTGCAATCTATGGGAGACGTTCAAATTGTCACGCGAACACACGCTGAGTTAGACTTGACTCAGCAAAGCGCAGTGCGTGATTTCTTCCAAACAGAGCGTCCCGATCAGGTTTATTTGGCCGCGGCAAAGGTAGGCGGCATACATGCAAACAATACTTATCCAGCTGAGTTTATATATCAAAACTTAATGGTTCAAGCCAATGTGATTCATGAGTCCTTTAATGCAGGCGTCAAGAAATTGCTTTTCCTAGGTTCTAGCTGCATTTACCCCAAATCAGTGCCTCAACCGATGAGGGAGGACGCTTTGCTCACAGGTCCGTTGGAGCAAACCAATGAGCCTTACGCTGTAGCAAAAATTGCCGGGATCAAACTTTGCGAAAGCTACAACCGGCAATACGGTGCGAGTCATGCTGTTGATTACAGAAGTGTCATGCCGACCAATCTGTACGGCTACGGGGATAACTATCATCCAGAAAATAGCCACGTGATCCCGGCTCTGATTCGACGATTTCATGAATCCAAGTTAGCCAGTGCCCCGTCCATCAAAATATGGGGCTCAGGTAAGCCAAGGCGGGAGTTCTTGTTTGTTGACGATATGGCGCGCGCCAGTATCCATGTCATGAATTTAGATTCAAAGATCTACGCTTTAAATACTAAACCCATGCTCAGTCATATTAATGTGGGCAAAGGCGATGACGTAACGATCGCCGAACTGGCGCAAGTGATTAAAGAGGTTGTTGGTTTTAAAGGACAAATTGAATTTGATACTTCAAAACCGGATGGAACCCTTAGAAAGCTCATGGACAGTTCGCGTCTAAATGCGCTGGGTTGGCATGCAAGCGTGGAGTTAAAGGAGGGGTTGACCGCAGTTTATGCAGATTTCCTTGCCCATGAGGTCCGATCAGTCTGAGCTTTCCCCTGAACCTCCACCAAAGCCCTCACATTAGCCTGTTCTTGGCCTTTGCTCTGCCAAAGAGTGGTCATGAGTTTTACACCGGTCAAGTTTTTTAATAAAGCTCGTCATTTCTATATCGCTCGCGCGGCGAGTGATAATAAGCACTATTCCCCAATAATTGTGTAATCATTGGCAAATTAAGTCTAGAAGGAATTAGCACGTGAACAGAAAACAAAAGGTAGCATTAATCACCGGCGTAACCGGGCAGGACGGTTCCTACTTGGCTGAATTTTTACTTGAAAAGGGTTATGTCGTTCACGGCATTAAAAGGCGTGCGAGTCTTTTTAATACGCAGCGTGTAGATCACATATACCAAGATCAGCACACAGAAAAATTAAACTTTAAACTTCACTACGGCGACTTAACGGATACGAGTAATTTAATTCGAATTGTCCAAGAAACACAGCCTGATGAAATATATAACTTGGGAGCTCAAAGCCATGTGGCCGTTAGTTTCGAGAGTCCTGAATACACCGCCGATGTAGACGCAATTGGTACTCTCAGGATTTTGGAGGCTATTCGCATTTTAGGACTTGAGAAGAAAACGCGTTTTTATCAGGCAAGTACCAGTGAGTTGTATGGGTTGGTGCAGGAGACCCCGCAAAAGGAGACAACACCCTTTTATCCACGCAGTCCCTACGCCGTTGCAAAAATGTATGCTTACTGGATGACCATTAATTACAGAGAGGCTTACGGTATCTATGCCTGTAATGGAATCTTATTTAACCACGAGAGCCCAAGAAGAGGTGAGACTTTCGTAACACGAAAAATAACTAGAGGTCTGGCTAATATTAGCCAGGGGCTAGAGAGTTGTTTGTATATGGGCAATATGGACGCTTTAAGGGATTGGGGTCATGCAAAGGATTATGTTCGGATGCAGTGGATGATGCTTCAACAAGATGAGCCCGAGGATTTTGTAATTGCAACCGGGGTCCAGTTTAGTGTTCGTCAATTTATTTTATGGACTGCGCAGGAGCTCGGTATTACGTTGAACTTTAAGGGCTCTGGTGTTGATGAGCAAGGCGTTGTGGCAAAAGTAGATCCAAGTATTGCACCCTCTGTAAAAGTGGGCGATGTGCTGGTGAGAGTTGATCCCCGTTACTTTAGGCCTACTGAGGTTGAGACTTTGCTTGGAGACCCCAGTAAAGCGAAACAAAAATTGGGCTGGGTGCCTGAGATCACAGTACAAGAGATGTGCAAGGAGATGGTTGAGACTGACTTAGCCCAAGCTCGCCAGCATGCCCTTTTGAAAACCCATGGGTACGATGTCACGGTCAGTGTTGAGTGATGGAGTGAGTTTTAAGAGGTCTTGAAATCCAACGACTTATATCAAAGTAGAGTATTCTTAGCTTGAATTGTTCTAACAGAGCAATCAATATGAGGCTAAGATAAACACCCTAACTAAGAGTGATCAATGATTTCATTTGTAGTTCACCGAATTCTTCAGGCCTGCGCGGTAATGGTATGTGTGGCTTTTCTTGCTTTTCTCCTCTTTCAATATGTAGGAGATCCAGTGGTTTTTATGCTGGGCCAAGATGCCACTCCAGCTGATAAAGAGTTGCTGCGGATGCAACTTGGACTGGATCAATCTTTTATGATTCAGTTTTGGCATTTTGCGCAAAACGCGTTACAAGGTGAGTTTGGGCTTAGCCTTCGGATGGGAGCTAAAGTTTCGCGTTTAATTGCGGAACGATTTCCTGCCACTTTAGAGCTTGCTTTTACAGCAGCCTTTTTAGCACTTTTGGTGGGCATACCCATCGGGGTTTACTGCGCCCTCAGACGAGAGGGGTGGAGTAGTCGGTTGTTAATGGCGTTTTCATTGATTGGGGTTTCATTGCCTACTTTTGTGATTGGTATATTGTTTATTCTTCTCTTCAGTGTTCTACTTGGATGGCTCCCTAGTTTTGGTCGCGGCGAAGTAGTTAACTTTGGTATATGGGGTAGTGGTTTACTGACTTGGGATGGATGCAAACATTTGGTACTTCCAGCAACCACTTTGGCGATATTTCAAATGGCATTAATCACTCGTTTGGTGCGTTCTGAAATGTTAGAGGTGCTTAGAACCGACTACATTAAGTTTGCTAGAGCTAGAGGTCTAAACTCCTCGACCATTTATCTAAAGCATGCGCTTAAAAATACATTAGTTCCTGTTATTACTATTACTGGCTTGCAATTGGGCTCGCTTATTGCTTTTGCCATCATCACCGAGACTGTGTTCCAATGGCCCGGAATGGGGTTATTATTTATACAAGCAGTAGCGTTTGCCGATATCCCTGTAATGGCGGCCTATTTATGTTTAATTGCTTTGGTATTTGTGGTTATAAATTTCATAGTAGATGTTTTGTATTTTTGGGTTGATCCCAGGTTAAGTTTGAGGTCTTAGTCGAGTGAGCGCTAAAGGTGGGGGTGTTGGGTTTGAGGGCTTACCAAATTAAATTGGGGGTAGCTGTCAAAATGAGCTTAAAGGTAGGTATTACCTTGCTTAAATCTGTGAAAGATTAAGCAAATCAATAAAACCAAAATGAGGTACTTAACAAATGTCAGTATTGAATTCCTTAAATTTTTCAAGTTACAGGCAAAAATCCAACTCCAGTGCGAGTTCACTTTTAAGTGGACTACTCTTGGTTGTGTGTTCTTTGTACTTTGTGATCTATGCAAAACCAGCCAATGCGTTAACGCTTAAAGTTGCAAATCAGGGAGACGCGCTCTCCATGGATCCACACTCTTTAAATGAATCCTTACAGCTTATGGTAAATTCACAAGTCTATGAAGCACTTGTGATGAGAGACCGGGAATTCAAGCTTGCCCCAGGCCTTGCAACATCATGGAAACAAACCGCGCCAACTATCTGGCATTTTGAATTGCGGAAAAATGTTAAGTTTCATGACGGCACGCCTTTTACAGCCGATGACGTAATCTTCAGTTACGAGCGAGCGAAGGGCGATGGATCGGACGTTAAAGCCTATGTCGGACAAATTAAGGAGATCCGAAAAGTTAACGATCACTCTATTGATATCGTGACCAACGCACCTTTTCCAATTCTTCCTGAATTGATCACGCAGTGGTTCATTATGAGTAAAAAGTGGTGCGAGGATAATTCAGCCACAAAGCCTGTCGATAGACGCAAGGGCATCGAGAATGCGGCATCATTTAAAGCAAATGGTACTGGTCCATTTAGAGTTCGTGAGCGCCAACCCGGCGTTCACACTGTATTTGCCAGAAATGCTCAGTACTGGGGTGAGTTTCCTGGTAATGTAGATGAGGTCGTCTACAACGTTATTGGAAACGATGCAACCAGGGTAGCTGCCCTCTTGTCTGGTGAGATCGACATGATGGAGCCAGTGCCTGTACAAGATGTTGAGCGTATTAAAAATACACCCAAATTAAAAGTATTGCAGGGTCCAGAGTTGCGGATTGTCTTCTTAGGAATGGATCAAAAACGAGATGAACTCCTTTATTCCAATATTAAGGGTAAAAATCCGTTTAAGGATAAACGCGTAAGACAAGCCTTTTATCAATCTATTGATATTGACACCATCAGGAGTCGTGTGATGAGAGGTGCTTCAACGCCAACAGCGTTGATGATTCCTCCTCAAGTGCGAGGATATCCCGCTGAGCTTGCGAAACGATTGCCTTACGATCCAGAGGGTGCAAAGAAACTTTTAGCCGAAGCTGGTTACCCAAACGGATTCGAAGTGAAAATGAATTGTCCCAATGATCGATATGTAAACGACGCTGAAATCTGCCAAGCAGTCGCTGCCAATTTAGCCAAAATTGGGGTTAAGATCAATTTAGAGGCTGAGACCAAAGGGACTTACTTCCCCAAAATACTTAGCCGCAATACAAGCTTTTACATGCTGGGTTGGACGGCAAGTACAGTTGATGCGCATAACGTTTTATATCCCATTCTCTCCTCCCCAGGTGATGGTGGAAGAGGTCAATATAACCTGGGTGCTTACAGCAATCCTAGGGTTGACGAGTTGACTGAAAAAATTCAATCTGAAACTGATGATAAAAAGAGAAATGAATACATCAAGGAAGCAATGAAAATACATCAAGATGACATAGGGCATATTCCTTTGCATCAACAAGCACTTAACTGGGGCCTCAAAGCAAACATAGATATGGTTCAATTCCCAGATAACTTCACGCAGTGGAGGTTTGTATTCATACGGCCCTGATCATAGGTTCATATGTTCAACTTTCACAATTTAGGTAGCATAAGCACCTTGCGCACCTCAATTAAAACGTGGGTCCAAAGCGATTTTTTTTATCGCTTTGTCCACTCGCCCATAGCGGTGGTCTCCAGTTCTTTGATTTTGTTATGCTTGAGCTGTGCTTTATTTGCCCCTTGGATTGCACCGTTTAATCCGTTTGATCTATCCACCCTAGAGCTATCTGACGCAAGGCTTCCTCCCATTGGGATGCAGGGATCAGATCCTAAGTACCTCTTAGGTACAGATGATCAAGGGCGTGATATCTTATCTGCTCTGATGTTCGGATCCAGAATATCCTTATTGATTGGTTTTATCTCTGTATTGTTGTCGGTCATTATGGGGATGTCCCTAGGGCTAATATCAGGCTACGCTGGCGGGAAATTAGATTCTTTCATTATGCGCATTTGCGATGTGATGTTGTCATTTCCGGCCATATTGCTAGCCCTTTTGATTTCAGGGGTTGGGCGTGCATTGTTTCCTCAACAAAGTGATGCAGTTGCTTTTATAGTTTTAATTCTATCCATCTCGTTGTCTGGTTGGGTACAGTATGCTCGGACGGTTAGAAGCTCTACCTTGGTAGAGCGAGAAAAAGAATACGTGCAAGCAGCGCAGATTGCAGGCGTTAGTGCAATTCGAATTATGCGGCTGCATGTATTGCCCAATGTGCTTGGTCCAGTCGTTGTGCTAGCCACAGTTCAAGTCGCAACAGCCATTATTACTGAAGCCACTTTGTCTTTTTTGGGAGTAGGTGCACCGCCTACCTCCCCTTCCTTGGGAACGCTCATCAGGGTCGGAAATGATTATCTATTTTCAGGAGAGTGGTGGATTTCTATCTTTCCAGGGTTGATGCTGGTCCTTATTTCTGTCTCCATTAACCTCTTTGGAGATTGGTTACGAGACGCGTTGAATCCTAGGTTAAATTAAATTTTTTATCTCCTATACATAAGATGTCCCAATTACTGAGTGTTGAAGATTTATGCGTTGATTTCACAACTACAAAGGGGGATTCAACACGGGCGTTAAACGGTGTAACCCTTCAACTCTCGTCTGCAGAGATACTAGGTGTTGTGGGTGAATCTGGCGCTGGAAAGTCCTTGACCGGTTCAGCGTTAGTGGGTCTGTTACCGTCGAACAGTAAAGTTGTTGGCGGACAAATTCTTTTTAAGGGCCGAGCTCTGCAAAATATAGGTGAAACAGAACTTAACAAGATCAGAGGTAAACATATTGGATTTATTTTTCAAGATCCATTGACCTCTTTGAACCCGTTGTTTACGATTGGCGAACAACTTATAGAGACGATTCGTAAACATTTACCCTTAAATAAAGTTGAAGCCACCCAGCGAGCTATTGAATTACTGGAGGATACGGGCATCACTGGCGCAAAAGAACGCCTGTCGCAGTACCCACATCAATTCTCCGGTGGTATGAGACAAAGACTTGTTATTGCGCTTGCTTTAGCGGGGGATCCAGAGCTGGTAATAGCCGATGAACCCACGACCGCATTAGATGTCTCTATTCAAGCACAGATCATGACTTTGCTTAAAAAACTATGTAAGCAAAGGGGTACAGCGATTTTGCTGATTACACACGACATGGGTGTGATTGCTGAGACCTGTGACCGAGTCGCAGTTATGTATGCGGGAAGGGTTGTAGAGGTAGGGCGTGTAGATAAAGTTATACACAGTGGTCGTCACCCTTATACGCAAGGCCTCATGGCTTGTATCCCTAAAATCAATGAAAGCCGAACCAAGCTAGCCCAAATTGATGGTGCAATGCCACGTCCAGGCGCAAGGGGGAGGGGTTGTGCATTTGCCCCGCGTTGTCGATTTGTTCAGGCCCAGTGTCTTGAACACGACCCGATATTAGAAACGACAGAGGATTCAAGTGTGGCTTGTTTCCATCCTCTGTCTAAGTCTAACGACTTAGGTGAGATTCCTGGCTATACAGATCAGGGCGAGCGTGTATTGAGTGCACTTAGAGAGAAGATTGTTCCAGAACCAACGCCTAAAAATGATTCACCATCTGTAAGCACATCAACTCAAATATTAGTTAATGTTTCAAAATGGAGCAAGACCTTTGATGTCTCCAAGACTTTCATTACAAGGCTCTTGAGCGGAGAAAAGCGTCAATACCTTCAAGCAGTCTCTAGCGTAAGTTTTGAAATTAAAAGAGGAGAAACCTTTGCATTGGTGGGTGAGTCGGGCTGCGGCAAAAGCACAATCGCTAAGACGCTGGTAGGCTTATATCCTTCAAGTGAAGGAGAGTTCACTTTCGATAATGCTGATGGCAAAAAATTATATTTAGCAAACCAAACTCTCCCAATACGCAAGCGGGTACAAATGATCTTTCAAGATCCTTACGCCAGTCTTAATCCAAGGTGGCAGATCAAGGATATTGTTGCTGAGCCTTTGGTTGAATTAAATAGGACCTTAAAAACTTCGGATCATTTGACAAAGGTAACGCAGTTGTTAGAGTCCGTAGGACTCAGGAGTGAAGACTTAGAGAAATATCCGCATCAATTCTCAGGCGGGCAGAGGCAAAGAATTTCAATAGCGCGAGCTTTGGCCACAGAACCTGATTTTTTGATATGCGACGAACCTACGTCCGCTCTAGATGTGAGTGTGCAAGCCCAAGTTTTAAATTTGATGATGGATTTGCAAAAGCAAAAGAATTTAACGTATCTGTTTATTTCACATAATTTGGCAGTCGTAAAACACGTCAGCCACAGCGTGGGTGTAATGTATCTTGGGCGATTGGTTGAAACAGCACCCACCAAAGAATTGTTCTCTAATCCCAAGCACCCCTATACCAAGATGTTGCTAGCGGCTATACCAAAGCTTGTTCCAAACGCCAGAGACAAAACTCTAGTTCAAGGAGAAATTCCCAATCCAATGCATGCCCCCATCGGATGTGCGTTTCATCCCAGGTGTCAGTTTGCTAACGATCGGTGCAAAGCCGAGCGACCAAAGTTACTACGAAACGGCAATATAAATGTGGCTTGCCACGCAGTTGAAGAATTGAGAATTTAACGGGAAAAGTAGTTTTTTAAAACTTGTTAAAAATTATTTCAAACTATTTTTAACGTGATATTTGGCAGTCCATCGATGTGTCCCTCCAAAGTATCACCGACAACAACGGGACCTACATTCTCAGGCGTCCCCGAATAGATGATGTCACCTGGCATCATCTCAAATGCAGCCGAGAGTTGACTGATTTGCTCCGCAACGGACCAAATCATCTGTGATAAATTGGCTTCTTGTCGAATCACTCCATTGACTTTTAACCAAATAGCACCTTGTTTGATGTGTCCAATTTTGTCCGCCCGATGAACAGGGCCTATGGGCGCTGAGTGATCAAAGCTCTTGCCAATTTCCCAGGGTTTTTTCTGGTCCCCCATTGCTCTTTGTAGATCACGACGCGTCATGTCAAGTCCAATGGCATAACCATAAACATATTCAAGAGCTTTTTCAGCAGGAATATCTCGACCACCTTTTGAGAGAACTGCAACGAGTTCGATTTCATGGTGGTAGTTCTTAGTCAGTGGTGGATAGGGATGGTTAACGGTTTGATCAATTGGGACGAACTGGATGGCATCCGTAGGTTTTTGAAAGAAGAAAGGTGGCTCCCGTGTTGGATCAGACCCCATCTCACGAGCGTGTGCTTCGTAGTTACGACCTATACAGTAAATGCGTCTTACTGGGAATACATCGCTAGTTCCAAAAATCGGTATTCTGGTTGCGGGAACTTTAAAGGGAGATTTAGAAGTAGTTTCGGCCAAAGCGGTTTGGCTGTATGTGGAAAGTGCAGTTGCTCCAGCGATGCCAGCTGTGGCAAATAAGTTTCTTCTACTGAAATCCATTTAAATCCCTAGGTAATTTAGATGGAATTATTCTAATGTTGGCTCCTAAAATCCAACATGGTACAAACTCTTATGTCTAAATAAAGTTAGTAAATTAGGGAATTAATAATTCAAGATTAGAGCAAGAAAAAATTGATGAGTGGATGACCATCAATATCACTGAAATAATAATCAAAAATGCATTTACGAGTAAACCCTAGTTAGTATAAGACTTAGATAGTATTTACAAATAATAATGCATTTTTAAAATCAAAAATATGAATAGGCTGATTGGGGTTGTAAATGGATGCGCCAAATAAGCAATTAAGCGATAAAGAGTTATTAGATGCCTTGTGTTTATGGATAAATGACAACGTCAATCAAAGCATATCCTGGAATGATTTAACAAAGCAAAGCAATCTCAGTCATTCAGAATTAATTAAGCTATTCAAAAATATTGATACTACGCCAATCACGTATGTACGTATGATAAAAGAAAAAGAAATGATTAGAAGAAGCAAAGAAACAGAAATGCAAAAAATTAGAGAATTACAAAATGCAATACCCGCAGCATTATTAAAAAAATTTATTAGCTATTGAGATAGTGGCAATGAAACTGTAAAAACAGTTTCGCCTAATGATGTGGTGTGATGCTTTATATAGCCATTATGGCGCTCTAAAATATTTTTGCACAACCACAAGCCAAGTCCCATACCTTTAGTCTGATTGGGCTTAGTTAAATCAAAAAGAGACGCACTTAATTCATCGTTAATTACTTCTCCAAAATTACCTACTGTAAGAGAAATATTAGACTGATTTACAAATGTAGAAATTGAAATTACTTTATTCGAAGAATCAACATCTTCAACTGCTCTAA
This sequence comes from uncultured Burkholderiales bacterium, assembly GCA_903896615.1. GTDB lineage: Bacteria > Pseudomonadota > Gammaproteobacteria > Burkholderiales > Burkholderiaceae_C > Limnohabitans. Next base: position 41,178 of record CAITYM010000082.1, read on the forward strand.
TTGCGTTGGACAATAAATTCATAATAACTTGGAGAAATTGGTTTTCATTAACTTTTGTAATGCAAGAATCGTTTAGAGTGATTTTTAATTCTATGTTGTTGTGCTGTAAATCTCTTTGAACCAAATCTATTGTTTTAGTGACTAAATCATTTATATCTACAATCTCTATTGAAACTGTTGATGAGTTAAAAATGGATTGTATTGATTTAACAATATCCGTTGCTCTATTATTATTTCTTTCAACGTCATTTACAATCTCAGTCTCGGCAAGAAATAATTGTTTATTTGTATTTAGAGTAAGTAATCTGTTAAACAATTGCAAATTGATTTTATTAGCGGCTAAAGGCTGATTAAGCTCATGTGCTAAAGTGGCACTTAAGGCAGATGTGGTAACAGTTTTATTGGCTTTCAATAATGAAGAAAGTAAGTTTTCATTATTCTCTAATAATTGCTTTATCCTATTGTTCTCTATAGTATTTTTATAATTTTCAACTGCTAGTTTTTCAGCCCAAAAATTAGAAATTCCCAAATATGAGAGAATGATACTGGCAATCCATAACCATCTTATGGTTATGCTCAAGTTAGATTCGTCATATATCGTTGTGTAGTTTTTATCTGCATCACTAAATGTAATTATGAGCCTTGTAGTTATAAAGCACAAATCAAGTAAAAGCGTTAACAACAAAAACCATATTTGTACAGATGAGTTATCTTTTATGATTTTTTTAATCTGATAGAGTTGTAGAAGAATTAATAAAATCAGACATAAGCAAAGTATGTAAACACGAAAATAATATTGTTTATAGAAAATTAAAACTGCTGTGATTAATGCAAGCGTTACAACAGCAAAAACAGAAATCGTTTTATACCTTTTCGGTACTTCTTTGTTTAGGCTAATTAAGAACAATAATTGAAAAACATATGTGCAAATTACGAATGAGTTTGCTAAAACGAGAATATAGTTGCTTACAAGTGGAGCCAAGCCAAAAAGCGTAAAAGAAAAGATGGAGCTCAATAAGCCAAGTATCCAATAGGAACTTGGTTTTTGTGATTTAGGGCTCAAGTAATAAGGCAGTGCACCTAAAAGTAATATTACTAATAAAAATCCAGTAAATGAAAATAGAAAAGCATTAACCATCAAAAATATTTGTAGTTATTATTTGCGATTTAAATAAAAATCAAAACTGGTTTAATATCCAAATTGTAAGGCAACTAGTTTGTTTGCAATCTGGGCATAACGCCATCGTAGTGACGCTCAACTAGTTTGTGCAGTGACTGTGCAACGGGGTTTTGTGTGTAACTATTTTGTTTGCATCCCTTGCAAACCCGTATGTAGACTGTGGTGCCCGAGGCCGGAATCGAACCGGCACGCCCGCTATTAACGAAAGCGGCGGATTTTAAGTCCGCTGTGTCTACCAATTTCACCACTCGGGCGGTAAAACAATTATTTTAGCCTATTTTTGATTCGTATTTAGGCTGCTATTCCACAAGAAAGAGCAGATTTTGATTGCAATGAATGGGACGACTGGTGGTGGAAAGCAATTATGATTGTGCATATGGGGGTAGCGAAGCGGAAATGATTGTGTTTAACTTTCTCACCCGTAAACTTGCAAAGAAGGAATCATTCAATATATATGGCGAATTCAGCCCGGGCAAGTAACACCCAACAACGCGAGTTATTGGAGAGTGCAATTAATTTGCACCGCATGGGTGAATTTGCAAACGCCAAATCAAGCTATTTAACAATCCTTAAAGCTAATCCTAGGCAGGTTGATGCACTGCACCTTTTGGGGGTCGTTGAGCTACAAGCAGGCAATTGGGGGGTGGCAGCGGAATATATTTCCAAGTCACTCGCTATCAATCCAGATCAACCGGGAGCGTTAAACAATTACGGAATAGTACTAAAAGAATTGAAACAATTCCCGCTAGCCATTGATCAATATTTAAAAGCTATAAATCTAAATGCCTATGATGCTAATACATACATGAATTTAGGGAATGCCTACCAAGCTGCTGGAAGTTATGAAGCCGCGGTTAAAGCGTACGATACAAGTCTTGTTTTAGAGCCAGCGTTAGTACCCGCAATCGTCAATAAAGCCTTTGCATTATCTAGGCTAGGTAGCGAAGTATATGCAATTCACAACTACAAAATTGCTTTAAAAGTCAATTCTCAAGACCCTAATATTTACAACAATCTGGGTAATTCTCTAAAGAATGTGAATGAGCTAAGGTTGGCGTTAACTTGTTATGAAAAAGCTCAAGATCTAGATCCGAATTACGCAGATGCTTATTTTAATCAAGGCAACTTATTAAGAGAGCTTGGGGATTTAGAGAAGGCATTACTTAGTTATGAAAAGGCAATCGAGATAAAGCCTAATGTAGTAGAACACTACATTAATCTGGGTAATTTATTGAGAGAGTTGAAGCGTCCTAAGGACGCATTTTATAGTTTGACAAATGCGCTAAGATTAAAAGTAGACTTTACGCAGGCTTATAACAACCGAGGCAATGCCGCGTTAGATTTGGGACAATATGCCAATGCCTTAGATGATTATTCCTTTGCGATTGCATTGGATCCAGGATACTGTGAGGCATATAACAATAAAGGCAATGTGCTTCGGTTGATTGCAGATATGACGGCGGCGAGATTGCATTACCAAAGAGCCAGTCGATTAGATTCAAGCTACGCTGATGCACAAAATAACCTAGGCGTGCTGTGTGTAGAGTCCTCTTTAATTAAGTCCTCGATCGACTATTTCGATCACGCCTTAGAACTGAATCCCAATTTTACAGATGCTTATTTTAATAGAGCTAATGCACTTAGGGAACTAAAGCATTTTAAAGAAGCGATTTTAGATTACCGCAAAGCATTAGCAATTAATCCTTGCTATGAATTTTTAGAGGGTTTGCTGCTTCACTCAAAAATGCAGATTTGTGATTGGGTCAATATTGAAGCTCATGTTACTCATTTAGTTAAGAGTATTGAGTTAGGTGAGAGATGCACTCCCCCCTTTCCTGTACTTGGGTTGGTAGATTCACCAGAGCTACAACTAAAGGCAGCAAGGCTTTGGGCTGATAGTAAATATCCAGCAACTCCGGTTTCAGCGCCTTTTATTTCTCAAGTCAAAAGACAGGATAATCGAAAAATTCGGTTGGGTTATTTTTCAGCAGATTTCCGGGAACATCCCGTAGCCTATTTGATGGCGGATCTATTTGAACATCATGACCGGCACAAGTTCGAGATTGTTGCGTTTTCATTAGGCCCCAATCAAAGAGACTCAATGCGGGAGCGTTTAGAGCAGTCTTTTGATATTTGGGTTGAATCATTTACGCTATCTGATGATGAGTTGGTCGCACGGGCTAGGGAGATGGGTATTGATATTGCGATTGATCTTGGAGGATTCACGCGCAGTAGTAGAACCGGCATTTTCGCAAAGCGACTTGCCCCCGTGCAGGTCAGTTATATAGGTTATTTGGGCACGATGGGAGCACCTTATATGGACTACCTGCTTGCCGATAAAGTTGTAATTCCACCAGAATTAACTTGCTTTTACAGTGAACAAATTGCATATATTCCCATATACCAAGCGAACGATTCCAAGAGAGTGATGTCTGCTCACCCGATGACTCGCGCTGATCTTGGCTTACCTGATGAAGCGTTTGTATATTGTTGCTTCAACACAAATTACAAAATCACCTCAGATGTATTTTCTACTTGGATGAAAATTTTAAATAAAGTTGAGGGAAGTGTTATGTTGATTTATGCAGACACTGAACTGGCGAAAGTGAATTTAATGCATCAAGCAGTTCTGTGCGGGGTTAATGTAAGCAGAATTTACTTCGCAGAGCGCTTAACACAGCCTGAATATTTGCTTCGTTATACCTTAGTTGATTTATTTTTAGATACAAGTCCTTATAACGCCGGAACTACAGCAAGTGATGCTTTATGGTCCGGATTGCCTGTCCTAACCTTAATGGGCAAAGCTTTTGCGGCTCGAATTGCTTCAAGTCTTCTGTACGCGCTAGATATGCCTGAACTTGTTGCTCAGTCATTGAATGAGTATGAAGAAATTGCAATTGAGTTGGGACAAAATCCTCAAAAGCTGCGCGCTATTAAAAGTAAACTTAAATCACAAAAAGCTAAGACTGATCTTTTTAATACCCAAAAATTCACTTATGAATTGGAGCAGGTATACATAGAAATGGTTAGGAGCTCAAGGGCTGGCGAATTAATTAAAGATATTGAAATAAGCTAGAGATTTCAATAGGGTTTTGATCGCAATATGTTTGAGATCTATTAAGGGTGTCTAATTGTGTTTCTAAATAATGAAAGTTCTTTAATTAGAAAGATCAAATAAATACCGAAATAAATTGACAAAAAAATTATTGAGGAATATTTTGTTCAATCAATTGAACGCGTTTTCCGTTTGTATCCGCAGGCAATACGCGCGTGCCTTGAAAGTACATTTGTAATTTAGAGAAATCTGGACTTGCAATTTGCCATGGACCCTTACCGTAAACGCTCATACCTTGTTCCTTGCTGAGTGTGACGGTCGTTTTTTTACCTGAACCGTCTTGTACGCAGGCTGAAGCTTTATCTAGTGCTGTGAAATAAACATAACTGCCAGCCTTAGTCGGGGCGGAGGACAAGGCAGTTGGCGCCGTATCTGAGCCTAGCAATTGACACGGATCAACCGGATTCGTAGTATTTGCAGCAGAGGATACGCCGGGGCTAGTTGCCTCGGACGATTTGGCGTTCATGGGGGGTGTTCCAGCATTGTTGGGAGGCGTTGCTGAAGAAGAAACCAGAGTCTGTTTTTGCACTTCCTTGACGTCTTTGCTTGTGTTCGCTGGTGCAGATGTCGTGCTAATTACAGGTGTATTTTTGACAACTTCTGATGCGCGCGATAAGGTAGTACCAACCGCATTCAAACTGGTGTCCACAGTGGTCTTGGCACTAGAGATAATTGCATTCTTAGAGTCCGTTAACGGATCAGCAATTTGAGATGTAATTTGGCTATTTGTTGATTCGCTTTTAAGGGGTTCAAGTACAGTAGTAACTGTGTTTTGATTGCTTTGTTCTTTTGTTACTGGGGTGATGATTTCAGTGCTTGAATCCTTATCTTGAGAATCCCAAGGGCTTATGTACATAACAATGATAGCAATGACAATAATACCTGCCCCCCATGCCATCGCACTGGGATTTTTCTTGGTATAAACAGCGGACGGTAATATACTTTTGGAGCGTCCACCTTTATTAGATAGACGAACTATCTCCTCGATTACGTTTTTAGGGCGACTTGATTGGGATTGTTCTGCCTCATTGTTCGAGCCTAAAGACGGATCAACTATCCGGGTTGGATCAATTATTCTTAAAACACGTTTTATAGCTTGTTGTTTAATGTCAGAAGAATAAAAGAGATGATCTCCGCCTTCTTCTAATTGTTTGAGTTGTGGCACGGATAAGCTAGTGAGCTTAGCAAGTTCACTTAATTCGATTTGCGCTGCTTCACGCAAATTTTTGATCTCACTTAGTTCCGGCATCAACATAGTAATTCACAATCAATGAAAATTGTTGGATAAAGATAGCGATGGATACTTTTAACTTTAACAAAGTACGGCGACGCGCCAACTTTAATCCATTCTAAGAAATCAAATATAAATATAGCATGTTTTTGCAGAGTTGTATCATTTAATATGCATTTTGCGAAGTCTCCGTTATAAGCGAGGCACTTGCAAAGTACAAAGCGTAATGCTTTGGGTGTACGAATTAACTGCTGGGTTGAGGGTAATGATCTCAAGCCGCATAAGTCCATACTTAAATTGATCTGTAATAGTTTTTAATATGCTAATAATTCAAATTACGTATTCGAATTATTAGAGTCTACTGAAGTGTTTGTGAACCCGCTCCAAGTGAAATGGGCAGTTGAAATTAATTGATACTTATTAAATGACACAACTACTGGGTTTGAGCGCTTTTGATCCAGCTTTTGTATCGAGGGTGATGGGTTAGTGATTCAAAACAAAACCCCTTTTCCTGCAGTCCCTTAATTAGTGGCTCTAATACCTTTGGAGCCCAGGGGTCCTCACGGGACCAAATGCCCAGATGTGCCATCAAAATATCCCCTGACCTAATATTTTTGAGTGCTCTGTCAAGGAGTAATTGATTAGGATAACTCTGACTATTAAGCTCGTCTCCAAGAAATCCTGCCGCAGCCCAGTCTACATGCTCGAAGCCACAGGACTTTGCGACCTTAAGTAATTGAGGGGAAACTTTTCCACCAGGTGCTCTAAATAAAGGCAGAGGATCAACGCCGGTGATTTCCTTAAGTCTCGTATTTGATTTTGTAAGCTCATCGCAATACTCTTGTGCACCCCAGTTTAGTTTTTGACCTTTTAGTGGTCCTGAACTAGGTTGAAAGATGAAGCGGTTGTTAGGAAGGTCAGCGCGCCAATACACATGATCATAAGAATGAGAAGCAAATGTATTTCCAACTGCTGCCTCAGCCTTCCACCAAGATGCCCAGTCGTTGCCCAAGCTTCCATCTCCAACTTTAGTTGGTTCTTGGGCGGCAAAATAAGTTACCCGAACGTTATGTTTTCGAAGTACATCAGAGATTAGAGGTGCCACTTCCATATGGCCTGTATCAAAGGTAAGGTAAATAGGCTTGGAGCAAGAAATAGGCGATGCGTCATGACCTAAATCTCGCGGCAATTCCAGTGCCACCGCTGAATTAATTTGACTAAGAGTAAACCAATAAAGTGAAATTAATATCTTAGAGAAACTAGATACGTTTTGCATGCTCTAGGGTCCAAATTCCGTGCGGAGATCTACCCACCTTGACTTGTCTGATTAATTTGCCACTCTCAATGTCAACAATACTCATTCGGCCAATCCAACGAGAAGAAATGTATAGAGATTTTTGATCGGCTGATACTTCCATACAGTCTGGACCACCTGGGCCTTTGAACTCCTTGACTACTTTAAAAGTTGTGTAATCTATTAAACTAATTGTGTTTGATACTCTGTTGCTGACAAAAATATGTTTTGAGTCTCCTAGTGCTCGAAACGCATGTGCCCCTTCACCCGTGGGTATAGATTGAACCAGTTGGGCAGGATTTTTGCTGATATCAAAAACCTGTACTTCATGACCACCAGTGAGCCCTACCAACAGACTTTTGCCGTCTGGCGTTCCAAACACATCCGCCGGCAATGAACCCGTTTTGATACGCCATTTAATAGTTTGTGTATTTAAGTCAACTGCTACTAACTCATCGCTATCTTGCATGGTGGCATAGACGGTCGTGCTGTCAGCATTGATCCAGAGATGACTGGGTGTTTTGGATGAGGGAATTCTTTTGACAATCGATAAATCATGCCCATTCCAACTGTAAATATCGATGTGATTGAGTCGGTTGCCAACTGTGACGAACCATTTCATGTCAGGTGAGAAACGAAGTTGGTAAGGGTCTAGGGTGTTTTTAACGACACGTTGAACCTCTGCGGTTTTGGGGTCTATAAAGGTTAGTGAGTCGCTCCCGGCGTTTGCTACGATAACTGATTTCTCATCTGGAGTAAGGTAGAGGTGGTGAGGCTCTTTCCCTGTTGGTATTTTTTTGATTTCGTGCCAATCCCCTGAATCAATTACGCTGATATTCGCGTCCAAAGAATTCAAAACAAAAAGTGGAAGACCAGTTGCCGCCAAAACATTAGTGTGCAGGAAAACAGTTGCCAAACAACACATAAGTGTTGTTGACGGACGAAAAAAAATCGACATAAAATTTAAGGGACTTATTTGGGTATTTTTGTTCAAAATTGAATTTCCTGATGTTTCATTGTGGGTCTCTGGCTTGGACGATTGCCCAGTTAAGTGATGGGTTTAAGAAAGGTGAGCGAATTGTAATTTGAAACCCCCAAGTTAGTTTGATTAGCATCAAACTTGCCATCAGTGCTGAGTTACACGCATCCGGTTAAATAAAAAGATTGTCAATCTCTTTTTTAGACAGCCAGCGCCACTCTCCTTCTAATAGGTCACTTGGAATTTGCAAGTTTCCAATTTGAGAGCGGTGTAATTTGCTTACCTTATGTCCGGTTGCTGCGAGCATGCGTTTGACCTGGTGATATTTGCCTTGCGTTAAGGTAAGTCTGAGAGTGAATTCACCCGTCAATTCAGCTTGCTGAGCGGTGATCAATTCGTACTCATCCTTTAGCTGAACGCCTTTTAATAGTTTTTCGCAAACAATTTGCTCTAGACGGTCCTCGGTCGTTACTTCATAAATTTTTGGAACATGATGCTTTGGAGAACTCATTTTATGAATAAATTGTCCATCATCGGAAAGCAAAAGCAGCCCTGTCGTGTCTTGATCTAACCTTCCAACGGCTTGAACGCCTGGGCTTGATCCTTTTCTAGGTCTTTGCCTTAAAGGGGTGGGCAAAAGAGTGTAAACACTGGGCCAATTAGAAGGTTTTTGTGAACACTCAATCCCCATGGGTTTATAGAGCATCACGTAAGCGCAGGAATGATAGGCCCACTGCACTTGCTCTACGCGGTAGGCAAGGCTCTCTAAGTCTTCTGCATTTATTCCTGCTTGTGCAGGGGAGCCCGTAGGACTTTGAGAGGGGAGTGAGAGGTGAGCCGCAAGTGCAGAGTAAGGATCCTTATGTACCTCAAAGTGAGTTGCTCCGGATAGATGGAGTGAATTGATTTCAAAAAAACCTTCCTCTACAAGTGCAATACAGTGACGACGGGTTCCAAATCCTTGTGAGTAAAGTAAATCAGCCGCGTTCATGCTGAGACAGCTTTAGTTGAAGGCGGATGACCAATAATGCCCCTGGCTTGGAGCTCTTTGATTTGATTGTCATTTATTCCAATTTCGTGGAGTACTTCTAGGGTGTGCTCGCCAAGTGTAGGTGCGTGGCTGCGGATCTTTCCCGGGGTGCGGGATAGTTTTGGAATTACGCCGGGTATGTCTAAAAGGGTTCCGTCAGCAAGAGTTTGCTGCACAATCATCTCCCTCGCTTTGTAATGGGGATCCTCAGCAATATCTTTCACAGTAAAAATACGTCCTGCAGGTACCCCCGCTTCGTCTAGCGCTTTTAAGACTTCATCGCAATTCAAACCAATTGTCCAAGCTCCGATAGCAGAATCAATTTTTTTGGATTCTTTCACGCGGCCCTCATTGTGTGCAAGCGAAGTGTCCAAAGCGAGATCATTCCTGCCGATTGTGTGCATGAGTCGCTTAAAAATACTGTCCCCATTTCCTGCTATCAGTGCGTAGGCTCCGTCTGCACAAATGTATGCATTACTGGGAGCGATGCCTGGCAATTCACTGCCTGCGGGCGCTCGTACAGCACCAAACGCACTGTACTCGGGTAACAAACTCTCCATGCAGTTAAATACAGCTTCATATAAAGCAACATCTATGATTTGTCCTAAACCACTGCGCTGTCTCTCATGAAGGGCCATCAAAATACCTATGACACCGTGCAGGGAAGCAAGCGTATCCCCAATACTCACGCCGACACGAACCGGAACTCGTCCGGGCTCGGCACTTAAGTGGCGAAGACCTCCCATAGCCTCAGCAACAACGCCAAACCCTGGTTTGTCTCTGTACGGGCCAGTTTGGCCGTAGCCGCTAATGCGAAGCATGATCAATTTGGGGTTGATCCTTTGAAGTACCTGAGGACCGAGTCCCCAACCCTCCATAGCTCCAGGACGAAAATTCTCAATTAAAACGTCAGCCCCTTCAACTAGGGTACGAACTATCTCTTGAGCCTCTTTTTGTTTAAGGTCAAGGGCAAGCGATTTTTTGTTTCTTGATTGGATGTGCCACCAAACTGAGGTGCCGTTTTTGATC
>CAITYM010000083.1 GCA_903896615.1 uncultured Burkholderiales bacterium
ACAAGGAGAACCCATAGCGATAGGGCAAGCTCAATTCAAAGTGGCCCAGGTCTTAACATTTGAGCCCGACAAAGGGGTTGGATTTATGAGTTTTGCACCCCGGGTTTTAATGAACCGCTCAGACCTAGAGAGTACTCAACTTGTCCAGCCTACGAGTCGAATTAACTGGAGATTTGCGGTTGCTGGGGAGGACTCAGCAGTTAAAGAGTTTAGTAGTTGGGTGCAAAATAATATTGAAACAAGTGCAAACCGCGGCGTTCGTATTGAGACCCTGGAGACGGGGCGCCCAGAGGTGAGACAAACATTAGACAGAGCCGCCAAGTTCCTAAGGCTTGTTGCCTTACTCGCTGTCATTTTGAGCGCTGTAGCTATTGCACTGGCAGCACGCAACTACTCACACCAACACATTCAAGAGTGTGCAATGCGACGAGTTCTCGGACAAAGCCACCGAGCTATTGTTAAACTGTTTGTTATTGAATTCATTATGCTGGGTCTGTTTGCAAGTGCTTTGGGTTTGGTACTTGGGTACGGAGTGCATTTCGTTTTTATTCAAATGCTATCTGGCTTGGTCAACACGGCCCTGCCTTTGCCTAACTACGTTCCGGTCTTTCAAGGTGTTGGTGTTGGGTTATGCAGCTTGCTCGCTTTTGGGTTGCCCCCTGTTCTTCAACTTGCAAGCGTACCCGCGCTGCTGGTGATGAGGCAAGAGTTAGGGGCTGTAAACCGAATGCCCATCTTGGTTTGGGCCTTGGGTGTGTTAGGCCTTTGTTTATTAATGGCTTTAGTAAGTCAAGATTTATTATTGGTGCTGAGTGTTGTAGGCGGATTTTTAAGCGCGATTGCAATCTTTGCGCTTTGCAGTAAAGGGGCGATCATAATTTTAAGGCGGTGGGTGAATGAACATACATCGCCGCTTTGGTTGCGAATTGCAACGCGTCAAATAAATGCCAATAGTGCCTACTCCGTCTTGCAAATCAGCTCTTTGGCCGTTGGTTTACTAGCGCTTTTGTTGCTCATTTTGCTGCGCACAGATTTAATTCAAAGTTGGAGAAACGCAACCCCTGAGGACGCACCTAACCGTTTTGTAATCAACATCCAAAGTGATCAAGCACAAGACTTCCAAGCTGCTTTGAGGGCAAATGGAGTTGATAAATTTGATTGGTATCCTATGATCAAAGCTCGCCTCATTGCGATTAACAATGAGGCTGTAACCGCTAATCGCTACAGCGATGAGCGAGCCCAGCATTTAGTTGATCGTGAGTTTAACCTCTCACATAGTGACCAAGTGCCTGCGAATAACCAAATAGTAGCTGGGCGCTGGCTGGCCAACGAAGAAAACTCGCTTAGCATCGAGGAGGGCATTGCAAAGACTTTGCATCTGAGTTTGGGGGATACGCTTAGGTTTGATATTTCAGGCTTTATTTATGAAGCCAAAATCACATCGGTGCGCAAAGTTGATTGGAGTTCTATGCGAACCAATTTCTTTGTTATTTTGCCCGTGAAAGATATGGAGGATTTGCCTCAAAGTTACATCGCTGCGTTTAAGGCTCCGAGTGCGAGAGGATTTGATAATAAGTTGGTTCATCAGTTTCCAAGCGTAACTGAGATCGATATTGGTTCTACTCTCAATCAGATCCAAACCATTTTGGAACAAGTAACGAGTGCAGTAGAGTTTTTATTCGTCTTCACTTTATTGGCTGGATTGATTGTCTTGGTTGCCTGCATCCACAGCACCCTAGCTTCTAGAGTGAAAGAGTACGCTCTGATCAGGGCCTTAGGAGGGGGAAATCAGTTACTCGTTCAAATACAGCGAGCAGAGTTATGGGGTATGGGAGCTCTAGCGGGGTTGCTTGCGAGTGTGTGTGCAAGTTTGATAGGCTGGGGCCTAGCTAAATATGTTTTTGAGTTTGAGTGGGTGGTGTCACCGTTTTTTATACTATTTGGAACGTGCTTGGGTGTCTTGATTGCCTGGGCTGCGGGGGGGCTGAGTCTTCGCAGTGTTCTCAGCCAATCTGTTGTGCAAAGTTTAAGAACACATTAAAGATGAAAAAGATGAGTGTGAGATATTCAGCCTCAGTCGATTGATGCGCTCCAGCGATCGTTCCAACCCTTATTGTTCGTCGCATCTAAATCCCGTCGGTTGCGTTTTGTTGGGCGCCCATTCTCTATGCTCGCGGAGGGCTCACGCATAAACCTTCTTTGCTCCACCCAAATTGATTTGGCCTTTAAACTCTCTGGGGTCTCACTGTATAAGAGTTGAGCAGTGCTGGCAGGACCTCTGGTTTGGGATAGTGCGAGTACGCAAACTGTTTGAATAAACCCTTCACGGCGAATACTTAACAAATCACCTGGCCTGATATCGCGGGATGGTTTGACCTCAGATCCGTTGATCTGAATGCGTCCCTTGTTTACCTCATCTGTAGCGAGTGTGCGTGTTTTAAAAAAACGTGCGGCCCACAACCATTTATCAACGCGTATCTTATCGGTCATCATATTTTCTAATACATCGTCATCTATTTCTTAGCGGCCTTTTAGCAATACGATCAAAGCTCCAGCACCGCCTTGCGTTGGCTTTGCCTGGACAAAGGCGAGGATCTCATCTTTTTGTACGAGCCATGACTGAACTTTGTCCTTCAAAACCGGCGTCTTCCCAGGCGAGCCCAGACCTTTTCCGTGAATGACCCGTATGCAGCGCAACCCACTTTTAATGGAATCTTTTAAAAAAGAGCTTAAATGCTCCCGTGCTTGTTCCCGTCGTAATCCGTGCAAGTCGACTTGGGCTTGTACGCTCCAGTCACCTTTTCTAAGTTTTTTGGTCACGTCCGTACCAATGCCGGGCCTTCGAAAGCTCAAGGCATCATCTGTGTCCAGCAAAGAGGCAACATCGAATTCATCGCTCAAACTCTCCTTCAGCGCACTTTGATCATCCTTTATTTGCTGGATGGCTATAGGGGGAGTGGGTTCGTTTTTAAGTGAAACCCTGGGTTTGGCGGGTATAGGCTTGACTGAGCCTACAGCTCTTTTGAAAAGATCTTTTTCTGCATTTTGCTTTCGCAACTGCTCAGCCCGCTCAAGCCGTTCTTTCTCCTCAAGGAGCGCTCTTTCGCTTAGTTTTCTTTTGAGACCTTCAAGGTCTTGAAGGGAGCGAGCTTTCATTGAGGACAAAGATTTCGTGGTTTTATCTAGCTATCTGCAAACGCACGTTCAATCACAAAGTCCCCGGGGGTCGTTGTACTGCCCTCTTTGAAGGCGCGTTCTTCTAAAATTTTCTTTAAATCTTTGAGCATCTGTGGGCTACCGCAAATCATGACTCTATCGACCAGTGGGTCAAGAGCGGGCATTCCTAAGTCACTAAACATTTTTCCACTCTCGATTAAATCAGTCAACCTACCCTGATTTTTAAAGGGCTCGCGGGTCACAGTTGGGTAGTAAAGCAATTGCTTACTTACCATTTCACCAAATAACTCGTGCTTAGGTAGTTCCTCAGATATGTACTCGTGATAAGCTAGTTCACTGACTTCGCGAACGCCGTGAACCAATATTACTTTTTCAAAACGCTCATAGGTTTCTGGGTCCCGGATGATACTTAAAAAAGGCGCAAGACCAGTGCCAGTGCTCATTAAGTATAGATTTTTGCCCGGCAACAAATAGTCAATCAACAAGGTACCAGTCGGCTTTTTACCCACGATGAGAGTATCGCCAACTTTTATATGTTGAAGTCTGGAGGTGAGCGGACCGTCTTGAACTTTGATACTTAAGAACTCTAAATGCTCTTCGTAATTAGGGCTAACTATGCTGTAGGCTCTTAACAAAGGTTTATTATTCACCATCAAACCAATCATAGTGAAGTGGCCGTTGGAGAACCTCAGCCCAGGGTCTCTTGTAGTGGTAAAGCTAAACAGGCGGTCCGTCCAGTGGTGAACCGTTAAAACTTTTTCTTCGTGAAAGGCACTCATTGCATTCTTTAATATTAATTAATCCGTTGATTTTAGTGATGAATTCAAGTGCGAATCCACTTCAATCATATTGAGCCTTTAAAATTTCCAACTACTTGCTTTTTAGCTAATCGTTTTATATTTGCAATCAATCATCAGACAGAACTCTATATTAACTATTTTGTCTTAAATTTAGGCTGCCTGGTCGCGGGGGCTATGCTTCAAATTCACCCTTGTTTGCTCTTGTTTGCCCTTGTGATTGCGAGCCATTAGGTAGTAAATTAACGCTGTGATAGGATGATGTTAAACAAAGCCCAACTTTGTCAGGACACATTATGCTATTCGGTTTTTACTTTCAAAGATTAATTAAAGAGTCTCGGCCCCTCATTGGCAAAGTACAAAGTGCAATTAAGGTGAGTTTAAAAAGTTCATTTTTATGGTCGCTTCTTGCCGTATTGGGCACGGTTGCCCCAGTAGCGCATGGTGCGTTGAATTATGAGATTGCTGTTTTTACCGACGAAATAGTCGCGCCCGGTGAGTTAGGAACGCAGTTACATCTTAATACTACCCCCCAGGGACTGACCATGCCGACTTATGCAGGGGAGGTGATGAATGTGCACGGTCAGCGGTTAACTCCTGAATTTTCCTACGGATTGAGTCGCACCTTCGAAGCCGGGTTGATGGTTCCAATGACGCGTACCAACAACGGAACATTGACTGAGGCTGGTTATATCGCGCGTTTGAAATATCTACCGCTTCAGTCCTTATATGGTCAGGGTATTTTCTCGGGCATCAACATGGAGTTGGGCGAACTCAAACCCGAGTTCGAGATGTCTAAGCGCTTTTATGAATTAAGGTACATATTGGGATGGAAGGACGAAGATTGGCTTCTCTCATTTAATCCCATCTTCAAATGGAGCATTCCCACTGGCAATGTAGAGCACTCGCCTCAGTTCTCCATGGCTTTAAAAGGAAGCTATAAATTGACGGCTTCCTCACACTACGGATTAGAGTATTACAGTGGGATGGGCCAGCTTAACAACTCCTTGCCCTACCGACTCCAGAACAACACGCTTTATTTGGTTTGGGATTATGACCGTAAGCCCTATGAAATTAACTTGGGCATAGGGCGCGGCTTGAACGGATCCTCCGACGCTTGGACCGTTAAAAGTATTGTGGCCTGGCCGTTTTGAACCAATAATTCGAGCAATCCCTTGGTTTAAGACCTACATTGCTTTGCTATTCTTAGCGTGCATGACCTCGTGCTCTTTTGCAATGGGCACATCGTTTTTGACGGCAAGAACTTCGGCCATGATGCTTACGGCAATCTCGGCTGGAGTTTTACTACCAATGTATAGACCTATGGGTCCTTTAAGACGATTTATATTGTCCTCGGTTACATCAAAGTGCTCCCTCAGGCGTTCTTTGCGAGCCGTGTTGTTTCTTCTAGAGCCAATTGCACCAACATAAAAAGCTTCAGTGTTCAACGCTTCTAGGAGCGCCAAATCATCAAGTTTTGGATCGTGACTCAGCGCAATAACGCAACTGCGCCGATCGGCCTTGAAAGTTTTGACCATATCATCAGGCATCTCCTTAGATAAAGAAATGCCTGGTACTGACCACGCACTAGAGTACTCATCCCGAGGATCACAAACCGTTACTGCAAAACCATTGAATTTAGCCATCGTTGCTAAATACTCTGCCATCTGACCTGCGCCAATTAAAAGCATTCTGTATTCGGGCCCAAAGGTGTTTACAAGGCTGTGTGCATCAATTGCAAGTTCTGCAGGTGAGTCACAAGGCGTCAGCGTGACAAGACCGTTTTCTAAATTAACTTGCCTTTGAATCAAGTGTCCTTGTTCAAGCAACCCTATTAGTTCTTTAAGTGAGTTGGCATCAGGATCGAACTCGAGGAGTAACTCCAGCGTTCCCCCGCACGGCAGTCCAAAGCGGTGGGCTTCATCGGCTGTGATCCCGTACTTAACACTTTGCGGCGGTCCCATAGGCAAGACCTGGGGCGCGATGACCATATTTTGTGGCGGCTCACCTCGCGTGACCAATGCATAAGCCTTGGTGTATCTATCAATCAAATCATCTTCAATGCACCCACCAGATACGGAGCCAACGACAGCCCCTGTTTCACAAAGTGCCATGATCGAGCCGATTGGCCTGGGGGACGAGCCCCAAGTTCTAATCACTGTTGCCAGTAATGCTCGTTGGCCATTTGCTCGCCAATTAGCAACAGCGCGCAGAACCATTACATCAATATTTTCCATTTATTTCAGTGTGATCCAAAAATAAATCAAGAGAAGCGCAACAGCAAAAGTAATTCCGTATAAAGCCTTGCGTGCAAATGGATTGGATTCAAGGTAGAGGGGCTCATGAATATTAGAATTGCTTGGAGTCGAGGCATCAACACCAGAAGGCGCTAGTTCTTCGCCGTGACTTAGCTCGTTGACTAAAGCTTTTTCGAAACGCGTGAAGAAATCATCAGCTAAAGATTTTGCGGCGCCTTCAATGAGTCGTTGACCGAGTTGGGCAATCTTGCCGCCAACTTGAGACTGTACGGTATAACTAAGTTCACATTCATCGCTTGTGGTTGGTTTGAGAGTGACCTTGGATTGCCCTTTGCCAAATCCTGCCATCCCCCCTTGCGCCTCAAAGGCCAAGGAGTAGGAGTGCGGCGCAACAATATCATTTAAGAAAACTTTGCCATTAAATTTGGCTGCGACTGGGCCGATCTTTAGCGCTACCGTCACGCTATATTCCGTATCACTAATTCGCTCAAAACGTTCGCATCCGGGAATGGCTTGTTTAAGAATATTCGGGTCATTAAGCGCTTGCCAGGCTTGTGATTGAGATGCACCTAATTGTCGGTGTCCAAGTAATTCCATTGATATCGCTCCGTCAAAGCTTTAATATTGGTTGAGAGTAAGGGGTGTATTTTCACACACTTGAGGGGGGAGGTTATGGTTTTTCAACCTGCGATTTAAAAATGACTAGGCCATTTCAAGATAAAAAAATAAAAGGGTAATAAATAGTTATTTAGTTTTTGTTGACTTGATAACTGAGTAGCGCATTAAAGTTTTCTCCCTCGCTTTCGCATGATCAACGATGGGCAGAGGGTAGTTCTTTCCCAGTTGCACATCAGCGCTTAGGAGCTCCACCGGTTTTGCCGTCCAAGGTGCATGCAGTGCCGCTGGGCTTAAATTGCGAAGTTCAGGTAAATAGCGATGAATAAAAGTTCCCTTTGGGTCAAACCGTTCACTTTGACTCACTGGATTGAAAATTCTGAAGTAGGGCTGGGCATCACACCCGCTTGAACTTGCCCATTGCCAGCCACCATTGTTGGAAGATAAATCAAAGTCCAGTAAATGCTTGGCAAAATAAGCCTCACCCCAACGCCAATCTATGCCGAGATCTTTGACCAAGAAGCTGGCAACGACCATGCGAAGTCTGTTGTGCATATAACCTGTTGAATTGATCTGTCTCATAGCTGCATCCACAACCGGAAATCCAGTTTGAGCATCACACCAGGCTGCAAAAAGTTTCTTGGCTGCTTTATCATCCTCCCACTGAATGAGGTCATATTCTGGTTTGAAAGATTGAGTGACTACCCTTGGGTGATGGTGCAAAATTTGAGCGTAAAAATCTCTCCAAATTAATTCGGATAGCCATATGGAGGCCCCCTCTGAGCCCGCGTTGGCTTTTTCTAGCGCAGTGCGTGCAAGTTCCCTAATTGAGACAGTACCAAATCTGAGGTGTACCCCTAGGTAGCTAGGCCCTTTGACTCCAGGAAAATTTCTTGTCTCATGGTAAAGATCCATTCGCTTTAGGAAGTCTTTAAACAAAAATTTACCCCCGTCAATGCCCGTATGCACGCCGAGTTCTTTCAAATTTGTGCGCTGAAAGCCAAGCTCTTCAAGGGTATGTACCGAAGCTTTCAAGCGTTGACGGTGCGCGGCTTTTAGCACTGCAAAATTTGATTTATACGGCTTTATATCAAAAGACTGAAGATCTGTTTCTGAAACTTTTTTTAGCCATGCGTTTTTATAGGGGGTAAACACGCCGTAGGGCTTGCCGGTTTGAGTGAGCACCTCGCTACGCTCAAAAATCACATGATCTTTAAAGTCAAAGTAAGATGCTCCTTGCGCCGCTAACTTGCCTCTAATGAGTGCATCCCGTTTTAGGGCTGCAGGTTCATCATCGTGGTTCGTAAAAACAGCCTGTACACCCAGTAGTTTTGCGATATCTGGGATTTCTTGCACAGCACTGCCGTGCAGCGTGATGATCCTCACGTCATTCGATTGCGCTGTGTTCTTAAGGTGAGTGTCTAAATTAAGGATGGATTCTTGTATGAATTCAACCCTTCGGTCCTCACGGGGAAGTGTATCCAATATGTCGGTATCAAAAACAAATACACAATAAACCTCCTTGCAGTGCTTAAGTGCCAAAAATAAGGCATGTTGGTCGTGTAGCCGCAAGTCGCGTCTAAACCATACCAATCCAGACTGAAAATTATCGATTGTGTGTTTGTGCACGATTTTGCCTAAGTTACATAAATTGTATTCAATGCTACAGAGTACAACAAAACAATCAAGTAAAATGAGGCTATGACCTCAATCACCGATTCAATCAATTTAACCCATCATTTTTTGATTGCAATGCCTGGATTGTCCGATGATTCTTTCTCTCGAAGTGTCGTATATCTTTGTGAGCATAGTGAGCGAGGTGCACTGGGCTTAATTATCAACAAACCCAGTGACATGAGTCTGCGTAGTTTATTTGAAAAAGTTGAACTTCCCCTGACTCGCCCTGATTTAGAGTCCTCAATTGTTTTCCAAGGGGGTCCTGTACATACTGAGCGCGGGTTTGTGCTACATGAGCCGATGCTCAAAATGACGGAAACCGACGGCGAAACCGTTTATGCCTCAACCCTTTGTGTGCCTGGCGGCCTTGAGATGACTACCTCCAAGGATGTTTTGGAGGCCTTGGCAACGGGTGCTGGTCCTAAGCGGGTATTGGTCTCACTTGGTTACTCGGCGTGGGCTCAGGGCCAACTGGAATCTGAGTTGGCTGAGAACAGTTGGTTAACTGTACAGGCAGATCCCAGTGTCATATTTGATACCCCAACTGAGCAGCGTTACGACAAGGCGTTGGCACTTCTGGGGTTGCAGGCCTGGATGCTGTCTCCAGACGCGGGGCATGCATGATGCGTCCCGCATTGTTTTACTCCGGCTTTGGTGAGATTTGCTCTTGAACGGGTTGACGATAAACGCGCTCAGTACTGAAGCCCCTGATCAGCCTATCAACGTACACCAACTTGGAGTGTCCTTGACACAGGCGGCGTCTCTCAATATGTTCATGGGACTGGACTACGGAGTCAAGCGAATTGGAGTCAGTATTGGCAACAAGTTACTATCGGTTGCTAAGCCTTGTGCAAGCGTTCACGGTACCGCAGCCCAACAATGGATTCAAATTGCTCAGCGCATTGCGCAGTGGGAGCCTGAGGCCTTAGTGGTGGGCGTACCATTTCATCCAGATGGTGCGGAGCATGAAAACACGCGAAAGGCCCGCCGCTTTATTCGTCAATTAGAGGGCAGGTTCAAACTGCCTGTATTTGAGGTCGATGAGCGCTACAGCACAACAGAGGCCAAGAGCCTGCAAGGCGCGAGTTCAGGCAAATCTGATCTTGATTCAGATTCTGCTTGTATTATTTTGAATCAATTTTTTCGGACCCTTAATCCATGAGCACCGTAAACCAAGGCCATATTGAACTCGACGCTGAGTCCATTTACAAAGAATTCTGCCAGGGCATTAAGCCGCTCATTAAGCCAAAGACGGCAATCGTCGGTGTGATCTCAGGAGGCTCGTGGTTGGTCAAACGCTTGGTTCAAGATTTGTCCTTAAATTGCCCCATTGGTGAAATTTCCTCTGGCTTGCACAGGGATGATTTCGCCCATCGTGGGCTAAGTGATGGAGGGCAAACTAAATTGCCTTTCCAAGTAGAGGGATCAGAAATTTTGATCATTGATGATGTGCTCTATACGGGGCGCACGATACGAGCGGTTTTAAATGAGCTTTACGATTTTGGTCGTCCCTCTCTTGTTCAACTTGCGGTCTTGGTGGATAGGGGAGGACGCGAACTTCCTATTCAAAGCGACTATTCAGCGGTTAGGTTAAGTTTGACGCCCGGTAAAAATCTCACCCTTGAACAAGATGCACAGGGGCACTTTAAATTTTCTTTGGAGTCAAAAAGTGCAACATAAGCGCAATCCACAACTCAATAAAAATGGTGAATTGATTCATCTTTTGTCAACCGAGGGGTTGTCCAAGCAACTCTTGACGCATATATTGGATACGGCTGAGAACTTTGTATCCATCAGTGACCGTGAAGTGAAAAAAGTACCTTTGCTGAGAGGGAAGAGTGTATTTAATCTTTTCTTTGAAAATAGCACGCGAACCCGCACAACGTTTGAGATCGCTGCAAAACGTTTGAGTGCGGACGTCATTAACTTAGATATCGCCAAATCTTCAACAAGCAAGGGCGAATCGCTCCTAGACACTATTGCAAATTTGTCCGCTATGGCGGCAGATATTTTTGTTGTGCGTCATAGTGAGTCAGGGGCGCCTTACTTGATTGCTCAAAACACGGCTCCACATGTACATGTCGTTAACGCAGGTGACGGTCGCCATGCACATCCAACGCAGGGACTTCTTGATATGTACACCATTCGCAGGTACAAGGGAGACTTCTCCAACTTATGTGTTGCTGTGGTTGGTGATGTCTTGCACTCTCGTGTGGCTCGTTCTGATATCCATGCTTTAACAACGCTTGGGTGCGCAGAGGTTCGCGTGGTTGGCCCCAAAACTTTGGTGCCTGCAGATATGGCGCAAATGGGGGTGAAGGTATTTAATAACTTTGATGAGGGCATCAAAGACTGTGATGTTGTCATCATGCTGCGTTTGCAAAATGAGCGCATGAACGGCGCGCTTTTGCCATCAAGTCAGGAGTACTTTAAGGGCTTTGGTCTCACGCCGCAAAAGTTAGCTCTTGCAAAACCAGACGCAATTGTGATGCATCCTGGCCCCATTAACAGAGGCGTTGAAATTGACTCTGCCGTAGTCGATGGACCCCAAAGCGTGATCCTACCCCAGGTGACCTTTGGTATTGCTGTGAGGATGGCTGTAATGTCTATAGTTGCAGGGAATGAAGCATGAATATCATCATTAAAAATGGTCGCGTCATCGATCCAGCTTCCTCCTACGACAAAGTAGGGGATGTGTACATACAAGACGGTATTATTTTGGCAATTGGAGCCTACAAAGGCGAATTCAAAGCCGACGAAGTTATCGATGCAAAGGGCTGCGTTGTAGCCCCAGGCTTGGTTGATTTAATGGCCAGACTCAAAGAGCCAGGGTATGAGCACGAAGGAATGCTTGAGTCCGAGCTCAAAGCCTGCATTACGGGTGGCGTTACAACTCTTGTGTGTCCCCCTGATACTGACCCAGTTCTGGACGAACCAGGCCTGGTTGATATGCTTAAATTTAGAGCCCAAAAGATGAATCTGGCGAGAGTTCATCCTCTGGGTGCGTTGACCAAAGGTTTGCACGGCGAGGCGTTAACAGAGATGTTTGAGCTGACGCAGTCCGGCTGCATTGGGTTTGGTCAAGCTGAGGTTTCGATTTGCAATACCCAAGTTTTACAAAGAGCAATGCAGTACGCCGCAACCTATGGGTATTGTGTATGGCTCAGGCCATTGGATTATTATTTGGGACAAGGCGTTGCAGCCAGTGGAGCTTTAGCTACACGTCTAGGATTAAGTGGCGTGCCGGTTGCTGCAGAGACGATAGCTCTTAATACAATTTTTGCGCTTATGAGAAGCACTGGCGCAAAAGTGCATTTATGTCGAATATCCAGTGCGGCGGGAGTTGCGCTTGTCGGCGCGGCTAAGAAAGAGGGACTGCTGCTTAGTTGTGATGTAAGTATCAACTCTCTTCATTTGATTGATCAAGATATTGGGTATTTTGATTCCAGAGCCAGGCTTACGCCCCCGCTTAGACAGCAACCTGATAGAGAGGCCCTTCGTGAGGGACTTGCTAGCGGGGTTATAGATGCTTTGGTGTCGGATCACAATCCTGTTGAAGGCGATCTTAAAGCACTCCCCTTCGCACAAGCAGAGCCAGGTGCTACTGGGGTTGAGTTGTTGCTGAGTTTGGCTCTTAAGTGGGGCTCTCAACAAAAGCTGAGCCTAATTGATACGCTACGGGTAGTGACCAGTGGTCCTGCTAAGTTATTACGTCAGACGCAAAACTTTACTGAAGCAATGCCAAGCCTTAGTGCTCCAAATGTGGGCGGTGCGGGCGAGCTAAAGATAGGTGGGGTTGCGGATATATGTATTTTTGATCCGGAGTCTACTTGGATGGTGCAACCTAAGAGCTTATGCAGTCAAGGAAAATTTACACCCTTTGATTTTGAACTCAGTGGCGCGGCAATGGTTGGATCTGTTAAATGGACAATCGTAGGTGGACATTTAGTCTATTCAAAAAATGCTTAACAACCTTGGGTTTTTACTATAACTAAGTAGATGAAACTCTTGATTTATTTACGTGCTGCTTACCGCTTCGCCTCCCTGATCTTTAAGTTGATCGCAGGGTACCTGACCGTTTTATTTTCCTTCCCGTTTTTAGATCCACACGAACGAGCACTTGAAGTTCAAAAATGGTCGATTGGAGTTTTGGACAGTTTGGGGATTGTTGTTCAAGTAGAGGGTGCATTTAATTTTAGAGGCCCACTTTTAATCGTTTCAAACCATATATCTTGGTTGGACGTTTTGGTTTTACATTCAATTGGATATTGCCGATTTGTTGCAAAATCGGAAATCGGCAAATGGCCCGTAGTTGGTTTTCTGTCCAAAAAAACGGGAATGTTTTTTATTGAGCGTCAAAAGCCAAGGGATGCAATTAAGGTTATGCACCAAATGACGGACGCGCTCATCAAGGGTGAGGTTTTAGCTGTATTTCCAGAGGGAACTACAAGTGATGGCCTTGGGTTACTTCCCTTTCATACTAATTTATTGCAATCAGCCGTAAGCTCCAATACTCCCGTACTTCCAGTATGTTTGGCTTATAAAGAAAGGGGAAGTGAGGCGCAAAGTCATGCGCCTACCTTTGTTGGTGATATTACATTCTTAGAATCAGTTTGGACTACTTTGACAGCAAAACCGTTTTCTGCTCAAGTCAAAGTGGGTGCATTAAGTTACTGTAATGACCGCTCACGCAAGGAGTGGTCTGAGGAGTTATACGGAGCTGTATCGCAGTTGATGGTAAATCCATTTCCACTGACATTGGCACTTGAAAATAACTTAAATGTTATGAGCGCTCGTTAATTGGCGATATATTTAAAAAAGAAATTAGTTAAATCTAACTTAAGCAATCTGCCCAAATATTTTTTGCCCAACCGTATGCAAATGTTCCTTCTTGTTTGCTAGCCTCTGCAGAAATGCCGCCTGCATTGGGTAAGATTTTAAAAGTCTTTTCGACACTATCATATTGGTGTACTGAGGCAATATAAATGGCTTGCTCTGGATCTACAAAACTGTAGCAAGTATTTGTTAAAAAAGGTTGTGAGTTGACCTCCAACTCGCTTAGTTTGGCCACTATTGCTGCCGCCGCTATTTTTGCATGCGCGTTCGCCATGTGTGCCGATTTAGGCATGTAGGGACCGGCCTGTATTGAATCCCCTAAGACGTGTATGTGGGGCGCTACAGTAGATTCAAAGTTTAAAAAATTCACCTCGCACCAACGCTTGTTAACGTTAGAGAGTCCTGTTTGAACGGCGATCGCACCTGCGCGCATGGCAGGAAGTACGTTTAAGAGGCCCGCTTGAAGATCGTCTTGAATTTCAAATTTTAAGGTGTTTGTCCTAGCATCGACTTCGACTACTTTATGTTCTGGGCGGTACTCGAGGTGGTTGGGGTAATTTTCACGCCAGAATTTTTTAAAAAGCGGACCCTTGGATGTGATGTCTTGGTTAGCATCTAGTACGATTACCTTAGATCTGGGTTTGAAGTTTTTAAAGTAGTGAGCAACCTGTGATGCTCGCTCATAAGGGCCTGGCGGGCAACGGTAGGGGAGTTCAGGTACTGTGATCGCAAACACCTCTCCGTCATGCAAGGCTTCTAGCTGGCGCCTGAGGTGTTGGGTCTCATTGCCTGTGCCACCCCATGCTTGCACAATTCTTCCCTGTCGCTTAGCCTCAAGCAAACCCCCAACACTAGAGTACATCAGCTCAACCCCAGGAGAGAGAATCAACTCGTCGTAGGGGAGCACTTGACCAGAGGCTGTTTTAACTTTTCTGCCAGTAGGATCAATTGAGCTTACCCAATCTTTGATGATCCGCGTTCCGCGGTTCTTTTGAAGTAGCGCATAACTTTTAGTAATGTAGTTGATGTGTTTTGATCCACCGATCACCAGGTTAGAGAGTGGGCATGAAATAAACTCCGCCTCAGGTTCGATGAGCGTTACTTGTATTTGCTGGTTTGAGAAAAGGCTTAAATATTTACTTGCCGTTGCGCCGCCGTAACCTCCCCCTATGACGATTACGCGGGCACTCTTGAGAGAGGGGGGTGCTGCAGTTTTTGAATTTAAGTTTGAATTGATTTCTTGGCCGTAAGCGGCTTGACTAAATGCTGAGCTAGTTAATGCACTGCCCAGACTATATTTGATCAGTTTACGTCTTTGCACAATGTAATTTAGAGTTGATTTTTGAGTACAGAATGGCTGGGTTGCTTTTCAAAGTAAATTGCTAGACCTTCAATCTGTTCCTGAGTAAGCCCTCTTGCTAGACGAGCCATAACTGAGGCGTTTGGAGGTGAGAGCGCGTAATCATTCATCCTTTGAATGAACCTTGGACTTGGCATCCCTGCAATACCAGCAATGGAGGAGCCGGGTTCAGACACACCGTTTGTGCCGTGACACTGGGCACACATTGCTGCATTTGTCTGCTGGTTGAGCTCGTTTGCGCTAATCTTAGCTAGCTCTTGCGATGGTGCTGAGAAAACGGTGGTTTGCACTAGTGGAGCTATCAGCACAGTAAGCGTGCGGATGAAAAAACCAATTGTTTCTGCAGTTGGCTTAAATTGTGATTTGTTAAGTTTATTCACTTTAGACTTACTGAACAGGCGAGTTAAGAGGGTACATTGGCTACTGAAGAAGTGTATGAGGAATGTTTAAGTAGTGTCAGTTTAGTTCTAGGAGACCTTAGTGGGCGAAATCAATTTTGGAGTGTGTCCCGTGAGTTTAGGGCTTCCTCGAATTCAGGCACAATGATAGGGCAAATAAACAATTGGCACATATTGCCGCAGCGGGTATTTTTTAGCTGATAAGGATGGAGTTGGAAATATGCAAAATGACAGGCGAGAAGTTCTCAAGAAAAGTGCCCTCGTAGCGGGTTTATTAATGCAGTCTCTTGGCTACATGCGTAGCGCCAGTGCTTATCAACAAACTGCTTTTGATGCAAAGTCGGTTTTAGAACTCTACAAAAGCTTGGGATTGAGCTTGCCCATTGAGAATAAGCAAATTACGCTAACTACGCCTGAGATTGCAGAGAACGGATCGGTCGTGCAAGTGGCTGCAAACACGACGCTTGCAAATATCAAGCGTTGGATTTTTATGGTTGAGAAAAATCCGGTTCCCTTAATTGCGATTTTCAACTTAACTGAGGAAGTAACCCCCGCAGTCACGCTTCGCTGCAAGTTTGCACAAACTTCTGATTTCTACGCCCTGGCCCAGTTAAGTGACGGCAAGGTTTACTTTGCTAAAAAAGAGGTAAAAGTAACTCTGGGGGGATGTGGTGGTTAATACCTTTAATGCCCAGGCAACGCTGTCGGGTCACTTTGTCTTATTGGCTCATAATTTAGTAACAGTTTGTATTTATCTAGCATTTGGAGTTGAGTATGTCTGATCCGATGAGAATTCGCCTTCAATCACTAGGCTCAGTTACAACGGTCAAAGTTTTGATGAGCCATGAAATGGAGTCAGGACAGCGCAAGGATGAGGACGGTAAGGTCGTGCCCATCTGGAATATCCAAGACGTTACGGCAAGTTTGAACGGCCGGGTTGTAATGACCTCTGAGTGGGGTGGTGGGGTTTCTAAGAATCCCTTTCTTCAGTTCACCTTAAAAGGGACTAAGCCTGGTGATAAGTTGAGCATAACGTGGCGCGATAACCGCGGTGACACACGCACAGATGAGGCGGTTGTGAGTTGAAGTTTAATATTTCTTGTGTAATCATGTCCTTGTGAATTTAAGATCTTATGCTAAGTCGCTTCAATCATTCAAACTACCTTTGGAAAAAAATAGGCCTTACCTTGTCGATTGTTTTTTATGGGGTTTGCTGCGTAGCTCAGTCAGTTGATTCAAAGGGAGCTACGGATGCTGCATTAACGCAGTATCGTCAAATGTTGCAAGAGGCCAATCCTGCTGATTTGTATGTGGCTAAGGGGCAATCTTTGTGGAGCTTGGCTCGTGGACCTAAAGGCCAGCCCCTCTCGAGCTGTGACTTGGGGCTGGGCCCCGGGGTTGTTAAAGGGGCTTGGGTTCAATTGCCCCGCTATTTTTCAGATACTCAGCAAGTCCAAGATCTTGAATCTCGCTTATTGACATGTATGGAGAAAATTCAAGGCTTTAACGCGCAAGAAATAATTGATCTTGATTTCTCTAAGGGCGAGCGATTAAATATTGCACAAATCGCAGCTTACGTTTCCTCTGAGTCCGAGGGGCTGGCGTTTAACATTTCTCAATCCAATCCCCAAGAGAAAAAGATGTATGCAATGGGGCGAGAGATTTTTTATATGCGAGCTGGAACACATGATTTTTCTTGTGCCAGTTGCCACACACAGGATGGTCGCAGAATCCGACTTCAAGACCTTCCTAACTTAAGTACGCCAGCAGGCGCTGGGTATGCTTTTGGAACTTGGCCTGCCTATAGAGTATCTACCGGATCCTTGTGGACTATGCAGCAAAGATTGGCTGATTGTTTTAGGCAACAACGATTTCCAAAACCTAAATACGTGAGTCCTGCAACAGTCGCGTTGTCAGTGTATATGGGGGTCAACGCAACCGGGCAAGTGGCAAACGCCCCAGGTTTGAAAAGGTGAGGACCTAGATTTATGAAGTTTTCATTTTGCAATTGCATTGCTCACCTTTTCAATAAGCCAGCAAAAAATATATTTCAATTCACTACACTTACACTAAAAAACTGTCTGTGTTTATTTTGTTGCATTGTGTTTGCAAGCTGCTCTCAAGCCCCGCAAATGGGGGGTGGGACTGAGGCAGAAATTAGCCTGAGAGCTGAAACTCAAAGTATAGTGAACGAGTCTTTTGAAGCTAAGGGTCAGGCAGGTCTTGACCGCTTAAAACAAGACAGTACTCAAAGGTATTGCTCCACCCAAAGGAGCGCTAAGGATGTAACCGCTCAATCATCAACTGAGCAAATTGAGCAAATTAGGCTTGAGAACCTTGCATTAATTACCCAACCGAAAGATTCCAATTACTTCGGTGATTTCCAAGCTGGAGAGCGTATCGCACAAGACGGACGCGGAAAGACGTGGAGTGACCCTTTTGAATCGCAAAATGGGGGTAATTGTTACAACTGCCACCAACTCACGAAGAAAGAGGTTTCATATGGAACCCTGGGCCCAAGTCTTTATCAGTACGGCAAATTAAGGGGGGTCAAAGATATGCAGAGCTTTACTGAAAAATCAAATCAGGCCTCTACTGATTCGTTGATTCAATATACTTGGGGAGTGCTGATGAATTCCAAGGCTTTTGATGTTTGCACGGCAATGCCCAGGTTTGGCGTGACTTTTAAAAATCAAGGTGCCCAGCATGCTACTCCCATTTTGAATGAGCAGCAAATCAAGGACTTAATGTCTTTACTGCTAGACCCCCGCTCGCCTGTGAACCAGTGAACCAGTGTTAGGCTGTTGGGTGGATATCCCTTTTTTTAGATGGGAGGGCATGATTTTTACATCCTAAAGTGATCAATCAACGCCCCCAAGACCGCTAAGGTTTTCGACCCCTCCCTTGGTTTATACCGGTTGATTAAGATTTAAATTATGGCAAAGTTAGCGTCAATTTAAAGAGGGGGAAACTTTTAATGAATGCTGACATCAAAATGGGACAAGATGAATGTGATGCGCTCAATAGGCAAGCTTTCAATGTAGGTCGAATAAACACGAGTTGCCCCAGTTGTAGCGGTTTTACACATAGAAGAGGATTTTTAACTGGGCTACTCGGTGCGGGCCTCTTTGCTGGGTCTGAGATGACTGGTGGCCCCTTAACAGGACAAGCAGTTGCTGCAGAAGGGGTCGTCAATGATTCCCTCTTGATTGACGTTCATCATCACGTTTTCGCGCCTGAGTACGT
>CAITYM010000084.1 GCA_903896615.1 uncultured Burkholderiales bacterium
ACTATTGGGATTCTCTTTAGGAGCCAAATAGACTTATTGACATATTTTTATATCATCTCTGTTCTGAATAAAATGTGCATTACTCGTGGAAACTGTGAAGTTAACGGTTTCAAATTTGGCGAAACCTAAGTGTATGACCATACATATTGTGCGTATTCCAGCACACTTAGACACCAAATCTCAGGTGCAACTTGGGGGTAGTGTCCAAGTTTTTTTAATAAGTACATACGGCAATACCGAGCCAAGTCGAGTTGTGAGAACATACCAGAGGGTTTAATGACTAGACGGCATCTACCCAAAGCGTAAGATATGATGAATGGATTGTCCAGACAGTGGTGAGGAGTCTACAAACCTGAGTGCTTGGGTCCCAGCTTCGGCTCTAAGGGAGTCACTTTTAAGTTACTCACAGCCAATCGCGCTCTGTTTAAACTAAACTAGCAGATAGGACAAACGGCAAAAAAATAATGCAACCAATTAATAAACTGACTAAATTACTCACGGGCCTTGAATCTTTGTTGGTCTCGAGTGTGGAGCGCTGCGCGGCCGTTTTTGTTTTAGCAGATATTTCAATTCTGTTTATGGGTGTCGTCTCAAGGTTTGTATTTCACCAACCATTGACATGGTCTGATGAGCTAGCTTCCATAATTTTTCTATGGACTGCAATGCTGGGCTCGGTGATTGCTGTGAAGCGTGCTGAGCACATGCGGATGACTGCAGTCATAACCCTAGCAAAAAATTCGTTCGCTGACTTCCTTGAATCACTACAGTACAGTGCAGGCCTAGCTTTCCTAGTTTTACTGCTAATTCCGGCTTATGAGCGAGCAATGGATGAGGCCATAGTAATGACGCCTGCGCTTGAGATCTCAAGTCTATGGCGTGAAGCAGCTTTGCCCGTAGGCATGGCCCTGATGGCATTGTATTCACTCATCAAATTACTCAAATCACCCAAAATTATGCCGTCCCTGCTCTCTGTGGTGTTGATGGCCGCGGTCGTATTTGTACTTTATAGGTTTCAGTTTGTTTTTGATGATCTAGGGGCTTGGAATTTATTGATTTTCTTTGTGTTTGTCGTTTTATTCGCCGTTTTTGCAGGCGTACCTATAGGCTATTCCTTTGGGTTAGGTGTACTTGGTTATTTGGGTTTTACCACAACAACTCCTATAAGCGTCATAGTCGGACGTATGGATGAGGGCATGTCTCATCAAATATTGCTTGCCGTTCCTCTATTTGTTTTCTTAGGGTTACTAATGGAGATGAGCGGGATGGCGCGTGCGATGGTTGCGTTTTTAGAGAGTTTACTGGGACATGTAAAAGGCGGTTTGTCCTATGTTTTAATTGGCGCAATGTATTTGGTGTCTGGTATTTCGGGTTCCAAGGCAGCAGATATGGCCGCCGTTACTCCCGCGCTTTTCCCGGAGATGAAAAAACGCGGCGCCGATGAGGGCGAGCTCGTTGCGCTTTTGGCTGCGACAGGCGCACAAACAGAGACCGTCCCTCCAAGCCTCGTTCTGATCACGATTGGCTCCGTAACCGGAGTGTCCATATCAGGGCTCTTTACGGGGGGACTTTTGCCAGCTCTTTTCCTAGCCCTGGTGTTGGCATTGGTTGTAGCTTGGCGCAGTCGCAACGATCACTCTCAGGTCTTGCCGCGTGCGAAAGGGGCTCAGGTTTTGAGACTATGTATGGTTGCACTGCCAGCACTTGTACTTCCCTTTGTGATTCGTTTTGCTGTGATCCAAGGTATTGCAACTGCAACTGAGGTCTCGACGATTGGAATTGTTTACTGCACTGTTGCCGGTCTCATTATTTACAGACAGTGGAGTTGGTCAAGGATAATTCCCATGTTGATAGAAACTGCGTCCTTATCTGGCGCAATCCTTTTCATTATTGGGACTGCAACTGCCATGGCCTGGGGACTTACTCAATCCGGTTTTTCGGGGTGGCTTGCCCAGTCTATGCAAGGACTGCCGGGAGGAGCGCCAGTATTTTTGGGTGTCTCAATCGTTGCCTTTGTAGTTTTGGGCTCTGTACTAGAGGGCATTCCTGCCATCGTGTTACTCGGCCCCTTACTCTTTCCTATTGCCCGTCAATTAGGGATTCATGAAGTTCATTACGCAGTAGTGGTTGTACTATCAATGGGGCTTGGGCTTTTTGCGCCCCCACTTGGGGTTGGATATTACGCAGCATGCGCAATAGGCAAGGTGGATCCCAATAAGGGTATAAGGCCGATCCTTCCCTATTTATCGGCCTTGATTGTTGGTATTGTGATGATTGCCTTTGTACCTTGGATCTCCATTGGTGCCTTGTAGCGCTTAAATGGGCTTTCATGTTATACTTTCCCCTCTCGGGCGGCTGTAGCTCAGTTGGATAGAGTACTTGGCTACGAACCAAGGGGTCGTGGGTTCGAATCCTGCCAGCCGCACCAAGGTATACAAATTTGAATGTATGTATTAACTGAGCGCATACATTTGTAGTTGCTTGAGCACGGTTGCAAATATCAGCATAAAAGCCATAGCACTGACAGCAATTGCCGCAAATTTCCTCTTAATTCAGATACGAATGCTCAAAAAGTGTTGAGTACTTCCATTGTTTATTGCGTTATTTTTCAAAATTAACTTTTGCATCGCTAAGTAGTCCAGGTATAAAAAATTGGCAAATTATCCCAATCCAGATGACGAACAAGATGAGGATTCAAACGCAGGCCAAAATTCTCAAACCGGATCACCTGAGATAAAGCCAGTAAAAAACTATATGACTCCCAAGGGCTATAAAGCCATGAGAGATGAGTTACTAGAATTGATGGACACAGAGAGACCCAAAATTGTGGAGATCGTTCACTGGGCTGCAAGTAATGGTGATAGGTCCGAGAACGGGGACTATATTTACGGCAAAAAACGGCTGCGAGAAATTGATCGCCGAATTCGATTTCTAACCAAAAGGCTTGACATTGCTGAGGTGGTCGATCCCAGTGTTCACTTTAATAACGATACCGTGTACTTTGGTGCGAAGGTTACGTATTGCGTGATAAATCATGACCAAACTAAACTACAGGATGAGGAAAATACCGTCACTATTTTGGGTGTTGATGAGTTTGACAGTTTAAAGGGTGAGGTCAGTTGGGTATCCCCAATAGCACGTGCACTTATTAAGTCAAAAGAGGGGGATGAGGTTAAGCTTCAAACCCCAGCGGGCACACAACACATAGAGATTGTTAAAGTGGAGTATCCAGCTCCTTAGGTACTCATCTCATCTTCGCTCTCTAGCTTATGTTTAGCTTTTTTGGGGGGGGAAAGCCGCTTTGTTCAATGGGGCGCTGTCTTTGTAGATAAAACTCTATGCGATTGAGAAACAGCCGGTAACCGCCTTAGGTGCTTTAGAACGCTCTCTAGGTGGGTCGTGTCGCGTATTGCAATCGTGAACTTCAGATCAATTGCGGCTTGAGCAGAGTACTCCTCACTCATGTTGACGTGTGTGATATCTGCCTCAGCACTCGCAATCGCAGAGGCTACTCGGGCCAATACGCCTTTACCGTTTTGAACTGTAACTACTATTTCAGACTCAAAAGTCCTCACTACTTCATCCGCCCACTCAACGCTAATAAATCGTTCACTGTCTTTGTGTTTTAGCTTTTGACCAACACTACAGTCCTCGGTGTGAACTACCAAACCCTCACCCCTACCTAAGTAACCTAAGATAGGGTCGCCGGGTATAGGCCTGCAACAGTGAGCGTACTTAATTGAGACATTCTCACTACCGTCGACCATCACTCCACCTTGTGAGATGGATTCATGAGAGGTAAAGCGCTCTTTGCTGATCAGTAAAGCATCAGGTTTCTCACCAAGCTCTGAGAGTAATAAAACCATTCTCTTCGCAACAATCGTCGCAATTCGTTTACCAAGGCCAATGTCAACTAGCATCTCCTCCTTGGAGTGACTGCCCGTAAAGCGAAGTAAGCGCTCCCACAATGGGTTGTATTTGATTTCATCCGAGGGCATTTGATCAATGCCCTCTGCGCGCATGGCTTGGGCGAGTAGTTTCTCCCCAAGTCCGAGGGATTCAGTTTGCGCCTGTGTTTTAAGGAAATGACGAATTTTGGAGCGGGCGCGCCCTGTTTTAACGAAAGCAAGCCAGGCGGGGTTGGGTGCAGCAACTGTCGAGGTCACAATCTCAACCACATCTCCGTTTCTAAGCTCAGTTCTAAGGGGGACGGATTCACCGTTTATCTTTCCAGCCATCGTGCGGTCACCAATGTTGCTGTGCACGGCGTAAGCAAAGTCTACAACCGTTGCACCTCTTGGTAACGCCATGATGCGACTCTTGGGTGTGAAAACATAAACCGCATCCGGGAATAAATCGACCTTAACGTAATCCCAAAATTCAGTTGCATCATGGGTCTCGTTTTGAATATCAACCAAGGACTGTAGCCACTGAGTGCCTAATCTTTCTGCAATCTCGGTGTTTTGATCCTGTGTCTTATAAAGCCAGTGTGAGGCGACGCCAGACTCGGCTACCACGTGCATGGCCTCGGTTCTGAGTTGGAATTCGATATTGATACCTGCTGGCCCAACCAGAGTTGTGTGTATGGATTGGTATCCGTTTACTTTTGCTATTGCGATATGGTCTTTGAACTTTCCCGGAACGGGTTTATAGAGTTGGTGCAAAACACCCAGTGCTGTGTAACATTCAACAACGGAGGGCAGTATGACGCGCATCCCGTATATATCAGTGACCTGAGCAAAACTTAAGTTTTTAGAATCCATCTTTTTGTAGATGGAGAACAGTGTTTTCTCTCGTCCGTAAATTCTGATTGGAATAGTGTATTT
This sequence comes from uncultured Burkholderiales bacterium, assembly GCA_903896615.1. Lineage (GTDB taxonomy): Bacteria > Pseudomonadota > Gammaproteobacteria > Burkholderiales > Burkholderiaceae_C > Limnohabitans. Next base: position 4,824 of record CAITYM010000084.1, read on the forward strand.
TGCAAATGCTTGCTCAACATCTTTTTGAACTTTAATCAGTATGTCTCGCCTGCGTGAGCGGGCTTTACCGACGGCCTTCTCTAGGATCCGGTAGCGCCAAGGTTTTAAATATCTAAAAGAGAGGTCCTGTAATTCTCGGTACGTTTGGTTAAGTCCTAATCGGTGCGCAATGGGGGCGTAAATCTCTAGCGTCTCATTACAAATACGCGCCCATTTGCTAGACGGCATACTGGCCATCGTGCGCATATTATGCGAGCGGTCAGCAAGTTTCACCAAGATGACCCGTACGTCCTTTGCCATCGCCAAGAGCATCTTTCGAAATGACTCAGCTTGGCCTTCCTCTTGAGTGTCAAATTGCAACTTGTCCAACTTGGTTAGGCCGTCAACCATTTCTGCAACTGGTGCTCCAAACTCCTCAATTAAATCTGTCTTACTGATGCCGCAGTCCTCCATCGCATCGTGCAAGAGTGCGGCCATCAAAGCTTGTGCATCAAGTTTCCACTCAGCGCACTGGGCTGCAACTGCAATGGGGTGAGTGATATAGGGCTCACCACTTTGTCTTTTTTGACCTAAATGAGCATTGTCCGAGAAGCGGTAAGCCTTTCGAACGAGCTCCTTACCCTCGGTACCCAAGTAGTCTAATTTTGCGAGTAATGAGGCAAAGCTAGCCGCAGCCGCATTAGATGCTTCTGTGCTGTTGTTTCCAAGGGTTTGGGATATTACTGCGCTCATATGTGACACTTTAGCGCTTTGTGAGTCATTAAGCGAGCTTTAGGGTTAAAAAAAGCACCGTGAAGGTGCTTTTATGTGTTTTTTAAAAACAGTTACTAGGGTTAGCCTGGTACTTTTTTGAGCATCTCCAGCCCAATTTTGCCCGCAGCAATCTCTCTTAGTGCCGTAACTCCTGGTTTATTTTTAGACTCAACCTTGGGTGTGTGGCCTTGGCTAAGCATACGCGCGCGGTAAGTGGCCGCCAAAACGAGTTGGAACCGATTCGGTATTTTCTCTAAACAGTCTTCAACGGTGATACGTGCCATTTTGTATTTCTCCGGGTAAGGGGGTATTAGTTCAAATTAAGAGCGCGAAAAATCTCGGCTCTAGCGCGACTTTGGGACGCGTACTTGAGTCTTTGAGCGTGAACTACGGCTTTTAAATCAAATAAAGCCCGCTCGAAAACTTCGTTGATTATAACGAAATCGAACTGACTCGCTTGCGCCATTTCTTGGGCTGCGTTTTCAAGGCGCAACTGAATCACGCCTGGTGCGTCTTCTCCCCGCCTTTCAAGCCTTGATTTGAGCTCCTCCCAGCTTGGGGGAAGAATGAAAATGAGCACTACGCTTGGGAAAATCTTCTTAATCTGTAGTGCCCCTTGAAAATCGATCTCTAAGAGCACATCGTGCCCATCGGTGATTTTGTCCTCAATTGTTTGTTTGGAGGTGCCGTAGCGGTGACCGTGGACATTGGCCCATTCCAAAAAAGCGTCTTGTTTGATGAGTTCATCAAACTGAACGTCATTAATAAAAAAGTATTCTCTAGCGTTTACTTCCTGGCCCCTTGGGCTCCTGGTTGTATGGGACACAGAATGGGTGACTTGAGCGTCAAGTTCCATTAAAGCTTTAACTAAACTTGACTTTCCTGCACCGCTTGGCGCTGCAACGACGAAGAGGTTTCCTGGGTAATTTTTCATTCGATATTTTGGACTTGTTCACGCAGTTGCTCAATAAGTACTTTCATATCAACACCGATTCGGGTCAGATCTAGACTGGTTGATTTGGAGCCCAGGGTATTGGCTTCTCGGTGCAATTCTTGTATTAAAAAGTCCAAACGTTTACCAAGGCTCTCAGTGTTCTTTTTGGCACTAAGTAGTTGTTCAATTTCGATTAGGTGAGAGGACAGGCGCGTTAACTCCTCTGCAACATCTATTCGAATCGCAAAGTTTGCTGCCTCGGTGAGCGCACGGTCTTGCGCTGCCTCAGAGAGTGAGTGGATCTCGCCTGCGCCCGTATTAGAAGGCTCCTTTTGGGCAATACCCAAAGCTTCTCTCCATCGCTCCAAAAATTTGAGTCTTTGCTGCTCTACGAGTTGGGGGACGATGGGCGTGACTTTGGCTGTAAGTGCTTTAAGTTGGGAGATACGCTCCAGCATAGACGATGCAAGTCTTTCTCCCTCCTTGGCCCTAGCAGTGAGCAGATTTTTTAAACTCTCTTTCAAGAGTAGGGACAGCGGTACCCCAAGCTCTGCTCCTCCAGGGGTGGTGGGCGAGCTCAAGCGAAGCACCTCGGATACGCTAAGAGGCGTTGCTTTGGGGAGCCATACCCTGACGTTATCTTCAATGCTAGAGAGCCTTTGAAGCAGTTTTGAGCTGGGTTCTGTTACGCCTTGTGAGTCAGAGCTCACCAAAGAGGCTTTAACTTCAACCTTACCCCGTTTGAGTTGCGCACTTAGGTGCTCCCTCATCATGGGCTCAAACTCCCTGAGTTCGTCGGGGAGTTTGAACGTGAGGTCTAAAAATCGGCTATTGACCGAGCGAATCTCAAGACCCAAACGAATAGTTGGGCTGCTTGGATTATCAACGACACTTTGCAAGCTAGACTGTCCGCTGGCATAGCCGGTCATACTATAAATGGGCATAAATTCTTTGAATATTCTTTAGAGATGAGTCGCTTAAGGACTCCTTGCCCTCAATTATCCTACAAGCGCCATAGGTTTGCTCTGTTAGATTGTCAATCTGGTATCGACATTATTGGAAGACAATAGGGCTTTGAAGGCTAAAGTTGACGTTCATTGAAAAATTTAATGAGTCTCTTGCTTGAACCAGTATGCGTTCGTGGTCCTTATTGTTAACATTTAATTATTTAAAACCCTATCCATGTCACCTACTAACTCCATCTCCACATCCAGCACCATTCCTTCCAGAACATCAAGGGCGTTTGATGCGCTCAGAACTGTCAAAATCACAAGGGGATACACCGTACACGCAGAGGGGTCGGTGTTAATTGAGTTTGGTTTAACCAAGGTTTTATGCACAGCCTCTGTTGAGGAGCGCGTGCCTCCTCACAAAAAAGGATCTGGTGAGGGATGGGTGACAGCAGAGTACGGAATGCTGCCTCGGTCAACCCACACCAGGAGCGACAGGGAGGCGGCAAGGGGCAAACAAAGCGGGCGCACTCAAGAGATTCAAAGACTTATTGGCCGCTCAATGCGAGCCGTGTTTGATCTAAAAAAATTGGGTGAGCGCACGATACACCTCGACTGTGATGTTCTCCAAGCCGATGGAGGAACGAGAACAGCCAGTATCACAGGAGCCTTTGTTGCTGCTCAAGACGCAGTGAATACACTGCTTGCAAATAATAAGATTACGCAGACCCCCATACATCAAAGCGTTGCGGCCATCTCTGTTGGCATGCTAGGCGGACAGGCCCTCTTGGATCTCGAGTACGTTGAGGACTCACAGTGTGATACGGATATGAATGTGGTGATGACGGGGGAGGGTAAGTTTATTGAAGTACAAGGTACTGCAGAAGGTGAAGCTTTCTCAAAGGATCAAATGAATCTGATGCTCTCATACGCTGAGAAAGGTATATTTGAATTAATTAAATTACAACAACAATCGCTCGCAAAGAGCCTAGGTTGAGCGTTTGATGAAAGTAGTTTTAGCCTCCAACAATAAGGGTAAGCTCGCTGAGCTAGAGGTCATGTTTGAAGAGCTCCCTATTGAATGGGTGACACAGGGCTCGCTCGGCATAGGAGAGGCCGAGGAGCCCTTTCATACCTTTATTGAAAACGCCCTTGCAAAGGCCAGGCACGCAAGTGCTGCCTCTGGTTTGGCCGCACTCGCAGATGACGCAGGACTTTGCGTAGATGCATTTGGCGGGGAACCTGGCGTGCAGACCGCGTTTTATGCAACTCAATTTGGCTACGCAAAAAGTGATGACAACAATGTGAAAGCTTTGCTTGAACAAATGAGGGGAATTGTTAACCGGCGAGCAGCTCTCGTTAGTACTTTAGTTGCTGTAAGGCACCCTATGGATCCAGAGCCATTGATAGCGGTGGGTAGAGTGGTGGGAGAAATAACACATGAGCCCAAAGGTACAAACGGATTTGGCTTTGATCCAGTGATGTGGATACCGGAGTTTGGGAAAACATTTGCTGAAATCTCTGTTGAACTTAAAAATGAGAATAGCCACAGAGGCTTAGCATCTAAACGGATGAAACAACTCATGCAAGAGAGCTGGTTGAACTCCAAATCATGAGATATCTACAATGACTTCAGTGGCTAGCACTTCAGCGGCTAAACCTGCAATGGATATTCAGCATCTGATGCGTGCGGGAACTTTAAATATAACCAGTCTTCCCCCGTTGTCGCTGTACATACACTTACCCTGGTGTTTAAAGAAGTGTCCTTATTGTGATTTCAACTCACACGCCCTTAAAAATGAAACGCAAGACGGACCCTCAGATCTTCCCGAGGATCGTTACATAGATGCTTTAATTAGGGATTTAGAGGAGTCATTACCCCTGATTTGGGGGCGCTCCATCCACACTATCTTCATGGGAGGAGGTACCCCAAGTCTTTTCTCTCCCAATAGCGTAGAGCGGCTAATTTCTAGCGTACGTTCGCGACTCGTTTTACTCCCCGGATGTGAAATTACATTGGAGGCCAATCCAGGCACATTCGAGCGCGACCGTTTTAAAGCCTTTAAGGACGCCGGCGTTACAAGATTATCGCTAGGGGTTCAAAGCTTTAATGATCAGGCCCTCAAAGCCTTGGGGCGTGTGCACGACAGTGAGCAAGCAAAAGCTGCGGCTAAGGAGGCCTCTGAGGTATTTGAGACCTTTAATTTAGATCTTATGTACGCTTTACCCAACCAAAGTGTTGATGATTTAATTGTGGACTTGAAAACAGCGTTGTCTTTTAAGCCCACTCATCTCTCAATTTACCACTTAACGCTAGAGCCAAATACTGTATTTGCCAAGTATCCCCCCGAGCACTTGCCAAGTGAGGACACTGCATACGAAATGCTTGACGTGATTGCAGATTATGCAAAAGAGGGGGGGCTAGAGCGATATGAGGTCTCCGCCTTTGCTAAACCGGGTCACCGCTGCCAACATAACCTCAATTATTGGCAATTTGGCGATTATTTGGGCATTGGCGCTGGCGCACACTCTAAACTCAGCTTTGCTCACCGAATTATTCGCCAAATTAGGCACAAGGAGCCTTCCCTTTATATGTCCAGCGCTGAGTCGAGCAACCCGGTGGCCAAATGGGAAGAGGTCTCCCGCTCAGAACTACCATTTGAATTTATGCTTAACCTTACAAGGCTTAAATCTGGTTTTAATTTGCAAACCTTCATGGAGCGAACAGGTATGCCTTTAAGTGCAATTCAGGCCCCATTAGAGCAGGCTGTATCAAAAGGGTTGTTAGAACGAGACATGATGCACGTATCTCCAACTGTAAAAGGCTTCGATTTTTTAAGTGACCTTCAAAGTCTCTTCCTTCCAGGTTAAAATATAAGGCTTCAACCAAAAGGAAGCGTGGCAGAGCGGTTGAATGCACCGGTCTTGAAAACCGGCGAAGTTTTACGACTTCCGTGAGTTCGAATCTCACCGCTTCCGCCAAGAACCTCCATCAGGAGGTTTTTTTTCGTCTAAATTCCCCCATAAATACCAAAATTACGTATGTAGTTCAAAAGCGCAAGCATCTTGCACGTGAAGGGCGACTTCAGAATGCACAGCTTCGTGCGGG
>CAITYM010000085.1 GCA_903896615.1 uncultured Burkholderiales bacterium
CAAGATATTACAGATGGGGAACTTACCATACAAATCCTTGAGGCTACACTTGGCAAGGTATGGATTGAAAATGAGTCCAAACGAATTGACTCAAGCCGTGTAGAGGCATGGGTACATAAGGCAGTTCCGGACTCTAGTTCACTATCATTGAAAGGCATAGATCGTGCACTACTGCTATTAAACGATCAACCTGAAATTCAAGTAACGGGTACCTTGAAACCCGGATCTGAAACTGGCGAAACAAATCTCATATTAGTAGTTACTGATAAACCCTTGCTTGAAGGGGTTGTTGGAATCGATAATTTTGGTCAAGGTTCAACGGGTCTAAACAGAGGCACTGGTAATCTAAGTTTAAATAGCCCATTTGGACAAGGTGAAAAACTTAATTTATATACCGTCCATACTGATGGCTCAAATTATGGCAGGTTGTCTGCAACTGCTCCCTTTGGTGAAAATGGTCTTCGCATTGGAGTGAATTCAAGTTACCTTGATTACAAATTAATCAGTAGAATATTTACGCCATTAATTGCAAATGGTACATCTACCACTGCAGGAGCTGAAGTATCTTATCCAATTGTAAGAAGCCAGGGGGCAAATCTCTATATGCTTGTAAATTACAACTACAGTCGATTTTCTAATTACGCAAACGGCGAAGTAACGAATCAATACCATACATCAGTGTTCCAAGGTGGTTTAAATGGGAATAAATTTGATAATATAGCAGGTGGTGGAATTAACTCCGGATCCTTGAATATCTCAGCCGGGCAGATTAATCTTAATGAATCTCCATCCTTAACCGCCGATTCGATAGGCCCGCAAATAAACGGTAGTTTTACCAAATTAAGATATGCAGCGAATCGCCAGCAATCTATCAACAATAAAGTTACTGCCAATTTTGGTACTTCTGGCCAAATCTCTAGTAAAAATATGGACTCCTCGGAGCAATTTTATTTAGGAGGACCTTATGGCGTTCGCGCTTACTCTAGTGGAGAAGGCAACGCTAGTCAAGGATCTTTAAGCAGTATGGAGCTAATGGTGGGGCTAAATAGCAATTCAACGTTAACTGGATTTTATGACTATGCGAGCATTCAAACTTTTAAAAATTCCAACACTTTGGGTGCCCCATTAGATAACTCATATTCATTAAAAGGAATTGGTACAAGCATTGGATGGACTTCCCAAGTAGGATTAAATCTTAAGGCAACGTGGGCCAGACAGATTGGTAGCTTACCTGTATCAGTATTCCAGCTTATTAATTCAAGCAGTGGTAAATGTTGTAGTCGGATATGGCTGAACGCCGCTTACTATTTCTAACAAAGTTTTATACGTCTAATTCTTTGAACAACATCACAAAAGTATTGTATAGATTAAGCTATATCTTATTATCAAATCTTTCTAGGACCTCTGATAAAAATAAATATTGGCCAATTACCTTTATTTATTCGAGATATGTATTAGCTATTTTCACCATTATTGCGAATTCAGGTATTGCAATAGCATCGCCCCCCCTCAATCAATTACCCGTTGGAGGCAATATTACCGCTGGCTCAGCAACAATAATTAATACGGGAAGCTCCCTTAATATAAATCAAATTACAAATCGAGCTGTAATAAATTGGAGTGAATTTAATATTGGTACCGCTGCAAGCGTAAATTTCATACAACCAAACATATCATCAATTACACTGAACAGAATTAACAGCAATGATGCGAGTCAAATTTATGGAAATTTAAGTTCGAACGGTCAAATTTATTTAATCAATACAAATGGAATTTATTTTGGACTTGGTGCTAACGTAAATGTAGGCGGAATTGTAGCAACCACTCAGAAAATGAGTGATGAAAATTTCATGAAAGGAAGTGCATCCTTTCATAATAGTCATGCCTCTGGTACTTTAATCAATGATGGCACCATAAGCACAGAATTGGGCGGATACATAGCACTACTTGCGCCGGAAGTCCAAAACAACGGAGTATTGATTGCAAAGCAAGGAACCATTGTTTTAGCTGGAATAGATCAGTCTGTTACTTTAAACTTTCCAAGCTCTACAACTTTGAGTGGTTTAACTGTCAAAATTGTACTTTTAGATGAATTAATTCATAAACATTACGCTGTAGCCTTGCCTAATGGATTATTGGCTTTATCAACTAGAGCCGTAGATCTACTAAAAGGCAGCGTTCTCAATTCCGGCATTATCGACGCATCTGGAGTAACGAGTAACGGCGGGCGGATTATTCTTCAGGCTAGTAGTACCAACAATGTAGATGGAAATATCACTGCAAACGCTGCTCACGCAAGCAGTGGAAATGGGGGAAATATATCAATTTTGGTAAATGCAGAAAATCCAAATGGCAAAGCTATCGTAAATGCAAATATTAGCGCGCTTGGGGGAACTCAGGGCGGCAACGGAGGAAGCATTGAAACATCAGCGAGCAAAGTACAAATTGGGGTTGATACAAATATTGATACTTACGCTCCCCGTGGAATGAGCGGTAATTGGACTATTGATCCAACTAATTTTACAGTTTCTTCAAAAGGTGGCGACATCACTGGAACAACAGTTTCCAATATTCTTGCTAATACAAACATCACTTTATTTAGCACTCAAGGCACTAGTGGAATAATGGGAGATATAAATATTAACGATTTAATTACATGGTCAAGTAATTCATCGTTAACATTAAATGCACAAAATAATATAAACATAAACAGTTCCATTACTGCTTCTGGCAACTCCGCTAAGTTAATACTTCAGTACGGACAAAGTGCTCTTAATCTTGGTAATACCTCTAATTACTTTGCAAATGCACCGATTAATATTCAATCAGGGAATAATTTCAGCACACAATTGGGTAGTAACGGGCTACCGATCAATTACACGGTAATTAATTCTCTTGGCGAAGTAAATAGTGTGAGCGGTACAGACCTACAGGGCATTAATGGTGGACTTAATTTTAATTATGCGCTTGGCTCAAATATTACCGCAGCAACATTTAACTGGAATAATGGAGCAGGTTTTATGCCGATTGGAGCAATGGCAACACCATTTACTGGTAATTTCGATGGTCTAGGGCATACAATTTCGAACCTAAATATCAACCAGCCAGGCATTGCAAATATTGGGCTCTTTGGTGTTACATCCAGTACAAGCACCATCCAAAATATTGGTTTAATTGGTGGCACTACGATTGGTGGGGCTGGCACGGGAGGATTAATTGGAAACAATGGATCCAGTACTGTAAATAATAGTTACAACACTGGTAATGTGGCTGGTGGCGCTGGGACGGGTGGCTTGGTTGGAAGCAGTACGACAGGTAACATTACGAATAGCTACGCAACTGGCTCGGTAAACGGCGCGGCCGGTAGTGGTGGCCTTGAAGGATCCGTTACATCAGGCAGTATTAGCAATAGCTACGCAACAGGGAATGTCAGCGGTGCAGCAGGAACTGGTGGACTCGTTGGGTCTTCAACCTCTGGCAATGTAACCACAAGTTACGCTTCGGGAAGTGTTATCGGTGCTGCGGGGACTGGCGGCCTAGTTGGGTCAATTACTTCCGGTACTATATCAAGTAGCTATGCAGTAGGAAGCGTAGTTGGAGCGGCTGGAACAGGAGGTTTAGTAGGCGCTACCAGCGGTGCGATCATCAGTAGTTACTGGAATAATGTAACAGGACCTGCGACTTCAGTAGGGGGAGGTATTGGCCTTACTACTAGCGAAATGCAGCAAATAGCTAATTTTTCAGGATGGGAATTTAATAATACCTGGTTTCTATATCCAGGACTTACCTACCCTTTATTGAGGGCATTTTTGACACCTCTAACAGTAACGGTTGTCAGCCCAACATTTATCTACGGTTCAAATTCATTCATAAATCAATTAAGTGTTGAATATTCAACTTTCCCTAGCAATAATTTATTAGGTTCAATTGAATATAGCGGATCCGGGGCAACGGCAAAGAATGTGGGCACTTACCCTGTAGTAGCAAGTGGATTATTTTCAAATCAAGCCGGCTACATAATTAATTATATAGACGGAAATATTAAAATCAATCAAGCCCCTTTATCAATAATTGGGACTAATTCCTTAACAACTTATAGCTCATCAACTCAGTTCAATACTTATAATTTAATCGGGCTGAAGGGAAGCGATACAGTAACTGGTTTATCTGGTATTTCAAGTGGAATCAACTACAGTACGACTCCATATCAAGACAGTTTATCGGCAGCAACTGGCACAGGTCTTTCGAATTACAAAATAACTTACACAAACGGAAGCTTAAGTATTGGACAAGCCTCTTTGTTGGTAACCGGTGCAAACACCTCACTCGTTTATAACGGTCTCCCACAAAGCAATTCTCCAGCGACTTATAGCGGTCAACAGGGTTTAGACGCCTTCAAAATAAGTGGTTATGCGAGCGGTACTAATTACAGCGCTTTGAGGTACAACGATAATTTAACAGCCTCCGGAAGTGCTCTCGATAATTACAAGATCACTTATATCAATGGTAGTTTAGGTATTACCCAAGCCCCACTAATAGTGAGTGGTGATACTACTTACAAAACCTATAACGCAACCACACAAACTAATGCCGTCACTTCGGCAGGTCTTGAAAACGGCGACTCATTAACAGGAATCAACGGACTGGCTAGCGGAGCAAACTATAGCACTACAGCCTATCCAGATAATCTATCTGCCGCGAGCGGTCCAGGAATTTCAAACTATGCAATTACCTACATCAATGGAAGCTTAACAATCGGACAAGCACCTCTAGCCATCACAGGCTCAACTACGATCACAACATACAACGCAAACTTACAAAAAAATACATTTCTTAGCGTAGGTCTAAAAGCAAATGATTTGATTTCAGGTATTACCGGACTTGCTACTGGGACCAACTACAGCAGTACAAGCTACGTTGATAACCTTTCTTCTGCAACGGGTACAGCAATTTCAAACTATTCGATCACTTACACAAATGGCAGGCTAACCATAGGACAAGCGCCTTTGACCATTACAGGTTCAAACACTTTAACCACATATAGCGCAACGACACAGAGAAACACCTTTAACTCGGTAGGTCTTAAAACTGGTGATTCGATCTCAGGACTTTCAGGAGTAGCGAATGGAACCGATTCCACCAGCGCACCTTACCTAGACAATCTTTCTTCTGCGACGGGGCCAGGACTATCGAATTATTCAATTGTGTATATAAATGGAAGTATGACTATAGGGCAAGCGCCCTTGAATATTATTGGAGCAAATACTTTCACTACATACAACTCAACAGTTCAGAAAAATACCTTCAGCTCGGTAGGATTAAAAACTGGTGATTCGATCTCAGGACTTACAGGAGTTGCGATTGGAACCGATTCCAGCAATAGGCCCTATCTCGATTATCTATCTGCAGCGACTGGTCAAGGATTATCAAACTATGCAATTACCTATACCAACGGAAATTTGACAATTGGCCTGGCTAATCTAGTTGTCACAGGAGCGAACACAACAATTTTATATTCTGGAAAAACTCAATTTAATTCGGCAGCAAGTTACAGTGGTCAAATGGGCAATGATATTTTTAACATTACTGGATATGCAAGTGGCACTAAGTACAATATTAATGGCTACGCTGACAATTTACAAGTTTCTGGTGTTGCAATTAATAACTACAAAATAACTTATCTCAACGGTAGCTTAATCATTAATCAAGCACCATTAACGGTGGTTGGCGATAATAGAGTAGCAACCTATAACGCACTTTCACAAAACAATACTTTCACAACACTAGGCCTAAAGGCTGGCGATACTGTAAGCTCAGTTAATGGACTCGCAACTGGAACTAACTCAAACATCAGCCCCTATCTAGACAGCCTATCAGTAGCCACAGGAACTGGGCTAATTAATTATTCAATCACTTACACGAATGGAAGTCTAAAAATTAATAATGCACCCTTAACTATTGTAGGAGCAAGCACAGTTGCTACTTATAACGCTGGCATACAAACAAACACATATAGCACAATTGGATTAAAAATTGGAGACTCCGTAACAGGCGTGACTGGATTAGCAAGTGCAATCAACTACAGCACTGTACCTTATGCGGATGCTCTGTCTAATGCTACAGGCAAAGGAATATCAAACTATGAAATTACATTCAATAATGGTAGTTTGTCAATAGGACAAGCGCCCCTATCACTCAGCGTCAATAACGCTACCAAATCTCAGAATACGTCAAACCCTATTTTTACAACTTCTGTTATTGGATTTCTTGGAACAGACAATCTTTTAAACTCAACAAACAATGAATTCAACTACTTTACTAGCGCAAATATAAATAGCCCTCCTGGAAATTATGCCGTTAGCGTTACGGGCTTGATATCAAATCATAATAACTATTCAATGATTAGCAATAATAATGGTGTATTGACGGTAATCGATCCTTTAGCATCGAAACCAATCTATATTCAAACGGATATGGAAAAACGAATTCCAAGAATATTATTAATTAAAGATTGCTTATTAAGCTTAGAAAATGAGATGGAGATTAAGCAGACTTCCACCACCTGCGCCACTCGTAAAGCAAAAATATCCACCAATAATGCTAGTAATTTTCAAAAAATCAAATAAATATTTTTCACTATAACTGCAACAGGCATTAATTATGTTGTTCAACGAACTGTTTAATTTATATTAAACATGCATGATCAACGAATAGCCCATTGAAGCTATTTACTAAGGCGTAATGCCATCACAACTTTGGAAAAACCAATGAATACAGAAAATACACAAAACTTACCACACTCAGAAATCAATCAACCCAAAGATGTTGCCCATAATAACGAAGCGACTAAGCCCTCGCTAAATCCATCTGACATAACAACTACAACTGGAAAAATCACAAAATTACTATTTAACGCACATAGCGACGTAGACGGCTTTCTTTTAGACAATGCACATCAAGTTCATCTTCACCCAAATGCAGCTACAGATTTAATGAAATCAGCCAAAGTTGGTGAAGCAGTTACTATCAAGGGGATTAAATCAAAAACTGTGGACTTACTTTTCGCAACCTCTATTACTTGCGAGAATGGGGCAGTATTAAATATAGTTCACGAGCCCAAGAAAAAGTAACTTAAAAAAGTTATCTACATTGAATAGTTATATAAATTTAAATCAATAAATTGCATATCTATTATTTGATAGTTGAGGTTGAGAATTATCTCGACCTAGCAAAAACTGAATATATCCCTTAGTACCATCAACACCACTAAAATTGATAACTAATTGACATATTAAATGGCTATTAAATTATTTAGCATTTCACTACTCCTTAAGTAGCGGTATAAACATCTCTGTTTTTCTAAGGATTGGCATATTAAAGGTTCTTGCACACGATTGAATAGATTCGATTTGAACTTCACTAACTCCTTCTGGAGAAGTATAGACCTCCATCCACGTTTCTTCATCTCTCTCTGAGACCTCTGGACGCTGCATAACTTGAATTTCAAGTTCAGAATGCATCAATTTTAATTGATGCATCATAGCTTTCAAACTACTCAGCGTATGTGACCTATTCGCAATAGGTACTTTGTAATATATATACAAAGATTTTTTCACTGCTTTTCCATTTTCATGGTGCTTACCAAATTATTCCACTTAACAACTTCAGCAGCCAAAGTTGTCCGCAGATCTTCTGGGGTTCCGCCTCTTGCTTCTATACCAAGCTCTTGAAACTTAGCGATCACATCAGGCTGAGCAAGTGCAGCATTAACCTCTTTGTTCAACCGTTCAATGATAGCTTTAGGTGTTTTTGCAGGCACAGCTATCCCATTCCATGCAATGACTTCATACCCTTTCACACCGCTTTCATTTAATGTGGGAATCAATGGCAAACCATTAAAACGCTTTGAAGATGAAATAGCAAGTGCTCGCAGTTTTCCTGATTTTATAAAAGGCATTGCTGGTGAAATAACTTCGAATGCTGCGTCTATATCTTTTGATCTCAGCGCCATAAAAAGCGAAGAAGTTTCTTTATAGGGAATGATCTCAATAGGCAAGCCAGTCATACTTTTAAATAAATTAGCAGCCATATTTTGGCCACTACCTATACTCACCGAACCAACATTTATGCTTTTACGATTCGCCTTAGCCTTTAAGATTAGATCTTGCAAGGTTTTAATATCAGAGCTTTCGTCTACTAGTACGGCTACATCAAAAAATCCCATTGGAGATACTGGTTCAAAATCACTTTTAATGTCATAAGGCATTTTCTTAAAAATTGCTGCACTTACTGCATTACCATAATTCATATGTAATAGGGTGTATCCATCCGGATCAGCCTTTACAACAGTTTCACCTGCAACAATGCCCCCCGCACTAGGTCGGTTATCAACTATGACTTGTTGCCCCATACTATCGCTCATTTTTTGAGCGACCATACGAGCCGTAATATCAGCGACTCCACCTGGTCCGTAACCAATAACAATTCGAATGGGTTTGCTGGGATAGACATCCCCAGCTAATGCAAGATGGTAATTAGCAAAAGGGATTGAAAATCCACCAACTGCAATAACACATAATGAAAAGAATTTAATTAATTTCAAAATTCATACCCTTAATAGTAATCAGCAAATCAATTTCAATCTCATTTCAAAATATTAATCACCAGCAGTGCCGTTCCAGCGCTTAACGAGTTCAGTGTCTAAATCAAATAAATCTAAACAGCGACCAACAGTGTGATTCACGATGTCCTCAACGGAATTAGGTTTTGCATAAAAAGCTGGAACCGGAGGCATCAAAATGGCACCGTTATCGCAAGCTTGGGTCATCGCTTTTAAGTGCCCCGAATGAAGTGGAGTCTCCCTAACCATCAAAACTAAGCGTCGTCTTTCCTTTAAGACAACATCTGCAGCTCTAGATAACAAACTCGTTGTTGCCCCATACGCGATCTCGGAGAGAGAGCGAATTGAACACGGTGCTACAACCATACCAAGTGTTTTAAATGAACCAGAAGAAATAGTTGCACCAATATTTTTTGTATTATGAACAACGCTAGCCATCGCCTCAACATCTTTTAATTTGTAATCTGTCTCAAGACTAAGAGTTAATTTGGCGGATTCGGTCATTACCAAATGAGTTTCGATATGTAATTGATTCAAAGTTTGCAAAAGTCTAATACCGTAAATAATCCCAGAGGCACCGCTTATGCCGATAATAATTCTTTGCTTAAAACTCATGTTGATTGACGCTATATGTGTAAGTGGTAACTATTCAGGCCGGAATTTGCTTTCGGCTTTCACATCATTTCTTTGCTGCCTTTTACTTATCTTTCCATTCTCTAGATAATCTCCAGAGGCAGCTCTCTTAGCGGAAGCATCCCAGGCCGGTAACCAGTCGCCTAAAGAGTAGCCAAACCAAGGTGCCTGCGGCCTCAGCTTTGGAAGCCCTAACTCCTCCCAAATTGCTTTAGACCTCTCCATATATTCTTGGGTTGGCAAAGCAAGTGGGGGCATATCACCCTTCATCGTCGCATCCATCAGCAACGTAGAGTCTTCCTCTCCGTCTGTCTCACGTTTAGGACCGTGGCCTTGCCCTCTATGCTCCAGAGTTTGCACGTCTTTAATTGGATTCATTCTATAGGCCATCGCCCACAATAGAGCATCAGCATTATCTGGATCTATATCGTCATTAATTGCGATACATATTTTTCCGCAATCCCCTTTAAAGAAGGCTGCCCCGTAGAGCGCCCTCCAAACCTCAGTCTTTGGAACATTTCGATCAAGTGTAATCATCGTTACACGCAAAAGACCGGTTAGAGGTTCGTGAAGTGAAACTCGCTTTACCCCTTTAATGCTGAGCGTTGTTCGCAAGTGATGCAAAAACAGGGGTTCATAAGCAACTCGCTTAATTACACTTGATTCACTGGGTGCGACTTGGCTAATGTAGGAAGGAATTACTGGCTTTTTACGATGCGTTATCGCAGAAATGGTCATTGGAAGATTGAACTCCTCCAACGCCACATGTCCATGGGATTCTCCAAAGGGGGCCTCTGGCTCCAAGAACTCAAGGTCAATAAAACCTTCTATGACAATTTCAGACTGAGCTGGAACTGTCAAATCGACACTTATTGCCTTAGCAATTTCAATTGGAACACCAGCCAATCCTCCGGCAACGTCCAACTCATCTACGCCGACCGGTAATTTTTGTGGCCCCATAAATGCAACGAGTGGGGGACAACCCAAAACAATTGCACAGGGCATAACTTTGTGTCCCGCAGCCTTCCAGGCCTGGTAATGCAAATATCCCCCTGCACCACCAACACGAGTCGCCATGCGAACAACTAGTCGATCACTGGACTTGAGCGCGCACCTATAAGTTCCCATGTTTTGTACGCCAGAAACAGGGTCTTTGGTGACGACATTGGTTGCAGTTAAGGTAGGGGCACTATCAAATCCAGGGGTAGAGATGGGTATCGACAACATATCCAAGCCTTTACCAGCTCCCTGCAATTGAGCCCCTTGATGGATGACCTCTTGGCACTCAGGTTGCTGTACAAATTTAGGTTTAATGGGATTGTTAATTGCCTTATCCCATTTGTCTTGAATGTCGCCAACGGCACAACCCATACCTACACTGTAGATCTCACGATTAGCGGCTAAGCCCCCAACAAGAACAGGAAACTCGTAACGACGTCCCTTTGCATTCACAATATTTGTAAAAAGAAATGCCCTGCGCTCCTCCTCATCCATGCCCCCGACAAATTGCCAGCGAACGAGAGGATGCAACTCAGAATCTTTGTCGATGGGACGGTCAATAACTTGCAATAAACCTCGAACTTTTAGAGATTCGATGTGATCATGCAAGTCGGGATAACCGAATTTATTATTTTTCATTGAAGTACGCTAAAAACTTAAAAGGGGTAATACTATTTTTTCAAAAATGCGATCGGATGTTAGCACTGCTTAGAGTATCTTTTTCGACACGAGTAGTTACCCCTACACCCCGCATACTACCGTTAAGCTTGAATGAACTAAAGTGTTTTTAAATCAACAAATAGTTCACGAAATCAGCTAATAATGACCGGTCTGAAACAGCCACTAATTGCGTATTTTTTTCCTTAAATATCAAATTAAAAGAGGGTTAAATTGGAGCGAAAAGCTAAAACTACGTCAAAAGGATATTTGTGTAAATCTCAAATATTTTAAAAATATTTAATCAAAATAGTTAATAATCCACAGATTATTTAAAAGTAAGAATTTCTTTGAAAAGTATTTTTTCATAATTATTACGTATTCTTTATTTAAATACTCACTTTGGCTAAGCTTTTGATTGATAGCAATTTAAAGCTTTTTCGAATATTTGAATCGCACACTACAACACTAATTAACGCTACACATGAAAGCATCTGCATTCGATTTCATTCGCGCTGAAAGCATTTCACATGTCCTTGAGCTTTTACATGATCACCAAGATGATGATTTAAAACTAATAGCTGGTGGTCAAAGTCTTATTCCGATGATGGCTATGCGTTTGGCTCGCCCTTCCATTTTGGTAGATATAAACCGCTTAACTGAACTTAAAAACATTGATATTCAACAATCATTAGTTAGTATTGGCGCAGGAGTTCGTCAACGTGATATTGAATTAAACACAACTGTCTTAAATAAGTTGCCGCTCGTCAAAAAAGCGATCTATTGGGTTGGTCACGAACAAACCCGAAACAGAGGGACAATTGGTGGTAGCCTTTGTTATGCTGATCCTTCTGCTGAACTACCTTTGAGTGCTTTGATATTAAATGCTCAAATGCACATTACCAATGCCCAAGATGGTACACGGTGTATAAGTGCAGATGAATTCTTTCTGGGCCCTATGTTTACTGCAGTCGGCTTGACCGACTGTTTGCAACAAATAGATTGGCCTATTTGGGCGGGTGAGCACATTGGTTGTGATTTTTTAGAAATGTCAATTCGCAAAGGAGACTTTGCTCTAGCCTCAGCTGCTGGACAAATTGAACTTGACTCATCGGGGTTTGTAAAAAGAGCGAGTTTTGGGCTTGGAGGTGTTGGCGGCACTCCCCTCGTGTTCCCATCGCTAGCAAATCAGCTAATAGGTCAGCGGATAAGCGAATCAGTAGCTACTGAAATATCACATCAAGCTGCTTTATTAAGTGAACCAGGTTCTGACATGCATGCAAGCGCTGATTACAGAAGAAGCGTAGCTGGAACATTATTAAAAAGGGTACTACTTCAGTCTAATGAAAACGCACTAGGAATTGCAAGTCAATTCAAGCATTAGTCTGCAGAACTCTATGACCCAACGATAGCTACTAATTAATTGGAATCAATCTGTAGTATCAATTACTTCGTATCAACATTTTTATTACCTCAGTAACTCAAATAATATAGTCTGCAAAGATAAATAATCATGGCACTCAAACATACCATTGAGATAAGCGTAAACGGTACGCAATATCAAAGAGAAGTCGAACCTCGAATGACACTCGTTGACTTTATCAGAGATGAACTTCAGTTATCCGGGACACACGTAGGCTGTGAACACGGCGTTTGCGGCGCTTGCTCAGTGCTACTCAATAATGAACCCGTGCGATCCTGTTGCATTTTTGCAGTTCAAGTCGACGGTATGTCCGTTGTTACCGTCGAAGGTCTTGCACCAAATAGAGGTGTTTTATCTAAATTACAAGACGCTTTTTGTGAAAAGCACGCCTTGCAATGTGGCTACTGCACACCAGGAATGTTAATCGCTTGCCAATCACTCTTAGAACGCAATCCACACCCAAGTAAGGACGAGGTACGTGATGCTATTAGTAGTAATTTATGCCGCTGCACTGGGTATCAACAAGTAGTTGATGCGGTGATGTATGCAACACAAACTTCAGAGAGTTCAACAATTAGTTCCCAAGCCAACTCAACTCAAAGCTCTGGAAATATCAAGCATGGATAACTCCCCAAACACATTTAAATTTATTGGCAAACATAGAAGAGCCGTTGAGCATAAAAGATTTGTACTCGGACAAGGAAAATACGCTGCTGATATTAAACTACAGGGCACTTTGCATGTGGCTTTGGTTAGTAGTCCTTACGCAAGTGCAAAAATCTTATCAATTGATACAAGTGCAGCACTAAATATTCCAGGTGTTCACGCAGTTCTAACCGGGGATGAGTTGTGGGCTAACACGGATCCACTTCTACCCGGGGTAGACGCACCACAAGTAACACGCTACGCGCTTGCCAAAGATACGGTGCGATATGCAGGAGAATGGGTTGCCGCTGTTGTAGCAGAGACTAGAGCGTTAGCTGAGGACGCAGCCGAAAGCGTGGAAGTTTCCTACGAAATATTACCTCACATTGTTGATCCAGAGGAGGCACTAAAACCGGAAGCGCCGTTGGTTCACGCAGCTCACGGATCAAACACAATTTTCAGACGTAAATTTGTTTGGGGAACTGTTGATGAAGACTTTCGCAACTGCGAACATCAAATTAGTTACAGAGTGCACTGGGCGAGAAGCTCAACGGTGCCAATTGAGACCTTTGCCGTAATTTGTTCTTGGAGTGATGCAAACTCAATACTCGATGTATGGGCATCAATTCAAATGCCCAAATTTCCAGATCAAATGGCAAAAGCTTTGCGACTGCCGAACAACTCGGTTAGGGTACATTTTGATGTAGATGTCGGGGGAAGTTACGGTGTAAAACGAGGATTGAAACATTCCATTTTGGTTGCTTATTTATCCAAAAAACTAGGTCGTCCCGTTAGATTCATTGAAGACCGCATTGAGAACATGCGCAGCGGTGATATGCAAGGTCCAGATCGTATTTTTGATGTTACGCTTGGATTTAACAGTGACGGAATTATTCGCAGTATGCGAATGCGAGCTTTAGAAGACATTGGAGCTTACTCAGGGCGATCCCCCCTACAACTAGGCAAACCTGTTGGGGCAATAGTGGGGCCCTACAAGATCCACAGCGTTGAATATGATGCAGTTGCGGTTTTAACGAATAAGACACCGCAAGAGGCTGTGAGGGGTTTTGGGCAAGCCCCAACTAACTATGCGATTGAAACTGGGATTGACAAGATTGCGCGGTTCCTGGGTGTAGACCGTGTTGATCTTAGACGTCGTAACTTCATACAAAAGGAGGAATTTCCCTACCTCATCCCAAGTGGAACACATTATGATTCCGGAGACTACACAACAGTGCTTGGGAAAGCTTTAGATGCCGCCCCCATACAGGAACTCTTAAAGCACCAAGCTAGCCTTAGGGCTCAAGGCCAATTGGCAGGAATTGGAATCTCAACTTGCCTAGAGCCTTCCGGGGGTAACTCATCGTTTGAACCCTTATTTAACCCCAAAAATGAGACTACTACTTGGATGGACTCCTGCCTTATAAGGGTCGATTTAGGGGGAACTGTTACCGCCTTGATGGGTACATCAAGCTCAGGACAGTCTCACGAAACATTAGTTTCAACTGTAGTTGGTGAAGTATTGGAGCGACTTCCGGACAGCATTCGTGTTTTACATGCAGACTCCTTAAATGCACTTCCATCAAACAGTCCAGTGGGATCAAGAATGGCAATTATGCTTGGAGGTGCTGCTGCTGGGGCTGCAAAGAAAATTAAATCTAAGTTGTTAGCGATTGCCTCCCACAACTTAAACACCAAGATCCAAGATCTGGTTTATGAGGGGGGCAACATTTTTGTAAAAACAAATCCCACCCAAAACTTGAGTTGGGACCAGTTAGTAGAACTCTCTCATAGAAAATTTCACCTGCTTGCACCAAATATGGAACCCGGTTTACAAGAAAAATTTGTATGGGAAGTGCCTACCGGTGGTCAACTTCCTACTCCTGACGGTCGCGTCCAAATGTACCCCTGCCACTCTTTTGAATCTCACGTGATATTGGCAAGTATTGACCCAGAGACCTGCAAGGTTACCATTCATAAATATGTTTGCGGTCATGACTGTGGTGTGATGATAAGCCCAGACGTAGTCCACGGTATGACTTACGGGGGAATTGCTCACGGTCTAGGAGCCGCACTCATGGAGAAATTTGCTTTCTCTGAGGAGGGCCAATTGATGTCGGGTACTTTCATGGATTATCTTATCCCGAGTTCGGCCGAGGTGCCTTCTATTACGATCGTAGACCATTGCACTCCCTCGCCCTTGACTGAGTTTGGACAAAAGGGATCAGGGGAAGCTGGATATTTGGGTAGTCCTGCAGCAATTGCAAGCGCTATTAACGATGCTTTAGCTCCGCTAGGCATCAGTTTAGATGCACTTCCGATGACGCCTCAAGCCATTTGGGCCAAAATAAGATCCACGGCAAGTTAAAAGTGTAATTAATTAAGATGGTGCTTTAGCAGTTTACCTCACCATTAACATTTACTTTGTAAGTGGGTTATATAAGCGATTAAATAGGAACCGATTTTTAATTTAGAACTACGGAGTATTTCAAAATGAGCGAAAATTTAATAATCAAACAAGATGGTCGTATCCTTAGGATTACCTTTAACCGGACTCCTGACAATGGAGTATCAGACAGTATGGCTGCGGCACTATCCAAGGCTGTCCTTTGCGCGCACGAGACTTCCGATGCAGTTGTAATCAACAGCGCAGGACCAGAGTTCTGTACTGGGCGAGTACGTGACTCCCAGTCCCCTCCTTCGCCAGAAGCATATGCGAGAAGGCCTGAATACGACGCTATCTTCAATAGTTACAGAGATGTGCGTAATGCGCAAGTACCAGTAATTGGTGTGATTGAGGGCAAGTGCATGGGATTTGGCACCGCACTTACTGCTGTCTGTGACATTTCCTTTGCAAGTGATACAGCTAGCTTTAACATTCCAGAGATTGCGCACAACGTTATGCCAACAATGGTAATGTCAGCGATTTATGACCGAATGAACCGTAATGCAATACTTTGGATGGCTTATAGCGCTGATTTCATTGACGCACAAAGGGCACTTCAGTACGGCCTAGTAAGTCAAGTGGTACAACATGACAAACTAAACTCTGAAGTTGAAAGGTTCCTAGGACTTTTACTATCTCGTCCTCGTCCAGCTATTTTGGGACTAAAAGAGTATCTGCGTGTAGCACCACGAATGGATGATCAAGGTGCGATGGATTATGCAAGGAGTATGCACTCCATGGTTAACACAGCAGCTGAGATGAAGAAGAACAAAGCACATTAATTTTTTTATAGCATATCGATTGCGAATTAACACATCATGGAAATTACAGGCAAACAAATCATCCCAGCAACGCCCCAAAGAGTTTGGGATGCTTTAAATGATCCGGAAATCTTAAAGATCTGTCTTCCCGGCTGCGAAACGGTTGAAAAAGTCTCAAGTGATGAATTTAAAGTCATCATTAAAACAGTGATTGGACCGCTTCGCGCCCGCTTTCAAGGATCGCTTAAATTAACCGAATCAAATCCTCCATCCTCTTGCATCATGATATTTGAGGGGCAAGGTGGTGCAGTAGGATTTGGAAAAGGATCATCACTTGTTGAGTTAACTGAAACCCCAGAAGGATGCGCTCTAACTTACTCAGCCAAAGCTCAAATCGGTGGGAAACTAGCTCAGGTTGGTAGCCGATTGATTGACAGTGTAGTTAAGAAAATGGCTGACGATTTCTTTAAAGTTTTTAAAGAACAAGTTGTCCCTGGAAGCACGAGTAAACAAAGTCCATCCCAATCAACTTCAAGGTCTAGCCCAACCTCAACAACCTCAGAATCTAGTCAATCACTCACGGGTGCAAAAAATGGAGTCCATCAGTCTACCCAACAACGCTCAGGAGTTGGCAGCGAGGTGTCTCCTAATGAATATCACACCGTACCTGCATGGTGGCTATTTATTGCAGCCGCTCTAGGTTGTGCATTAACATTAATTGGCGGTAAGTTTTTATAAATTGAGGAAATGTAGAATGCCCTTTAAAATTAAAAACTGTAAAAACGATGGTCGCCGAGTAGTATTGGGATCGGGACTTGGATACGTAGTTAACTCTGTTTTGGGTTCAGTTATAACTACTAGTGGACAAACTAGTGCTCAAGCACAGTCTATATCATTGCTCCAAAGCCAAGGCAACTCTAAAGTTGTAAAACTTTTAGTTGGTTTCCCTCCTGGACAAGCAACCGATATGGTTTCTAGAGTATTAGTTGAAAAACTAAGATCTCTAACTGGTGATAACTATATAGTTGATAATAAACCAGGTCAAGGAGGAAGTTTAGCCCTTGGAGTGTTAGCTAAATCTGCGCCCAACGGCACTACCATGATGCTAGCCCATATGTCAGCCTTGGCAACTAATCCACATCTATACAAAAGCGTTGGATACGACACAGTCAAAGATTTTGAAGCAGTAGGTCTAATCGGAGATTTACCATTTGTCCTGGTTTGCAACCCAAGCCTGCCAATTACAAATATTCAGACATTAATTCAATACGCCAAGGCTAATCCTGATCTTTTGACAAATGCATCATCTGGCAACGGAACAGTTTCGCATTTAGCAATGGAAGAATTTAAGAGAAAAGCTGGATTAAAAATTACTCATATACCTTATAAAGGCAGCGTTGCTGGATTAACGGACGTAATCTCCGGCAATGTTTCATTTGCTTTTGAAACTGCAACTACGGTTCGCACACACGTTGAGTCAGGTAGATTAAGGGCTTTAGCAGTTGGAAGTCATAAAAGGTTAAGTGGGGTATTCAGTAATGTATCCACCCTAAGTGAGCAAGGCTTTGGTGAGTTAACTGCCAGCACTTGGCTTATGCTTATATACCCAAGTGGAACGCCAAAAGAAATTATTCGAAATACATTTGACGCGCTTCACACTTTTGAGAAAAATACTGAACTAGAACAAAAAATGCTTTCAATTGGAATGATCCCTCGTTATAGCTCAAGCATCGATGAGGCGAATGCTTATCTAAAAAGCGAATTTAAATATTGGGGTGAAGTTGTTGCGAGAAGTGGACTTGAAAAGGAGTAATCTACTCATCGTCCCAAGTCATATAAGAATCCATTACTTAAAGGCAATCGATAATCACTCTCCCTTAGGCAAGCACAACGACACCGTCTGCCACTTTAACCCCTCTTCCTTCTGGCATTACAAAAATAGGGTTTATTTCAGCTTCAATCAATCTATCACCTAGTTGTCCGGTCATTTCTGAAAAAGCTATGATTGCGTTAACGAGCGCGTCAACATCTGCCTTAGGGCGACCTCGAAATCCATCTAACAATGGCCATGTTTTCAAATCCATTGCCATTGCAAGGGCTTCTTTAGCAGTCAAACAGCCCCCAGGGGGTAACAATCGAAGCGTCGTATCCTTAAACAGCTCAGCAGTCACACCGCCCATTCCCAACAAAATCCCTGTGCCTAGTACATCGCGGTGCATGCCTAATATTAACTCAATTCCTTCACTCACCATTTCTTGAACAAGAAATTGATCGGGTTGTTTCCCAGTGCAAGACTGAACTTGCTTGGTCATAGCCAAGAAGCTCGCCTCCATCGTCTCAGGAGTTATCCCAATGGCTACTCCACCCACATCGCTTTTATGTGTAATTTCGGAGGATAGTAATTTCAAAACGACTTTTCCTCCTAATTCAACTGCTGCTGCTTTGGCTTCTTGAATATTTTGAACAATCCGCTCAGTTACACTGGGTAATCCAAAGAGCGTGAACAATTGCTTAGCTTGTGCCTCATTCATAGGCCCGCTTTTTAAATCACTAATCTTTGTACGTTTCAATACAGTTGATTGCTGATTCTGATACTTGAATTGTGAAAAGTACCGCATCCCGGAAAAGGCGGAGGTACAACTCTCTGCTGCGGCGTAAGCAGGAACGCCGCGCTTCGTTAAGATTTCTCCAACACCAGGAGCATGGGGACTAATGTAGGCAAGCACTGGCTTGTTTGAATGGGGTAAGCAGTCTTGGATTGCACCTGCCATTAACTCTGGCATAGCTAACCCTGATGAGCCGACCACAATAACAAGTCCATCATAAGTAGGACTACTCAGCAAGGCGTTGATAGCGCCTCTGAGCAAATCAGGTTTTAAGCCAGCTAGCGTTACGTCAATTGGATTTCGATCAAGGACTGCTTCAGCTCCTGTGTTTAAGGCTCTAAGCGTATTTGCAGTAATGGGATCCGGAGCCGGGGTATCAAATCCATCCACGCCTAAGTCATCAGAAACTAAAGTACCTGCTCCGCCTGTTGATGTCAAAACAGCTATTCGGTTTCCATTTAGTTTTCTCTCAGTTGCAAGGGCTAATGGAATATCCAATAAGTCAGAAAAAGTATGAGCCCTGATAACTCCGATTTGTTTAAACAGTGCATCATACATACGATCTGCACCAGCCATAGCACCTGTATGTGAAATAGCAGCCCTAGCGCCTGCTTCAGAGCGTCCAATCTTAAATGCAACTACTGGTTTTCCGGCTAATGCAGCTTTAATACAGGCATTTCGAAATTTATCAGGATTTCGAATGGTCTCGACATAGAGCGCAATCACCTTAGTCGCCGGATCATCTACAAGATGATCAACAAAGTCAGCTAATTCCAAATCGACTTCATTACTCGTGGAAATTAACTTTGAAAGTCCAATCCCACGAGCAGCAGCTCGAGAAAGCAAAGACCCCATAATGCCACCACTTTGAGAAACAACACCAATACTCCCCACAGGGAAATGATCCATCTCTAAAGCACCTGTTGCTGATAAGACAATGTTGTCGGTTAAATTCACTAAACCAATGGTGTTAGGCCCTAGAATTCGCATCTTACCTGCGGCTTCAATTAATTGGCGTTGACGCGCTGCACCTTCTTCACCCGTTTCACCGTACCCACTTGCCAATACGATAGCTGCAGCGCAACCTTTAAGTGCCAAATCACTCACAGCTAAATGCGCCCTTTCTGCACCCAGTAAGATAATGCCAACATCGGGCACGCCAGGTATAGATGCAATATCCGGATAGCACTTCAGCCCATTGATTTCAATTGATTTCGGATTAACGGGAAAAATATCTCCTTTGAAACCTAATTTTTTTAAATATGCAACGGGGCGACCTGCGGTTTTAGACGGATCAGCTGAAGCGCCAATAACTGCAACACTTTGAGGTTTAAGTAACCGATGGATAGGATTCATATTTATCAAGTAGCAGTTTTTGCCAAGAAAGCTTCTACTGAAGCCCGGTGCTCTGAGCTGGTGTAACAGATACCTTGCGCTTGACTGCCTTGAGCGAAAATATCGTGCGCTGGCATCTCAAAGGATTGGTTGAGAATGGTTTTAGTAAGCGCCAATGCAGTCGAAGAAGCGCTAGTCAACTCTTGGGCCCAAGCCTGGGCATCGGCGAGTAAGTTTTCTGATGTAGTTTTTCGGTCTACTATGCCAATAGCTAACGCCTCGTCAATTTCGACCTTGCGCCCACTGAAGATCAATTGTTTGGCTCTAGATAAACCAACTCGCCGCGGAAGGAAATACATTCCCCCACCGTCAGGAATTATTCCGCGGTTGATATATGACCAAGTAAAGGTTGCCCACTCATTTGCAATAATGAAATCACAGGCTAAAGCAGTGTCAGCACCTAAACCTGATGCAGCTCCGTTTACTGCAGCAATCACTGGTTTTGGGCATGTATGTAGAAGCGATTGCGTGAAATGAACGCGCTGCTGGCGGTGCCAACCGTTAAACGCAACCTCGCCTGTGGGTGAATTCAGACGAGCTTTCATTCCATCAATATCACCACCTGCGCAAAAACCTTTGCCAGCACCAGTTAGAACCATCGCCTTAATAGATTTATCAGCTGTAACACTCTCTAGGGCATTTATAAATTCATTTCGCATTTGGTCGCTCATAGCATTACGTTTATCAGGTCGGTTTAGAGTCAACGTGGCGACGGTTTGTTCAATTTTTAGTTCAATCAATGAGTAATCCATTATTTATCCTATTTAATTCAATCTAGTTTGATGTTATTTTCTTTAACAATTTTTCGCCACCGATCCTCTTCTCGCTTCACATATAAATCTAGCTCCTGAGGCGTACCGACAGAGACCATAAGCCCTTCGGGTTCCAATTTTCCTCGGAAGTCTGCAGTTTGAGCCGCTTGCTTTGCTGCGGCATTTAATTTCGAAATAATTCCCGGGGGTGTTCCCGTTGGGGCGAATAAACCGTACCAACTCTCAACAACATAGCCGTGGACTGTCTCAGAAATTGCAGGGATTGACTTCATTGCAGGCGATCGTTCAGCGGAGGTAACTCCAAGGGCACGTAACTTACCGCTCGCAATATGGGGCGCAACTGCAGCAGCTGTTGCAAACATCATATCGACTTGCCCACCCAACAAGTCCGTCATTGCGGGGCCTGCTCCTCTATAAGGCACATGAGTTAACTTGACTTGCGCTGTGTATTCAAACATCACCCCAGCTAGGTGGGCTGAGGTTCCATTGCCCTGTGATGCATAAGATAACTTGGCTGGGTTAGCCTTCGAAAAATCCACTAAGTCTCTAACGCTTTTTAAAGAACTATCTGAGCGAACAACTAAAACATTGGGCCCTCGTGCGACCATCACTATTGGGGAGAAAGCCTTCTCAGTGTCAAACGGTAATTTGGCTATTAAACTGGAATTTACAGCATGGGCAAATGTTGCAACTAATAGGGTGTAACCGTCTGCTGGACTTTTCGCGACCGTATCTGTGCCGATGATCGTACCTGCACCAGGCTTATTGTCCACAATGACTGATTGCCCCAAAATTTGGGACATACCTACCGCCAAACTTCTCGCAATACTGTCAGTTCCTCCCCCTGGAGAAAACGGTACGACTAATTTAATGGCCTTATCTGGATAATCTGCAAAAGCAGTTTGGGCAAGGCAAGCGAGTACCGATAGTATAAGCACGCCAATTTTGATAACGAAGGGAATAGATATTCTCATAGTCGTAAATCCAGTTTTTAATTTACTTCTTAGCTTACAGACAAACCACATAAAATGCACCCTACAATTTCCAACAGGTGGAATTATTTGACCACTCCCTTATAAAACGTAAAAGAACTGTGAAAAAAACCTTACCCTTAAAGCCCCCCTCAGCTCGCAAACCGGGCCTAGCCCCGATAAACCGATCACTCGAGAGAGGTTTAGACATTTTGAGAGCGTTCAAAGCCGGAACATTTGCACTCGGAAACGGGGAAATCGCGGAAAGAACTGGACTATCAAAATCCACAGTCAGTCGATTGACGCAAACGCTGGTAACAGCCGGAATGTTGCAGCTGGCTCAAGGTAGGCGCAGCTATCACCTAGCTCCATTGGTATTGAGCCTTGCGCACTCTATGAGGGCCGGCTCAAAAGTTTTAGCCACAGCGGCTCCACTAATGAGGTTTACAGCAGAAAAATATAAAGTAAACATTGGACTTGCATCCCCAGATCAAGACGAAATGGTATATCTAGAATCTATTCGCTACAACAAAATTGCATCACTTAGAACTGTAGTTTCTGGCCAAAGAGTACCCATGGAGCAAACATCACTGGGTCGAGCGTTTCTTGCAGTTGTGAGTGAAGAACAAAGAACAAAGCTTTATTTACACTTCAAAAAAAACCGTCCAAAAAAATGGCCCAAACTGCGGGAGGAACTCCTTCACGCTAAACAATCCATAGAGGACAAAGGATTTTGTTTTGCATCATGGCAGCCTGAAGTACTTGCAGTGGCAACACCCATTGAGGTGGGAACTCACATTTATACTCTAAATGTAAGCGTATCAAGTAAGCGAGATACAACCGAGCTGATAGCTGAATTGGCTCCTATTTTAATGAATCTCAGATCTAAAATTATTGATGCAATAAAGTGAAATTAATGGAGCATTCATTTATTCGTCCTTCATCAGTTCAAAGGAATTAATTTAACTTTATGAATCAATTCCTTTGCATCGTTAGGCTGGCAAAGGGATGTGCCACTGTGTAAAAGTGCGGCAGCTCCCCCAGCCATTCCATATGCAAATGCAGTTTCTAGATTATGGCCTTGAGATAGGCTCCAAGTCATAGCACCAACGAAACTGTCACCTGCACCTATTGTTGTTTTAATTTGCACCTCAATAGAAGGGGCGTACCAAGCCTTAGCTTCAGTAACCAACATTGCCCCTTGCTCACCCAAACTTAAGGCTATGATTTCCGCCTTCTTTTGTCTAATCAAAGATCGACAAAAAGATAAATACTCACTTTGCCCATTCATAGGAGATGGAGATAACGAGTTAAGTTCACTTAAACTTGGTTTAAATAAATAAACTCCTTCCTCTAGCGACGGCCTAAGTGCCGGCCCGTTTGAGTCAAAGAAAACCTTTAATCCTCTTTCTTTTGACAATTGAATTACAGCTACGTAGAAATCATCTGCTACACCAGGCGGTAGCCCTCCACTAATTACAATATATTTTGAAGGCCAATTGAGTGACAAAGTCTTCATGAACTGCTTAACTTCTGCGGGAGTAAGCATTGGCCCTGGTAATATAAATCGGTAGTCTTGAGCGGTCGAAATCTCGTGAACCGAAAAACTCTCTCTTGTTTCACCCGAGATTTGAACCACAAGGGTGTTCAAACCCTCTGCCTTTGTTAATGAATCAATCCAACGCCCAGTAACCCCACCGATTGGATATAAAGCCTGAACATTACTTCCAAAACGGTGCAATACCCTAGCAACATTTACTCCCCCACCGCCAGGATGTTCGGTGGAGTGATTGCATCTTAATTTGTGTGTTGGTATGACACGGTCTATAGAAGTTACTACATCCAAGGCTGGATTCATGGTCAAAGTTAATACTTCAGGCACTAACATAAGGCATTATTCCAAATATTATAAAAATTCCCACCTTAATCATTCAACAGATAATTCATCTCTAATCATGACTTTAGCAAAAGTACCTCAGAAATTCAAGTGAAAAATATCCTCAGCAGACATTTTGAAGTATCGCTTCGGCCAATATAGGAGCTATATCAATAACATTGCTTTCATGGGCGATACAGTCCGTACTCCAAATATTTCGAACACCAGCAAGCTTAATTGCAGCGATTGCATCGCCTGCAAAAAGTGCATGAGTTACTGCCACATCCACAGATTTGGCACCCTCATCAAGTATTAATTTTGCGGCTTTAGCTAGAGTCTGACCACTACTAGCAACATCATCTAACAAGACAACATTTCGATCTCGAAAAACAGTTACTGGTAATTTAATTTCAACATCTTTATCACCGTGTCGAATTTTCTTGCAAATAGCAAAATCCAATGAATGCGCAATTGCCGCTTGCTCAACCCACTGCTTGGACTCCTCATCTGGACCGATTAGATAAGCGTTGGGAATTTTGTTTGCAATAAAATCACCAAGTAAGGGAGCGCCACTTAAAGCAATCGGACGTTCAACAGCAATAGCCTCTTCAAGTTTTGATATTCGATGTAGGTGAGGATCGATGGTTACAACACTATTAAATAGGCTCGCTAGGAATGCTCCCACAATTTTTTGACTGACAACCTCGCCCTCATTAAAAGCTATATCTTGTCTCATGTAAGCCAGATAAGGGCTTATCAGTGTCAAGTCTTTTGCACCAAGCTGCCTAGACGCTTTAGCGACCAATAGCAACTCTACCAATTTTTCATTTGGATGAACTAAAGAACGATACACCAACACCTTCTCAGAAATTGGGGTGGGCAATGTCAACTTAAGTTCGCCATCTGGAAATCGGTGTCTTTTAATCAAGTGAACCTGAGTATCAAGAGCTTTGCCTAAGCGATTTGCAGCGTCTAACTCATCTTCGAAACACAAAATAACTGTACTCATGATCAATACTCCACAAATGCATGAAGTAATTCAGAGGATTCACCCACCGTATAGCCAGAGGCCTTTTGGCATTCCTGCATTGTAAATATCATATCGCTGTGATGCTCAGCATAAAAGCGGTAAAGCGTATCACCCACTTTAACTTTATCTCCAAGTTTAAAGGCTAAATCAACACCAGCTCCGGGGACTTTTGGTGCACCTGCTATCCGAGCTATTCGCGCAATTTGGAGATTATCAATGCTTGTAATTACCCCGGATTTATCTGCTTTGACTTCGTGGACGTATTTTGCGAGTCCGGGATTGTTGTGATCAAATGCTTTGCGACCTTGTGCATCAATGATTGCGTTCATCTTTTCTAAAGCACGTCCAGACTCTAAGATATCTCTTGCTATAGAAAATCCATCACCGCCTTTAACATCCGGATCAAATTCAATCATTCTTCCAGCTAAGCGCAGTGCCTTATGGCGGAGATCGTCTGGGGCTCTGGGGTCGTTCTCGAGTACCCTCATAACGTCACGAGCCTCTAGAATAGGTCCTATACCCTTACCTATGGGCTGACGTCCGTCGGTTATGATAACTTCCAAGTGCAAATTCATACGGGAAGAGACGTATTCGAACAATTTTCTAAGTCGCTGAGCCTCAGGCACTGATTTCACCTTGGCACTGGGACCAATTGGTATATCCAGTAATAAGTGAGTAGATCCTGCTGCTACCTTTTTAGATAAGATGGATGCAATCATTTGTGTTGTTGAATCTAATGAAAGGGGACGTTCAACTGAAATCATTACATCGTCAGCAGGTGATAAGTTAGCAGTTCCTCCCCATGTGAGGCAAGCTCTATGTTTTCTTACAATTTCAGAGAGGGCCGCATCATCGAGCTCAACTTTTGCCAAAACCTCCATCGTATCTGCTGTTCCAGCTGGGGATGTTATTGCACGGGATGATGTTTTGGGGCATAGCATTCCATGAGCGGCAACGATTGGAACTATAAGCATTGAAGTTCGATTTCCCGGGATCCCCCCAATGCAGTGCTTATCAACAACTGTGTGCTCAAACCAATTTAGCCGTTGTCCGCAACTCACCATTGCATCGGTCAAGAAATATATTTCCTCACGATCCATTTCATCTTGGTTTGTTGCAATGAGAAAAGCAGTAAGCTCAATTTTCGAATAATACAATTTTGAGATATCACTCACAATTTGGTTATATTCAACTTTGTTTAAACGTTCTCCATTTATTTTTTTAAATAAAACACCAATGGATTCTGGACGCTCTGCGTGGCGAACATAGGTTGAGGTTCCTTCGGGCATCCCTAAACTAGAAAAAGCATCAATTGAGAGTCCGATTTGATCAATTGCAACAATGGCTTGATCTTCGACTACATTTAAAGTTGCTTGAATGCTATGACCATTTGTAAAAACTTCAATTTTAGCTAACGCTTGAAATCCCTCTGCTCTATAAATTGAGCATTCTCGGTGCAGGTAAACGACATTTTCGTAATTAGTATCAATCGAAATTCGCTTCAACTTTAGACATTCACTTACAACAGTTGATTCAGAATTTACCATTTAACATTTTCCTTACCGGTGTAAACTGAGCTATATTTGATAAATTAATTTGATAAATTAATTTCATAACTAATCAATGTGAGCAATCAGTATAAGTTATTCCCCATACATTTCAGCATTTATTTACAAACTTTAGCCGACCCGAAAGACCTAGCAATTTAATCGGCTTTAGCCCTCAAGCCACAGACCTAACTTGCAGCTAGTCTGGAGGATAATTAAGGGTGAATTTATCTAATATTCCAATATTGAATTTATCTTAGATTATTTAGATTTAGTCTACTGCACTACTTCTGAACAGAGATCCTGAATGGGCACAGAATAATCTATAACTACATTGAATCAAACCGTATTGAGCATTTATTTGATTGGGGCAAGATCCCTGTTTTAGGTCCCCTTTAATCAGCCAAGTTTTCGATAAGAATATTAGAAGTACATTCTTAATTATTTGTACATTTTGAATTATCTGAACAAGTCGGTGTAGGGGGGATGACTAAACACAGTCACAGCAACCAATAGCTCTAACTAGTAATTAAGGCCCAACCACTCTTTAACCTGCGCGTGTAGGTCCCCTGTAAACATTGCTTGATCTCCACTTGCTGCAATAGAGCCTAGACTGAGAACAAAAACCGTTTGAGACATCCGAACAACTCTTCTCACATTATGATCAATTAAAAGAATCCCCATACCTTGCTCTGTAAAACGGCTCAACCACTGAAAAATCTCATCAGCTACCTTTGGTGATAAGCCAATGCTAGGCTCATCAATTAAGCAAAGCTTAGGTTGCATCATCCAAGCTTTGGCAAACTCAAGTTGTTTTTGTTGGCCACCCGAAAGCTCGCCCGCAGATTGTCCCAATTTATCCTTGAGTGAAGGGAATAATTCCAAGACTTCCTCATACCGTTTACGCCAAGAATTTGCAAATAACTTTTTTCTTGTTTGAATCGGCAACAACAAATTTTCTTTAACTGTTAAAAAAGGAAACAAGCTAGATTCTTGTGGGATACAACATATTCCTAGATCAATTAGTTCATGAGGCCTCACCGCCTTAAGGGGATGACCCTCGAAATAAATCTCCCCCTCTTTGGGAGGCAAAAAACCACAAATGGATTTAATAAGTGTTGATTTTCCTGCACCATTCAACCCAATTAGCCCACTGATTTCGCCTTTTTTTACTTGCAATGAGACGTCTTTAAGCACATCGATGTCTTTGGCATACCCCGCAGTTACTGAGCGCATCTCAAGTAATAACTCACTCATGATCACCTCCAAGATAAGCCTCAATTACCTCCGAGTTATCCAATACGTCCTTAGTCTTACCCTGCGCGATGATCCGTCCTGCATTCATGCAAATACTTTGCGCGCATAGCTCTTTTATAATGGGCATATCGTGACTAACCAACAAGAAGGTTTGGCCTTTTTGATGCCTATCCTTTATGAATTGACTCATTGTTTGTCTCATCACGGGGTGAACAGCAGCAAACGGCTCATCCAGTAATGCAACTTTGGGTGGCACCATAAAACACATACCAAATTCAAGAAGCTTCTTTTGTCCACCGGACAATTGCCCTGCATCTAAGTACTGAACGGGTTGCAAAGTCAACTCTTTAATTAATGAGTCTGCACGCTCAAGACACTCATCCCTCTTCATTCCAAGTGCTTGCCCTGCAATCAACAAATTATCAATAGCGCTTAAACGTACAAAGACTTTCGTCATTTGAAACATTCGCGTGAGCCCTAATTGCACCAAATTAGAGGGGGACTTGCCAGTTATTTCTAAATTCTCTAAAAAAATTGATCCCTCATCTGGAATGAGCTCACCGGATAACATATTCAATACTGTAGTTTTGCCAGAACCATTAGGTCCAATCAAACCGAGAATCGATCCCTGAGGTATTTCAATTGAAACACGATCAACGGCTTGATTACCTCCAAAACGCTTGGATATTGCATCTACTTTAATTATCGATTGGATCATGTTGGTATTTACAAATTCAATTGAAATAATTTCAACGCTTTTTCTCAGTCAAGAGATAAAAATAAAACTTGAGAAACAATCCCCAAAGTCCTGTTCTAAAAAATCTAGCAAAGATGATTACTGTTAACGCAAACACAATCATCTGAATATTACCCACGCTGCGCAACCATTCTGACCCCAGGTAAACGATCAATGCGCCAATTACTGGCCCGGTAATCGATCCCATGCCACCAATCACAACCATCGAAATGATGATGCCAGTTTGCTGGATCATACCCATCTCTGGGCTCACTAATTCTGTAAAAGTGCCATAAAGACAACCCGCAAATCCACTGATTGCACTGGACAAAATAAAGGCAATAAGCTTATATTGAACGACGGGGATGCCTCTGCTTTGGGCTGCGTGTGCATCGTCCCTAATAGCTAGCAAAAATCCTCCAAAACGACTTCTCATTAAGCCGTATATCATGGCGGCAATCACCACCATTAGACTTAAAAACAAATAGAAATACCCAACTCTGCTTTGCATAAGGGTTGGTACGTTCAATCCCTGATCCCCCCTCGTGTAATCATGGGAATTACTAATTATCACTCTGGCCACTTCTGCAAATGCCAAAGTTGTAAGCGATAAATAGGGTCCCTTTAACCCCAGCACAATAGACCCCACTAAAAAACCAAGTAACGCACTAACAAGCACTGCACTCGGAATTCCAATCCAAAGTGAGAGTCCAAAGTGATAATTTAAAAGAGCTGCTGTGTACCCACCGATCATGGCGAATGCTGCAGGCGCCATTGAAAACTGACCAGTGAAACCCGCCAACAAATTCCAGCCCAAGGCTATCAACGCAAAATAAAAGCTAATAATTAAGATTCCCAGCGTATAAGGCGTTAAGTCCAACCCAGGTACAAGCGCAAATAAACTGCACAACAACAAAAAACACTTTAAATCAAGGGTCAACTTATTTGACCAAAGGTTGCGCTCGCCTATCATGTCTCCCGCCCTTTTTGTCCTGCCAAGCCTTGAGGCCTTAAGAGTAATACTGCTATCAACACAATAAGTCCAAATGCATCCCTGTAATCATAGGACACATAAACTGCAAAAAATGACTCCATCACACCTAACAATACGGCAGCCAACATGCTGCCCCAAATAGAGCCCATGCCTCCCAAAACAACAATGATGAAAGACTTTAGGGCGGGAAAGGAACCAACATCAGGGGACGGGTTCATTATTGGAGCCATTAATGCACCCGATAAAGCTGCCAAGAGCCCTGAAATTGCAAAAATCAAAGCTGTAGTCCTAACCGGATCGATTCCCGCTAAAGAGGCGCCAAAACGGTTTTGAGCAACAGCCTGAATTTGTCTTCCCCAGACCGACTTTTTGATGAACAAGGCTAAGCCAATCAATACCAAAATAGAGACAGCTGCAGCAATTATTTTCTGTCCATTCAACATCAATGGACCCAGAGCTATTCGTTTGGTGCTCACCAAACTAGGTCCCAAAAAAGGAGATGGCCCAACTACCTTATCGACCAAATGGATCAATAGCAATGAAAGTGCAAAAGTTACCACAACTGCGTACTCGTCCTTAACAATAGACCAACTTTGATATCCATCATAAAGTGGTCGCATAAGGAGTTTTTCCATCAACATCCCCAAAAACGCACCAGCTAAACCTGCAACTAAAAGTGCTACCCAAGGGTTTAATCCCACCTTCATCGCGCTCATTGCGTAAACATAAGCACCAACCATGAAAAATTCGCCGTGCGCAAAATTCACAATCCGAAGGATGCCGAAAATCATAGACAAGCCCACCGCCATGAGAGCATAAAACAAACCCATAATGAGTCCATTAGCGGTAAGATCAATGATTAAAGACATTTGCGATAAGTTTGGCATCTAAAGGATGCGAAATATTAAGTGCAGTTAGTGGGGACGTTGTTTAAGAAAATCGGTTATTTGGGATGTTGCAACTTACCAATGTTTAGCGGCATTCCGGGGCCTTGCAACAATGAAGTTTTGCCTACATTTTGATTGACATCTGTAAGCTGATAATTTACATAGGGAATATCAACCCACTGCTGATAACTCACACCAGGTGTACTATCAAACTTCATCTTGCCCCTAGCACCGTCAAATTTACCTACTTTTAAGGCTGCAATGATTTTTGCAGGATCTGCGCTCTTACCCTGTTTCATAGCTTCCACCAACACCACGAGGGAGTCAACAGCTTGAAAAATCAAACGATTGGGCTCATTACCAGTTTTTTTCTTATAAGCCACAGAAATTTGCTTGGATAGTTCCGTTTGCTTCATGTCAGGGTGATACATCCCTATCGTTAACATGTATTTGCCTGCATCATTCACGTTTTGCCAAAAGTCTGGATAGTCGGCCATTCCAGCTCCGTCATAGACAATCGTTTTAGGGGTTGGTGCTACGCCTTGCTCATAAAGTTGATTCAATGCAATATATGCTGCTGGAGGTAGCATTGTTAGAACAACTACATCGGGTGGATTGGCCTTTAAAGTCAAAACCGCTGGGGTAAAGTCTTTACTAGCTCTGTCCAAAGTTTCAAATTTAAAGTCAATGCTTGGATCTTTTTTCTTTAAGGCGGCCCCCAAACCTTTTGCCAAACCAATACCGTAATCGGTATTCTCAGCAAAACCAACTACATGCTTGACCTTCATTGATTTGATGGTATCGGCCATCGAGTCTGCTACGACGGAGTTATAGGGTGAAGTGTTGAAAACCTCCGGATAACCTTTTTCGCGAACTGAATCTGCCCAGCAATTTGTGTTCACATAGGGGACTTGGTATCGATGTGCTACTTCTATTTCGCTCAAACAAACAGAACTTTGATGGGTACCGGTGATAGCTATAACTTTGTCTTTGGTAATTAATTTTTCAACAGCCGAACGACCCTTCTCAGGGATACCCTGGTTGTCTTCAATCACGAATTGAATGGGACGACCTAGTACGCCACCGTTCGCATTGATCATGTCGCGGTAGATTTCCATCGCATCCTTAACTTGAGTTCCCTGCACCACAGAACCCGGCGGGGACTGAGTAATAGATAGTCCAATCAAAATTGGATCTGCCGCTAGTACGTTGAGACTCATGAGTGCCAGTAAACTTGCAATCTTTGATTTTTTCAGAACATTTATCATGGTAATGATCCTAAAGGAAAAGATTGATTGTATTTTTTTAGTTTATGAAAGTTAACCCACAGTAGAACAAAGATCTAGGGTTAAACCCCGATACTTAAAAGCAAGCCGCAGTGTTGCATTCCAGGAAATTTGAGGGGAATTTGGGTATGTGCCAACTAAGCGAAAGAGATGATTTAAGGGTATTATGAGAATTACCCACGTCCCCATCTGACCTAAGGGCTTGTATCATTACATTGGGGGAGTTAATTAGAACTCTTAAAAGAGAATCATACATTTCTAGAAGTAACCTAGAAAACCTAAGCAACCTAAGCAACCTAAGCAACCTAAGCAACCTAAGCAACCTAAGCAACCTAAGCAACCTAAGCAACCTAAGCAACCTAAGCAACCTAAGCAACCTA
>CAITYM010000086.1 GCA_903896615.1 uncultured Burkholderiales bacterium
CCTTGGAGTCATCAATGACAGATCAAAAGCCATTGCCTTATCAAGGTGTCAGAGTTGTGGAATTTACGCATATGGTGATGGGTCCGACTTGCGGGATGATTCTTGCAGATTTTGGTGCTGAAGTTATTAAAGTAGAACCGATTGAGGGTGACAAAACAAGAAAACTGCTCGGATCAGGTGCTGGATTTTTTCCTATGTTTAATCGAAATAAGAAAAGTATCTCAGTTGATATGACAACCCAAGAGGGGATGGATATAGTCAGGAAATTGGTTGCTAGTGCAGATGTCGTGAGCGAGAACTTCAAACCTTCAACTATGGCAAAACTTGGGCTAGATTACGAGACTTTAAAGAAAACTTACCCTAAGCTCATTTATGTATCGCACAAAGGCTTCTTACCCGGACCTTATGACCACCGCACTGCACTTGACGAGGTAGTGCAAATGATGGGAGGACTTGCTTACATGACGGGTCCTGAGGACAGACCCCTTAGGGCGGGTTCATCGGTTAATGACATCATGGGTGGATTATTTGGTGCCATTGGAGCAATGGCTGCTTTAAAACAAAGAGAGATAACTGGAGTTGGCCAACAAGTGCAAAGCTCACTCTTTGAGAGCAACGTTTTTCTAGTTGGTCAGCATATGATGCAATACGCAGTAACAGGACAAGCTGCCAAACCTATGCCAAGCAGAATCTCCGCTTGGGCAATTTACGATGTATTTGAGGTTGCAGCAGGCGAGAAAATTTTCTTGGCTGTTGTTACCGATACGCAGTGGAAGATTTTCTGCGATGCATTTGGATTTAACGACTTATACGCTAACCCTGAGCTTTTACTCAACAATCAACGCGTTCAGGCTCGACCAACACTCATACCAGACATAAAAGCGCGTCTCTCTCACCTAACAGCCAAGTCTATAAGTGATATTTTCGAACAAAATGGACTACCCTTTGCCCCTATCACCAAGCCAGAGCAGTTGTTCGATGACCCTCACCTGATTGCTACCGGTGGTTTGGCTCCAATCACTCTTACAGACGGAGCAAAGGCGGGCATGGATACTCAAACTCCTTTATTGCCTCTTATGATGGGGGGAGAAAGATTGGGTATTCGACACAATCCACCGTCTGTGGGCGAACAAACTGAGGAAATTCTGTCGCATCTTGGTTATACCAAAGACGCCGTATCTGCACTCATCAGCTCTGGCGTAGTTCGCTGTTAAACACATTTAAGCCTTAAGCAGATAAATAGATCACATTTTAAAAATATCTTTAGCCAGGATAACCCAACATGAACCGAATCATATTTCTAACTCTTTTACTTGTATCCAATTTAGCTTTTGCTGCTTATCCCAATGGACCGTTAAAGATGATTGTTCCGTTTCCAGCCGGAGGCCCCACAGATGTTATTGCTCGATTAGTTTCTACCAAACTAGGGGAGGCCTTAGGTCAAACTGTATTTGTTGAGAACAAAGCAGGGGCACACGGAGCAATTGGCATGCAGGCAGCATTATCAGCGCCTGCCGATGGACAAACACTCGTCATGGTCTCCATTGGCACAAACGGTATAAATCCAGGCCTCTATAAAAAACTATCCTATGACGTGAATAAAGACTTCACGCCTGTATCCCTCTTAATAACCGTTCCAATTGTGATAGTCACCAAGGCTGATGCACCCTTTGATGATCTCCCTGGATTACTGAGTTTTGCCAAAGCTAATCCGGGCAAATTAACATTTGCCTCCGCCGGTAACGGGGGATCCTCGCACCTGGTTCCAGAAATGTTTATGCACAGATCTGGCATAGAGATGGTGCATATACCTTATAAAGGCACGGCACCTGCCATCACGGACGTTTTAGCGGGTCAGGTGAGTTTGATGTTTGACACACTTTTAACCTCCACTCAACATATCCAATCGGGCAAACTCAAAGTGATTGCAACTACAACTTCAAAACGATTATCAGCATTCCCTAATGTTCCAACGGTTGCAGAGAGTGGCTATCCAGGATTTGAAGCCTCTTCTTGGTACGGGTTAGATGTAAAGGCTGGAACTCCTCCTGGGATAGTAAATCGCATCTCAATTGAAATTGCGAAAATTCTAAAAATGCCAGATGTTAAAGCAAGACTTGATCAACTTAGCACAGTAGCTGTTGGGTCAACGCCGCAGGAATTTGCAAAGTTTCAAAAGGCAGAGCAAGAGAAATGGTTAAAGGTTATACAAAAAAGCAATATCGAGCCCGAGTGAATACGGGTAAGTTTAAGAACGGTTTTTAGTCTTAACTACTATAAGCACAATTACTCTTCCCCGCTAGGACACATATCTTCTAATTTCCTTTAGTATTATGAAGGACATGAAGTCCCCCACTTCTAGACATTCGCGTCTCAATAGCTTTGAACAAAATAGATTCATCAGGTGTAATCCAAGTGACTCTTTTCTTAGCGCGAGTTAGACCGGTATAAATCAACTCCCTTGTCAAAACGGCTGTTCGAGTCTCAGGAATAACTAAACAAACATGATCAAACTCTGATCCTTGAGACTTATGCACTGTCATTGCAAACACACTCTCGACTGAGTCTAACCTGGAGGGTAATATCCAGCGAATCTGATTCGCTATATCTACCTCTTGCTCTTGGTTATCATCTACACCGCTGGGAAATGCAACGCGAAGTACCCCATTTCGTTCCAAGCAAATTCCGATGTCTCCGTTTCTAAGATCTAAATGTGAATTGTTACGTGTCACCATAACCGGTCTTCCTACGTACCATCCCTCATCCTTAAACCCGAGCAATTGAGCAATTACTTTGTTGAGTTGATTTACACCCCAAGGTCCTTCTCTTACGGCGCAAAGTAATTGAAACTCACCAAAAGCCTCCAATATCTGAGTTGCCAAAAGCTGCTGAGTTGCGTTATCTTGAGTTGCGTCAAAATGTGTATTTTTGATGAGATCTAAATAGTTGGTCCAAGCGTTTCGCAAAAATTCTTTTGTTTGAGGTGAATTGAATTTTGAGACATTCAGTCTATCAATTGGATTGCCGCAATTTCCAACGCTATTGGATGCACGCCTGTTCTGACTTTGATGGTCAATGGGCGGCGATTGAGCGGATTGAGACCAATTACTTAATTCAGCAAACAGTTTACGAAGCTCTACTAGACCTTGAACATCACCGTTATTAATCAATTGAGCCCATTGATTAATAACTCCTCCATCTTGCGATCTATGACTTTTTCTAAGCATCACCGTTTGCTGCGCAAGGGGTGAACCAGAACCAGCCCAAGCACTCAAATCTTTGGAAGTAAACGTCTCAAGGAACTCAATAGTGGCAGGTAGATAATTACCATCAACTGCATTAAGACACAGTTGACCAAGCACAGCCCCCGCCTCAACCGAGGCGAGTTGATCTTGATCGCCAAGGAAAATTAGCCTTGTCTCCAACTGAGCGCACTCAAGTAACCTATCCATTAAACTCAAACTAATCATAGACGCTTCATCAACAACGATAACGTCATAGGCGAGAGATGTAATTTGTGAGTCAAAAGCGCTTGGGCGGATTTTCAACAATTTATGCAGCGTAACAGGCTTTTGATTTATTTCAAATTTAAACTCTGCAGGCAGTTTATCCACGGCTCCTTTAATTGAAGCGCCTAGTCTTGCAGCAGCCTTGCCAGTTGGAGCGGTCAAAGCAATTCGAATTGCTTGCGGGGGATTTTGCTTTTTTGCATTAGACGCAAGCAAAGCCAGTAATTTAGTCACTGTAGTCGTTTTACCCGTTCCTGGACCACCCGTGATTAAAGTAAAGAGCTTATTCGTTGC
Source organism: uncultured Burkholderiales bacterium (assembly GCA_903896615.1). GTDB lineage: Bacteria > Pseudomonadota > Gammaproteobacteria > Burkholderiales > Burkholderiaceae_C > Limnohabitans. Next base: position 3,804 of record CAITYM010000086.1, read on the forward strand.
TACAGCGCAAGCCAATTTTTGCCAATCAGGCTGAGCGTAGCTGTCGTCCGTCCCAAAAAGATGCTGAAGATCCATAGATAGAGTTGGAGCAACTTCGGTTTGTACCGCAAGCCTATCTTTGATAGATTTAATGATACGTTTTTCGGCTTCCCAATTTTTTCTCAAATACAGTAACTCGTTGTCCAATACCAAAGGACTTGTTTTATTGTCAACTTCATCAGACGTTACATCAAACTTCCAAGGCATAGATTTAACTGAATCACATAGATTTTTAGGCAATAACTTATAAATATCTTCATCCAACCCTAATGCATCCCACTGTAAAGTCGCTAGTAAATTCAAATCCAAACAGGTATGGCCCATCGAAAAAAGGTGACTCACCAAAGAAGCTAAGATCTTGTGCCTTGGGTCATTGCTGGGCTCTTTTTCATTCAAAAACTCAGCAAATGCCGTATCAAACCGAGAGAATAAGGATGGGTTATCGTTATTATTAAGCATTTTGTTAAGCACCTCTAAATGCATCGTCAATTGCAAATATCAGTTCTTTTGACGGGCAATCAACAAATAAACCTTGCGATTTTGTCTCAACCCCACGTAGGAATAAATAAATTGCACCTCCGATATGTGTATCAAAATCGTAGTCGGATAACCGAGATTTAAGCAACCGGTGCAAGGCAACTAAGTAAAGAGTGTATTGAACATCATAGCGATGACTCAAGATGGAATCAGCTAATTCTTCTTTTCCGTATCCGTTTAATTTATTAGACTTGTAATCTACAACGTAGTATTTGCCCTTGCTGTCTTCAAACACCATATCCATAAAGCCCGTCAACATCCCGTTCAGTTGTTTAGGCATTAATGAGGGCCTTATGTGATTGGGCATCACATATTTAGTGATAAGTGTATCTAAAGTGGATACGTTCATAGGTTTGATTGGTAATGTAAAGCCCAATTCAGCCCAAGCATTTTGTAAATTTAGAGTCTCAAGTGATAGTGAGTCCAAAGAAAATCCATTACCTGCAATCATGAAACGTGTTGTGACTATTTTTTTAATCCAAGATAAAAGAAGTTCTTTTTTCGCCAAATCAAGTCCGAGTTTTAATGATTTACCTTCAACTAGCGAAATCCAGTCCGAATTTAAAGCCTCGTTCTTGAATTTCGGTGAAGCTTCATGTAATGGCCAATCGTGATTGAATTGCCACTCAAGTAGTTCATGTATCGAGGTTCCGAAAGTGCTGCTTGAAGTTATGAGATCATAAGTACGCGCAAATTCTTCTTCAGTCGTTCCTTGACCAACTCTGTTTGTCGGATCGCGCTGTGCGTCGTTTGTAGGTGGTGAATTATCGTTTTGGGAATCTGCGAACTTTTCATCATTTAAGCTCACTGGATAAAGATTTTCCCTCTCTGCATTCAAGGTACCCTTTGAGATTGAGCTAAAACTTGCTGTCCACCAATTTAAATTAAAACACCTTGTAGGGTTCAATGCCAATCGTCTGTTAACACTCACTTCATCTGGTACATACTTTTGCGGGACTGGCTCAGGTAGCGAACTTACTGAGATATTTGGACAGTTACCCCACAAATCTAGTTTATTCTTTAAATCTCCAGAATTTGTGCGGCCCAATAGTTTAGAGACTGCACTTCTTGGAATTTCACTATTTTTCAAGAAATCATGAACCACTGGTGCCAATCCCATCCAAAGGGCCTTTTCCGCTCTCGTCAATGCGACGTAGAGAAGCCTTATATCCTCGCTCAATCGACTCTCATCATCTCGGTCACTGCTACTGTCTTCAACTTTAAAGTTTGAAATAAAGGGCAAGAATACAAGTGGAAATTGCAGACCCTTTGATTTATGAATCGTTAACACTTTAACTAAGTCTGCTTCGCTCTCAAGTCTTACGATTGATGAGTCCCCAGCAGATTTGGGATCATTTAGTTGCTGCTCCAAATAACGAATTAACGCACCTTCACCGTGCAAACCTAAACTTGCCGTTTGCAGTAAGTCGCCAAGGTGCATCAGATTTGTGAGAATCCTCTCCCCGCTTACGCGAGCAATATCATATGCATTGAGAAGTTTTTTAGCTAGACCGTTGTCGTGTATTAAATAATGAAGCATTGGCAAAAATCCTTGATATTGCCAAATTTTTTGATAACGGTGAAATTTCTCAACCAACTCCTCCCACTGCACTTCGTTTAAAAAGAGTGCTTCAATTTCTTCGAAATCCAAGCCCCAAATCTTTGTTGCTACGGCAGATCTTAGGTTGGAAGTTGACTTAGGATCAGCAATTGCTATTAATAGAGTGCGCAGCTCAAACGCCTCCTCGGAGGCGTAGACACTGTCATGGTCGGATAAATATACACTGCGCACACCGAGACGACCCAAGGCCTTTCTAATCGATAAGGCATCTTTTGCATCCCGAACCAAAACCGCCATCTCATTGGGTTTAGCAACTTTTTGATTCAATAAATCAACCATTTGAGCCGCAAAAACGGCTGCCATCTCATTTCTATACTTAACCTTACTCAGAGGCTCCTGAGTTTTGGAATACCACACTGTAATAGCCACTTGCTCAGCACTACCAACTTGGATGGGACTGATATTTTGTTTGGCTTGCACTTGCACAAAACTAACTTCATCAAAAGGTCTAACAGCACTTTTAAAAATATGATTGACTGCAGAAACCAATTGATGTGTTGATCTGTAATTTCCTGATAAAGTATATTTATGATCTCCGGCATCACTGATCGCTTCTAAATAAGTAACAAGATCTGCGCCTCTAAATCCGTATATAGATTGCTTTGGATCCCCAATAATGATTAAACCCGAATCACTCTTAAATTCTTTGACGTAAATCTCCTTAAGAGTTCCGTATTGCCAAGGATCGGTATCTTGAAATTCATCAACCAGCGCAACTGGATATTGGTTACGAATTGTATGAGGAAGTCTTGAGCTATCTGTTGTTACTGCTTTGTACAAATTTTGCAATAAATCAGCAAAATCGAACTGACAGAGAACTGATTTAGATTCCTCGCAAATGGCGTCAATTTCTTTTGCCGCGTGCTCCAGTAAACTCCTCGCTTGTGGCTTTGATTCAATGGCGGCACGCACCGCATCTAGATGGTGCAACTCAGGATATGACTCAGCGTCTTGCCAACCATTTCTCTTTAATTCATTGATGGAGAATTGCATCAACACACTCGTATCTGATTCTTCACCCTCTATACATTTCCGAATTTTTTTAAATCGATTTGTTACTTTTCGCGAATTGTATTCATCACTAATTATTAAAGCTTCTTTAACCTTTTGATTAATTTCAGATTTAACTCTTTCGATGAATTCATCTGTCCAATCAGCCTTTGCAGCATCTTGGATGATTTGAAACCTATCTCTCCAAGTCTGCAGTTTCTCCTCGTATTCCAAAGGAGATATATCCCCGACATAAGTAGCCAAAGGTGAACGTGATTTTTTAGAAAAAATAGGTTTTAACTTTTCTAATAGTTTTTCCGGAGATGCGCAAAGACCACCAATCTCACCGAGTGCTCTAACCTGGGACAAGCTCAGTGGGTAGTAATATCTCCTAAAATATTCTTGCGCTGCATTGAGTTTTAGTTTTTTAGCATCATCAATAAGACTTTGATCAAACAAACTCTTACTATCAAAAGCATGCTCTTTGAGCATGCGGGCACTCCAGGCATGGATTGTAAAAATCGCCGCCTCATCCATCCACTGCGCAGACAGATCTAACCTTTTTGCACAAGTTAACCATTCAGCTTCTTTGTATGAGCTTTTTAATTCTTTTAAAAAATCATCAACCCCAGGCAAATCAATACTCGGACTTTGAAAGTACTGAGCAGCGCTATAAAGCCTTTTTCTGATCCTCCCCCTTAGCTCTGCCGTAGCTAATTCAGTAAAGGTCATAACTAATATTTGCGGCGGGTTCAGGGGGCGGCTCAACCCATGCCCTAATACCAAGCGCACGTACAAAGCAGAAAGAGTCCATGTCTTACCCGTTCCCGCCGATGCCTCAATTGCCTGCAGTCCATTCAAAGGGAGATGAAGTGCATTTAATTCTTTGGTCATGCAATCACCTCACCCAAAGAGGTAATCTGAGCATTTTTTATCAATGCCCCGTATAGCTCTTGGCTATAGCGGGGAAGTTCCTCCTTAATATCCTCGTAATCCTCAAAGGCTCGCATCAGATAAAGTGAGTCTTTTCTGTCCCCTTTAGGCCCGTACTTTGAAGGCGAAGACGGATCGAAGATCTCCAGCGCTACTTCGTCGGGATCCTCCACTGCGGCTCCCCCCCCTTTTGCTTGAGCAAGCCTGTTGACTAATTCGCTTTGCAACCAAGCAAGTCCTGTTTTACACGCAACCGGGAGGGGACGCTGCCACGCTTCTTTATAGACACGCATTAATTGAGTAAGTATTTTTTTTGCCTCTTCGGCGTCCAAAGCATTCAACACGATTAATGCATCTGATCCAATTTGAATGCTTGTTAACTTATATCCACTGGCACATGCAACTAAATGATTGACCCATAACTTGGTAATAACGTGGCCTCTAATTCGTTTTTTCTCAGTAATCGCTCCAACCCGTTGATCAACCTGTAAATACTCTATTTCATTATTTTTGGGATTTACTTTTGATCTAACCTCAGACAACACTCCCTCTAGCACAGTAGATCCCAGGTTTAAAGAAATAGTAATCGGTGCACAAATATCTGGATAGTTACTTTGTAATTCACTACGCTGATTTATGATTTCTTGAACACTAGTGCTCAATTCTTCACCTATATTCACGCCGTAACTAGACATAGGTAATTGTCCTGACAACGCAAGATTATGTAACCCTGTCTCAAAACTATCCGCCTCCAGTAGATCCCTAGCAATATTGAATTTTTCTAATTTATTTAATTCAAAAGGTTCGGCATCAACGGTTTCTTTGTCCAACTTATCAAAGTAAATGTTTAACCTTGAGCGGAAGAAAATCTCAACCGGATTTCTCAGTAATCGGTGTAACTCCTCTAAATTTATTCTCTCAAACACCCGTGCGTTTTGAGCGTTTTGTTGATTGACTGTTTGAGATATATCCTTGGATGGCTTGTATTTATTTGCACTCTCTTGGTTTCCTGAATTTTCAGAAATATCCCAATCCTTATCATAGGTGCAGAACTCACTACCTTCTTCAAAGTATTTTTTCGAAAACGGTTGTAATGGATACTGCTCTGGTTCCACCGTGGTGGTCCAAACTGCGCTTAAGTAATCTATAAGTTGAGCAACCAAGACAGAGGGTGGCTGCTCAGAGTTATCTCGGACACTGTGACCTTGCCAACTAATGTAGAGTTTTTGTCTTGCACACAGTAGTGCCTCTAAAAAGAGATATCTATCGTCCTCACGCCTTGAGCGGTCGCCGGTACGCCAATGCTGACTCATCAAATCAAAGTCTCTTGCTGAGGTTTGCCGCGGGAAATCTCCATCATTCATTCCAAGTAAACAAATATGCTTGAACGGAATGGAACGCATTGGCATGAGTGTTCCAAACTGGACGCCTCCTCCAAAGAATCGTTGCTGAAGTCCAACTTCTTCAAGCTGACTTAACCAGTAATCTCGTACAACGTTTAAAGGCAGTGGATCAACTAATTCGCAATCACTGCAGATTTTCTCCCACTGCTCCAAGGGATCTAAAACCTTTACCAACAACCTTTCCTGAGCGTCATCACATTTTTCGAAGAAACTTGAGATCAAGTCTCTAAATATTTCGACCCATTTGCTCGCACTGTGCTCATGACTTAACACCTTGTTGATCAACTCTACCGCATCAATCCAACTCAACAATTTACCTATCAACGCTGCGTCCAAACCGTTGATGCCTGGATATGAGAGTGTGTCCCCCCATGACTTGTCTTTTTCTAATGCATACCCCAGCAATATTCTTCGAACTCCAAACGCCCAGGTATTTTGTCCAAGCCCATTTATCTCATCATCCATTCCGCGTTGGACTCGGTGTGCTTCATCAAGGCCCCAGCGTACTCCTGAACCAATAATCCACTCCTTGAGTTGATCTACTTCATCGCTAATTAGATTAAATTTTTTGCGAACTGCGTCAACTTCGAAAAGATCCATCCAATCAACCCAACTAAGTTTAAGAGTTGGAGTAGACAATAACTGGGTGAGCGCTCTAACTATGGGAGTTTCTTTGGGCGTTGTATCTGATATAGAGAACGGAATATACCTATCATCACCTAGCTTAAACCTTCCAAATACGGCTCTAATATGAGGTAGAAATGCTTCCATATCAGGCACCATGACCATGATATCTTCTGGCTCTAACTCCTCGTCGCGATCAAACCAGGCATGCATTTGATCGTGAAGAATTTCAACCTCTCTTTGTGCTGAATGTGCGCTTACAAATTGAATTGAGTGATCGTCATTCACCTTCGACTTGAACCTATTCTTCTCTTGATCAAAAGAAGTTAGATTCAAAATGGAGGACTGAACATAGGCCAACTGATTTGGCGAAGTGTCATTTTCCGCTACTGGATCATGAAAAACTTCTACTTTTTGTAAAACACTTTCTAAAGCTCCTCTATACGCTTCAACATTATCAAAATCATCTAGCAAGTGAAAATAGTCTCGCCCCTGCTTACCCCAGGAAGCCAAAAGGGGTTGAGTCGACATGTGATGTTCAACTGGCATGGCTCGCTGTCTGCTTCGGCTCAAAGTGCGTAGCATTTCATGACCATCCACAATATTTCCCCAGTAGTATTGACAAGGGTTTTGTACAAACATAAACACTTGACACATATTGCCAAGCTTTGCAAAGGCCTCGATCACCTGAGGAGGTAGGGATGAAATACCAAAGATCACTACACGCTCAGGAAGTCCAGCAGGCCTAATCTTGGTTTTTTGAAATTCCTTAATAAGCACATCCATTCTTTTCATGAACTGCTCATGAACGCTTGCTCTGGAGGCATCTGCCAAGGCTTCCCCAATATCCTCCCTAAGTGCTCGCCATAGCGTTGATTGCCAGACCTCCTCAGCGCTTAACTTATAAGGCTTTTGCGGATTCCGTAAATACGAATCAGATACGAGATCATCCTTTCCTCTAGCCCAGTCCATCAACCAATCTGCTCTGTAATTTTGATAGCCATCAAATACATCTGCAATTTGACTCGCCAACTGGAAGAGTCGTCGTCCATCAGGGGAATCGCCAAGGTAACTTTGAAGGGGATCAAATGAATCTTGCTTTATTAGCTCTGGTAGCAATTTGTACAAACGCCAAGTGAGATTTTTTTTATCAAAAGGCATATGAACTGGAATTTGAACATCACTTAATACAGTGCGATAAATACTCCATAAATAACTACTTGGTAGCTCTATACGCGTTGCTGCACAGATGCCAAATGCCGTATCACTTGCGAGCGAGCGCTCAACCCAGTGCTTCATCCCATTGTTTTGAACCAAGATAATTTCTGGACTTAAAACAGGGAGCCTATAATTTTTTATAACATTAATGAGCAACTCACGCAGGTCCTCTAATCGGTTTCCATGCAAAACCATAAAACCGGGTAAGAAAGATTCTGATTTCTTGCGCATAGAGATGCCTCCAAATAATAGAGTGCTTTATTTAGCCAATCATTAAACCACTTTAAGAAGCTGCAAAAATACCGCCAACAATCAATACGAATGCAACTCCGTGAAAAATCTCTGGTCCTTCGCCCAAAAGCAAACTTGACATGACAGCAGTGAATAAAGGCGATAAATTGGCGAAAAACCCTGCAATATTTGTCCCGACCCGTTGAATACCCAGACCCCAACACCGGTAAGCTGCAATTGCGGGACCAAGGGATACAAAAAGGAGTGCACCAAAGAGTGGCCAACTGTAAACAATATGCGCCGGCGTCAAAGTCCATTCGCCTGCTGTGAATACTGAACTCCATCCCAAACCCATCACTATTTGAGCCATTAAAAACAATTTCCAGTCGCCCCGTATTTCAGGAGGATCAGCATGAGATCCCGATAAAAGCCAACTGTACCAAGACCACGCAAATACTGCGATTAGTACATACACATCCCCTATCACCCAGTGTAATTTGAGTACTTGACTTAGATCTCCACGACAAAGCACCAATAAAACTCCTGCGATTGAGAGCACCGCACCCAAACATTGGCGCAATCTTAATTTTTGGCCAAAAAATAAAACACCAAGTGTCAGCATCACTACGGGGCCAATGGAACCTACCAGAGTTACATTAATTGGAGATGAAGTATGTAGCGCTAAATACTGAAAACTATTAAAACTCCCCACCCCCAGCAAACCTAAGAGCGCATACCGCTTCCAGTGCACCCAAAGCAAACTCTTTGGGAGGAGTAACTTGTAAGTAAAGGGAAGTAGAAAGAAAAAAGCAAACACCCACCTTAATGCGTTTAGGGTTAAGGGGGGCACAAGATCGCTGATAAGCCTACCCGTTACCGCATTTCCTGCCCAAAGTAGGGGAGGCACTGTTAAAAGTGCAGCAGTAGAGAGGCTAATGGGTGGTTTTAAAGGTGAGGTCAAAGTAAAAAAATTAAAACTGAGCGGGGAAAATGGATAAAAAAGAACTATTTACACACGTTTGTCAATTTGCGCATACACTGCACCGCTAAACTAAAATACATGTGAAATTGAATTTATCCCCCCCCCTCTTTAAGTATAGACGTGAAAATCTTTGCGGGTGTTTAAATTCAAACAAATCCTACCAAATGTACAACGCAAAAGCTGCAGTCATTTTTTAATCAACACAATTTAAATATATAACGTTATCTAAAGGAGCATTAATGTCAAGAGCAGTCATTATCGATAAAAACGGTGGCCCAGAAGAACTCAAAGTCGTTGACGTCAAAGTTGGGGAACCCGCAGAAGGTGAGATCAAGATTGCCCACAAAGCGGTGGGACTAAATTACATTGATGTATACCAGCGTGTCGGTCTTTATCCTTTGCCTTTGCCCTTGCATATGGGGATGGAAGCCTCGGGTGTCATCACAGCTGTTGGCGCCGGAGTTACGCATCTCAAAGTCGGTGACAGAGCGGCCTACGCCAGTAACCCACCCGGTAGTTACTGCGAAGAGCGTGTTATGCCTGCAAAGTGTGTCGTCAAATTACCAGACGCCATCTCCTTTGAGACAGGTGCAGCCATGATGCTTAAGGGCCTAACAGCTGAATATTTGCTAAAGCGCACCCTCCCTCAAGGTGGCTTGCACAAGGGTGACTTTATACTCTTTCACGCAGCAGCAGGCGGAGTTGGCTTGATTGCTTGTCAGTGGGCAAAAGCGCTTGGCTACCAACTCATTGGAACAGCGGGAAGTGATGAAAAATGCGCGCTTGCAAAAACCAACGGCGCCGCTTTCACGATCAATTATTCTAAGGAAGACTTCCTGGTACGCGTAAAAGAAATCACGGGCGGCAAAGGCGTTAAGGTCGTTTATGACTCAGTGGGCAAGGACACTTGGGAGAAATCACTGGACTGCATAGCCCCGTTAGGACTCTTTGCTAGTTTTGGTAACGCATCAGGTCCAGTTCCTAATTTTTCTCCCGGTATTTTGGCCGGTAAAGGTTCTTTGTATATGACACGTCAAACACTTTTCACACACCTTGCAACACGTGAAAATACGCAAGCGATGGCAGATGATTTGTTTGATGCAGTGATCACAGGCAAAGTCCATATCTCTATCGACCAAACTTATAAACTTGAGAATGTGAAACAAGCACATATCGATTTAGAAGCAAGAAAGACAACAGGTTGCACAATTCTTACACTCTAGAAATTTCAAAGCTCTAAATTAGGCTTTAACAAAAGAGTGCTTGCAAAGAGGGTTTAGATCTATAGATTTAAACCCTCTTTTATTGGGTAGCCCTCTTATTTTTTTACTTGCCTAACTCTCAATAATTCATCAATGAGCAAACAAACAGCACCCACTGTGATGCCACTATCAGCTAGATTGAATGCGGGGAAATGCCATATTCCCCAATAAATATCCAAAAAATCTACGACGTAACCGTACATCAAGCGGTCAATGACGTTACCAAGTGCACCGCCCAAGATAAAAGCAAGTGCGAAACCAAATAACTTTTGACTTGCATGTGATTTGAGTAGCGCGGTGATAAATACTGCCGCTAAAATCCCGATCGCTGTGAAGAACCAACGCTGCCATCCATCTGCGGACGCCATAAATGAGAAGGCAGCACCTGTATTGTGTACTCGTACGATATTAAAAAATCCGGCTCCAATAACTCTTGCCTCACCCAATTGAAAGTTACTCAAAATGAGAGCTTTGGTGAATTGGTCTGCCAAAAACACCACTCCAGCTATAAAGAGCCAGAGGATAAATTTTTGTGTTTGAGAGAAGCGATTAAAAACCATCAATAATGTCCATTGCTAATATATTGTTCACGGCTTATGCAAACAAGCGTAGCTCGCCTTTGCCAAATAAGTTACTTATGCATCGCTTGCAAAGTGTTGAATACTTTGGATCTGCGCCCACATCATCGGCGTAGTGCCAACAACGTGCGCATTTCTCAGCAGTCATAACACTTACCTGTATCTGCGCCTCAGCCCCCACTTCAATCAAAGCAAGTGAAGTGATGAATACGAACTTCAAATCACCACCAAGCGTACTTAGTAAATCATAATCAGCTTGACTAAGCTTTAAGCTCAATTTTGCTTGGAGTGAGGATCCAACCCCGCCACTGCTTCTAAGCACTTCAATCTCTTTATTGACCTGCTCTCGGATCACTTTGATGCGGTCCCATTTAACGAGTAGGTCATTATCAATTTTTGGTAATTTTGAATAAGTCTCAGTAAAGATGGAGTGAATGTTCTTGTCTTTACCCGCTTCTAAAACGCCCCAAGCCTCCTCAGCAGTAAAGGACAGGAAAGGCGCCATCCAGCGAAGCATAGCTTGGGTGATGTGATAAAGAACCGTTTGTGCACTGCGCCTTGCCAAAGATTTTGGAGCACTCGTATACAAGCGGTCTTTTAAGATATCTAAATAAAACGCACCTAGATCTTCTGAGCAAAAGATCTGAATCTTATTGACAACAGGGTGAAACTCATAGACTCCGTAATGCCCACCTTCAAAAACACCCTTATCAGCATTCCACACGCCTACAATTTGTTCTTGGAGTTGCTGAGTTCTAGATAATGCGTAGCGATCGATTTCCAGTAAATCTTTAAAATCCACTGACTCAGCATTAAGATCAAAATCGCTAATGTTGGCCATCAAAAAACGCAGCGTATTTCTAATGCGCCGATAGGAGTCAACCACTCGGGCCAAAATCTTCTCATCAATATTAAGGTCGCCCGAGTAATCAGTTGCTGCAACCCAAAGTCTCACAATCTCAGCGCCTAGTTTCCCAATCACCTCTTGAGGTGCAACCGTATTGCCTAGACTCTTGCTCATTTTGCGACCTTGTCCATCGGTTGCAAATCCGTGGGTTAAGAGTCCTTTATAAGGTGCACGGTCATAAAGTGCACATCCAAGCAAAAGCGAACTATGGAACCATCCCCTATGCTGATCATGCCCCTCAAGATAGAGATCGGTCTCAGGTCCCTCGTCATGGTAAGGGTTGCGAGGATAGACACTTGCATGTGAGCCGCGCAAAACGTGCTCAAAGGTAGATCCAGAATCAAACCAAACTTCTAAAATATCGGTGCTTTTTGCGTAATCACTCGCATCTCCACCGTACAGGCCCACAATCTCCTCCAGGCTAGTTCGACTCCAAGCCTCTACTCCGCCGTGCTCAATCTTTTCTGCAGCGAAGTCCATAATCTCAAGTGTTTTAGGATGCAGTGCACCCGAGTCAACATGAATGAGAAAGGGTATCGGAACACCCCAACTGCGCTGACGGGAAATACACCAATCAGGCCTATTGGCAATCATATCGCGCAAACGGGTACGACCATTCTCGGGATAGAAATGGGTCTCATCAATAGCCTTTAAAGCAGTTTCACGCAAAGAATTAGTCGCCTTATTCTTGGCGAATATGCCCTGCGTTGACTCAGTCTCATGGTCCATTCGAATGAACCACTGAGCAGCCGCCCTGTAAATAACTGGCGTCTTGTGACGCCAGCAATGGGGGTAGCTGTGGGTGATGGTTTTAGTTGCCATCAAGCGATCTGCATTTTTAAGCGTTTCCAAGATAATTGGAACAGCTTTCCAAATATGTTGGCCACCAAAGAGTGCGAAATCGCTCGCGTAAGTTCCGCCCCCCTGCACAGGATTTAAGATCTCTTTAATTTGCATGCCGTGAGACACGCATGAGTTAAAGTCATCTACACCGTAAGCAGGCGCAGAGTGAACCAGACCAGTACCCTCAGTCGCAGTTGCATAGTCCGCCGTGTAAACAGGTGCAGTCCTCGCGTAGGCTTTATCCACCTTGCTTAATGGATGGTGAAACTCGATCTTATCGAGTTTCGCACCTAAGGCAGTCGCAACGCTCTTGCCCGTAAGCCCCCAACGCTCTAAGCAAGAATCAACCAAATTTTCTGCAACGATATACAAACCCTTCTCAGTATCAACTAAGGAATAGGTGATTTCGGGATTTAAATTAATGGCTTGATTTGCCGGAATGGTCCAAGCCGTAGTTGTCCAGATGACTGCAAAAGCATCTTTTGAAAGCGAAGTTAATCCAAAAGCCTTTGCCAATAGCTCAGGCTGAGCACACAAGAAGGCGACGTCTAAGGTCTCGCTTTTCTTCTCAGCATACTCAATCTCAAACTCTGCAAGCGAGGATGCACAGTCAAAGCACCAATAAACAGGTTTTAGACCTCGGTAAACAAACCCTCGCTCAATCACTTTTTTAAACGCTCGCAACTCACCGGCCTCGTTGACGAAGTCCATGGTCCTATAAGGTCGCTCCCAATCACCAAGCACACCTAAGCGTCTGAAGTCCTCTCTTTGCTGATCAATTTGCTCACCCGCGTATGACCTTGCTTGCTCTTGCATTTCATCACGGTTAAGCTTTGTTTTACGAAGTTTCTCAATTGCATTTTCAATGGGTAGGCCATGACAATCCCAGCCCGGAATGTACTGCGCGTCAAATCCTGCTAACTGGCGCGACTTAACAATCATGTCCTTCAACACTTTATTCAGAGCGTGTCCAATATGGATTTGGCCGTTTGCATATGGGGGACCGTCATGCAAGACAAATAAAGGCGCACCAATTCTCGCAACTCTAAGTCTTTGGTAAAGGCCCTCATCAGTCCACCCTTTTACCCAAGCTCCCTCACGCTTGGGTAAATCTCCTCGCATCGGAAATGCAGTGTCTGGCAAATTAAGTGTTTTGCGGTAATCTGTAGAGGGTTCAGTAGAGGAGGTTTGAGAGTCTGTCATAAATTTCGAAAGCGACTTTGCTTAATTGGACTTAGAGTGCAGATTGGGTGAATGACTTCAGTTAAAGGGGCATGCGCTCACGCGAGCACCGTATGCAACAATTTAAACGAGTCGTAAATAGACAAGACGTGATGACGTTGTGGTTGTTTTTGTTGAAAAGGATTAATTTTAGTCGAGTTAAGCGTTTGTTAGGCGAGTCTTAAACCATTCTCTCGCGCTCTCACAGTCTTGTTCAATCCCGCGTTTTAAAGCATCGAGTCCGTCATATTTCAACTCATCGTGCAGTTTATGAAGTAAATTAACCTGTACAACACGTCCGTAACCAGCGTCCTGATCCAATTCCTTTGGCCAATTGAGGACGTGAGTTTCAAGCAAGATGCGCCCCCCGTTCACATCGCTTGGATCCAGGGTGGGTCTAACTCCTAAATTAGCAACGCCTTGTAAAGGCTCGCTTGAGAGTCCTAGAACCTCAACTACAAAGATACCCTGCGCAGCGGAGCTAGCCCTTGACTGTGCAGAATTCAAAAAACGAACATTCAAGGTCCTACAGTTGAGCTCACGACCCAAATGCCTGCCGTGAACGACGTGACCTGAAATGCTGTAAGGCCGCCCCAGGAGTTGCTCGACTTGCCCAAAATCTGCTCGACCCAGCGCAGCCCTAACAACTGAGCTGGATACGCGCACACCGCCCACCTCATAGCTATTCATCCGCGCAACCTCAAATCCGTGGTGCGCTCCGGAATTCATTAAAAAGGTGTAGTCCCCTGCCCTTTTAGCGCCAAACTTAAAGTCATCCCCCACCAATACATATTTAGCTCCAAGTCCGTTCACAAGAACGGTTTGAACAAAAGATTCTGGGGGTAGTGAGGAGAGTTGTTCGTTAAAGGGTAAGACAACACACTGATCTATACCGCACACACTAAGTTCAGTTAATTTATCTCGTAGCGTTGCAATTCGTGCTGGGGCGAGGCTTGGGTCTGAGCGCACTTTGGCAAAATAATCCCGGGGGTGTGGCTCAAAGGTCAACACACAACTGGGCACACCTCTGTTGCGAGCCTCATTTCGAATGAGCGCAAGCATCGCCTGGTGCCCTCGGTGAACACCGTCAAAGTTACCAATTGTCAAAGCACACGCTTTGGCAATGCCGGGATGATGAAAGCCTCTAAAAGTTAGCATGTCTTGGTAACGAAAAGATTGGGAAATTTACAAATGTCATAAAAACAAGGTATATTGTCTCAGGTTAGTCATTCAGAAAACTGCTTCGTTGTTATTGTTCAATAATTGGAGGTGTTGATTGAAAGTCTTAAAGCTCTCTGCCCAGGGTCTACCTCAGTCCTGGATTTCACTTGAACAGGCGGTCCTTCACTACGCAGCAGAGGAAGTGCGCTGGGAAGCAGGCGCCCAAGTCGCTGTATTCAGAGGCGGACACAACGCGGTAACGGGTAAACAATCCACCATATCCGTCAACAGCATTATTGGCACAAAAGGGGTTCCAAATATAAACCCCTTTGAGCTCAAACCAGGCCTGACCAACAGCAAATTGTTCGCAAGAGATCAAAACCTGTGCGCTTACTGTGGAGATCAGTTTTTAGAAACCGAGCTCACACGTGAACACATCATCCCCTTTGGTCAACAAGGCTCGGATCATTGGATGAATGTGGTGACGGCCTGCAAATCATGTAATCACAGAAAAGGCAACAGAACCCCTGAGCAGTCCAGAATGCCTCTTTTATACGCCCCGTATATACCCAGTTTGTGGGAGGACTTTATTTTGCGTAACAGAAGAATTTTGTCTGATCAGATGGATTTTTTAACGGCGCATCTACCCAAAACCTCTCGCTTCTTTATCTAGGAATTTAAGCTCTAAACTTTTAAACTTTAGCGTTTTAGATATTGATTCATTAGACATTCAAATCGCACTCAACACTACACAACTCAACTCAATTCAACTCATCTCTCATCTGTTAATAAACGCTCTATCGCATTGGGGTAAATGACGTGCTCCTGGGTCAATACCCGGGCAGCCAAAGTCTGGGGCGTATCACCAACTAAGATCGGTACAACTGCCTGAGCGAGAATGGGTCCGTGATCCAATTCTGCAGTCACTCGGTGAACCGTTGCCCCAGCAAAATGGCACCCCATTTCTATCGCGCGTGCATGTGTATGCAGCCCAGTAAAAGCGGGCAAGAGTGAGGGGTGAATATTGATGAGGCGTCCCGCATAATGATCAACAAAATGAGCGGTCAAAATCCTCATAAACCCAGCCAATACAACTAATGCAGGCTCATGTTGATCGATAACTTTGATTAACTCTTTCTCAAACGCAAGCCTAGGGTTCTCATCGGCTTTGAAATTCAAATGCGACACAACTCGCGTTTCAACACCCAAATCCTTTGCAATCGCCAGTCCCTTTGCCTCCTGTGTGTTACTGATAACGCAAGCAATTTTTGCGTTAAACCGAGCGGCCCAGTCCCTTTGTTTGGAGGTTTTTAGGATAGCCTGCATATTTGAGCCACCGCCGGAGATGAGAATTACAATTTTTTTCATGCTAAAAAGTATATTTAAGCCCGCCCATACAGCTCCAACGAAGGAAGATGCGCCCACCTAATTGAATTTCACCTTAATTTCCCACAACCGACTTACAATAGGGGGGAGGTGCAAATTACAAAGACTTGAAGCTGTATTGATGCTGGAATTTTTTTGAATTTGCCTGAGGTAGAGGGAGTGGGTATGAATTTGACGGTTTACGAGCTAAGTTGTCTAAACACTCCGCACCCTCAAAGTCTATCCCTCGATCCCATGAGTCCTAAATGTTAGGACTCATTTCCTCTTTTAATCTCAACTCAATACAACCTAATTTTAGCCCCCTCGGCAGTGTAAATGGCCAAAGCGGTAAAAATGGTTTTCTAATTTTCTTAACCAACGCATTTTGTTTGCAAACCACTTTGTATTCAATTAGCGAGACCCGATCACTTTCATATTTTTTATGCACCCAAAAGCACTCCTATCGGCAAGCGCAGATTTAGTTAGAGAGATTCTTCGTTTTGAGCATCCCGCTGACTCTGTATTGTCAAAATACTTCAAAGATCACCGTAAAGACCACTCCTTTGGTCACCGCGAACGCGGTGTATTGGCGGACACTGCCTATAACGTCCTCAGATTTAAACTACTGTACGAACACTTTGCGCCTTGGGGAAGTGGATCAAAGGAGAGAAGACTTGCCATTCTGGGGTTCGCGCAACATTTAAAAGATGCTGCACAGCACGCAGGGGATCACACCACAAAAGATGCGCTCACTAAAGAGCAAACCACTGCATTACACAAAGGGGCTTCAGGAAGAGGGGGCTCAGGAAGGGGGGGATCAAAAGGAGCCCCACCCAGCAAATCTAGTTCTAGCGCGTCCCGACACCCCGATGAGTTTGACCACTCGACACTAGGCTTTCTTCGCTCAGCTCTAACCCCCGATGAGTCCCAGTGGCTTGATCAATGCGAGGCCGTGAAAACAGAGGACCTTTTAGAGCGTCATCGACATAATTTACCCGAGTGGTTAGCCCAGTCTTTGAGAGAGCAATTAGGCGATACATTTTGGCAAGTTGTTGAAAAACTCAACACCACTGCGCCCCTAGACCTTCGCGTGAACACCTACATTGCTAAAAGAGACGATGTTTTAAAGTCACTAAAAACATTGGGAATTAAGGGCGAGCCAACTCCGTTTTCACCCTGGGGGATTAGGCTAAAGGATAAACCTTCACTCGCTAAACTTGAACCCTTCACCAACGGATCCATTGAGGTCCAAGATGAGGGCTCACAGTTGTTGGCCTTATTATTAGATGCCAAGCGCTCCGAAATGGTTGCTGATTTTTGTGCAGGTGCGGGCGGTAAAACGCTTGCAATCGGTGCTTCAATGAGAAACACTGGAAGACTCTACGCTTTTGATACTTCAGCTCACCGACTAGATGCATTAAAGCCCAGGCTCGCTCGCAGTGGGCTCTCAAATGTGCACCCCGTCGCAATCGCTCATGAGCGCGATGAACGAATCAAACGGCTAAGAGGAAAAATGGACCGTGTCTTGGTGGACGCTCCTTGTTCAGGACTGGGCACTTTGCGGCGCAATCCGGATCTTAAATGGAGACAAAACCCAAGAAGTATTGAGGAACTTTGCACCATTCAATCCAATATTTTAAGAAGTGCAGCCAGGCTTTTAAAACCAGGTGGACGCTTGGTCTATGCCACCTGCAGCTTACTTGCGCAAGAAAATGAAGCCATAGCCGAGGCCTTTACTGAGGAATTCAAAGACTTCTTTGTACCTTTAAAGGCTTCAAAAGTACTGGAAGAGCTAAAAATAGCTCATTTTGAATCCTTATGTACTCCTTCTGGTGAGTACTTAAGAATGTGGCCCCATGTTCACGAAACAGACGGATTCTTTGCCAGTATTTGGCAAGCCAAGTAGAATAGTGGGGGTTTGGGCCATAGGGGCCTTAGCCAGCAATAAAAGGGTTTTTTTACCTTGAACACATTAAATACAGTTTTAGTTTGGTTAGCTTACGGTCTCTTCGATTTGAGCGCCTGGCAAGTTGTTGTCCTCACGCTTGTCATGACACACGTCACGATTGCCTCGGTAACTATTTATTTACACCGTCACCAAGCACACCGTGCTTTGGATTTGCACCCCGCGGTTGCTCATTTCTTTAGGCTGTGGTTGTGGCTCTCAACAGGGATGCAAACCAAGGAATGGGCTGCGATTCACAGAAAACATCACGCCAAGTGTGAAACTGCTGAAGACCCCCATAGCCCGCAAATCAAGGGTATCAAGACCGTGTTTTGGAGAGGTGCTGAGCTTTATCGCTTAGAGTCAAAAAATGCTGAAACCATGCAAAAGTATGGCCACGGTACACCTAATGACTGGCTTGAGAACAATGTCTACTCACGCTTTCCTTGGCAAGGCGTTGCGCTCATGCTAATTATCAACTTAAGCTTATTTGGAGCAGTAGGGCTTAGTATCTGGGCAGTTCAGATGCTTTGGATTCCAGTGACTGCTGCTGGCGTGATCAACGGTATTGGTCACTACTGGGGTTACAGAAACTTTGAGGCCGTTGATGCCAGCACCAACATCTCTCCTTGGGGTATTTTGATTGGTGGGGAAGAGTTGCACAACAACCACCACACCTACCCTACCTCTGCCAAGTTATCTGTTAAGCCCTACGAGTTCGATATTGGATGGCTCTACATTCGTGTACTTGAGACACTGCACTTAGCAACCGTTAAGAAAACCCCTCCTAAGCTCGCATTTGGCGAGGTCCGCCCAGTAGCAGATGAAAAGACACTTGAAGCGCTCATCATGAACCGCTATGAAGTGATGGCTGGCTTTGCCAAGCAACTTAGAAGCGCACTTAAAGTTGAAATTGCAAATCTAAAGATGTCTCCTGCTCCTAGCGTGCTCAGCACTGCTAAGCGTTGGATGCACAGAGATTTGGAGAAAGTCCCGAATTCTGTTGTAGCTCAGCTAGAACAGGCCAGAGCCCTACTTCCAACAGTTGATAAGATGGTTTGCATGCGCGAAGAACTTCGTCAAATTTGGCTTAGCACCAACCGCACACGCGAGCAACTCGCAAGTGATTTACAAACTTGGTGTCGCAATGCTGAGACAAGCGGCATCCAAGCCTTGAAAGAGTTCTCTCTCACTTTGAGAGCCGCACGCGTTTGATTCACTAATCAAACTCATTCAAAGCCCGCTCTAATAAGCGGGCTTTTTTAATTGTTCACCACTTTTTCCTTGTTGCTACAAGTCTAGATCTGATGCATCTATTCAGAAATTGTTTCTTCCAACAAAAAAGCTCACCTAAGTGAGCTTTCTGTGAGAGACACAAATTAAAGGCTTGATTACTTCAACTTGGTTTCTTTGTATTCAACGTGCTTACGAGCTTTTGGATCAAATTTCATGATCGTCATTTTCTCGGGCATTGTTTTCTTGTTTTTGCTAGTGGTATAAAAGTGACCTGTACCAGCTGTTGATTCAAGCTTGATTTTTTCGCGTGAGCCTTTTGAAGCCATTTTGAATTCCTATCTTTAATAAGGTTGTACGAATTAAGCTTGACCGCGAGCGCGCAGATCAGCCAACACAGACTCGATACAGTTTTTGTCAATCAAACGCAGTGCTGCGCTTGAGACACGTAATCGAACCCAACGGTTTTCGCTTTCAACCCAAAAACGACGGTACTGCAGGTTAGGCATGAAACGACGCTTGGTTTTATTATTGGCATGGGAAACATTGTTTCCAACCATGGGGCCTTTGCCCGTTACTTCACATACACGTGCCATTTGGACACTCCTAACTGTATTCACGGTTTAAACCGACCTTTTAAAGTCCATTCAAACCTCACCTCGCCAAATAAGGGGGCGGTATCCCCGGCTAGTAAAGTGTCAAGATCAAGCTCAACAGACCTCAAAAAGCCTAAAAGGTACGTTTTTCACGCAATATCCCACAAGAATTGCCAAATTCGGAAATGCTGGCCAAACTCAGGAAAGCCTTAGATTATAGCGCTTTTTAAGCCCTACTTCCAACTAAAAAACCATGAACTGAAGAGCGCCCCCTAACCAAAATTGGACGTTTTTAGGGGCGATTAACCCCCCATAAGTTACTGTTCCAAGAAACGTTGCGCATCTAAAGCAGCCATGCAACCTGTTCCTGCGCTCGTGATGGCCTGTCTGTATATGTGGTCTTGGACATCCCCAGCAGCAAAAACGCCTTCAACGCTGGTCATGGTCGCAAATCCCTGAGATCCGCTGCGTGTAAGGATATAGCCGTCTTTCATATCAATTTGGCCTTTGAAAATATCCGTATTAGGCTGGTGACCAATCGCAATGAAACAACCCTGTAATTTCAGATCTTGGGTGCTTTGGGTTTGAACATTTTTGAGCCTTACCCCCGTTACGCCAGATGCGTCGCCCAGCACTTCATCAAGGACGCTGTGAAGATGGAGCTGAATGTGTCCGCCCTTGACCTTATCCATCAATTTATCAATCATGATGGCCTCAGCCGTGAATTTATCGCGCCTGTGTACCAAATGTACGCGACTTGCGATGTTGGATAGGTACAGCGCCTCCTCAACCGCCGTGTTTCCACCCCCAACGACACAAACCTCTTGCTGCTTATAAAAGAATCCGTCACATGTAGCGCATCCCGATACACCGCGCCCCATAAAGGCTTGCTCTGAGGGGATTCCCAGATATTTGGCGGATGCACCCGTCGCAATAATCAAGCTGTCGCAGGTATA
>CAITYM010000087.1 GCA_903896615.1 uncultured Burkholderiales bacterium
AAAACAAAGTCGAGCTAAGATCCGCGGACATATTAAAACCGGAAGTCTTAAAGGCGTAATGGGCATTGCTGGCTACTTACCCAATAGCAGTGGCCACACTTTTGTCGTAGTAGCAGTCATAAACCACCCTAATGCAGGTTTGGCTAAACCAGTGTTGGACTCAATCTTGGATTGGGTGGGAGGATTGAAATAGAGTTTATATATTACAAGCCTTGTAAAAATCTACGTTGCTACCTCCAACTTGCCAAACTTAGACGTCCAATAATATAGTCAGCCAGCATCCTATTAACTGAAGGGGCAAAGTTTATTTGGTCAGCATATGCATATGTTAAATAGTCAAGTGATGTAATTGAAGTACATTGTGTGGGATTATTATTTGTTATGAATTGAACATTGTGGTGACCAAGCTGGCCTTCACAGAAATAGTTTTCGTTGCTTGTATCTGTAAAACTTGGATTATTGTCTCCGGGATAAAGTAGGGCTACCCCGTATAAAGGATCCACGGCACCCGTGAAGGTTGACACAGTTCCAGTATCGGTTGTCCCTGTAATGACACTTGATTGAGCAGATATGTCCACAACTAGTACCGGATTTTGAGAGATGCTTCCAAAGTGTTGTTGAATATCAAGTGTTAATTTACATTGAAAATCAGTACATGAGACGTTGTTGTTGTAGAGTGATAGCGATTGAAGCGTTGAAGAATATTGATTATTTGCATATGCATAGGGTGTTCTAGACAAATTTGGAGCTCCAAATACAACAACGTGAGTTGCGCCTTTAGAAATAATCAATTCAACAAGCGACGCCAAATTTGAAGCAGCAGTTGTTACATTGCCCTGTGTTCCTGAAATAGTGTTAGAAAGTATGTCAGCAGTGCCTCCGTTAATAACAACCAAATCTGATGAACTAAAAGATCCGTTGCCGTTTAAAAAAGAATTAATCTGAGCCTGAACAGGAAAAGCAGAAGCACCTGCTGGTTGTGCAGAAGCAGCCACTGCCCCCATTACCAAGGCGTTACCTTGGCCATATGAGAAAGCGCCAGATGACGGTAAGGCTGTACTGGCTGCTGGGTCAACCGACGTAACCGACGCGAAATTGTAATTGGCAACGAATCGTTCGATTAACGTTAATTGTTGGGGGTTTGTGGCATCATTCACAGTGAATCGAGGCGTGCGGACGTCCATAAATGAATCGCCAAACGCAATGATCCTCGTTGGAACAAAAGGGTCTAAAACAGATCCGGCGCCACACCCAACAAGTAAGATGACCCAGACGATGGGACTTGCCCAAAAATAATTGCGCATCTTTTTAACCAACGATTTCAAATACATCCCGTATCTCCAGACAATCCCAGTAGTTTAACGGGGTTCAGCCCGCTATGTGGGCCGCGCGTTGTAAACGATCCGTAATTCCAGCCCATTCTGAGCTTTGAGGGGGTTTTTCTACCCAAATTTCAGTGATTCCGAGGGTGTCAAAGGCCCTTAATTGGGCAAATAATGCCCTTGCACACTCCTCTGGAGTGTTTGGCATCAACTCAAATAAGAAATTTTGAGCCAACCCCTCCAAAGTCGGATGAGCCTTTGCCCAGATGGCCAGCTTTACGTCCTTATCTTTGAAGCTTGCTAGGGCATTTATTATTTCTTCATTACTCAATAACCGCAAAAGCGCATTCGGTGCGTAATGAGAGTCTAGTGTGCCGGAAGCCTTTGGAGTACCTGCCTGCGTAGTTGCAGGCTTACCGGACCAATCTGCGCGCGTAAATGCAGGTTGCTTGGCAGCAATGGATATTTGTTCAAGCGTTAATATGCCGGGGCGCAGGACGACAGGCGCTCCTCTTGTGCAGTCAACAATCGTAGATTCAATTCCTACTTCGCAAGCACCTCCGTCTAATATTAATAAAGACCCGCCAAATTCATCTAAAACATGTCTCGCTGTGGTTGGACTAACCCGGCCAAAACGGTTTGCACTAGGAGCAGCTAAGCCCCATACTCCTAGCTCTGAACAACGCTTTAATAATAATTGAGCAACTGGGTGCAAGGGGCAACGCAGCGCAATAGTTCCCGCCCCAGCTGTGCATGCTTGTGCAACGCCCGGTATTTTTTTTAAAATTAGAGTAAGGGGGCCAGGCCAAAAAGCTTCAATAAGGTAACGTGCAAATAGGGGGACATCGCTTGCAAAATGCTGAAGGGCCCCTTTGTCCACCACGTGAGCAATTAGGGGGTGGTCAACAGGGCGCCCTTTGAGTGAGAAAATTTTTAAAGTCGCTTCGTCATTCATTGCATCTGAAGCCAACCCGTAAACGGTCTCGGTAGGCAAGCCAATGAGCGCTCCTTTGAGCAAGCTTTGAGCCGCTTGTTCGATTGATTCAGGCGCGCTTGCGTCAATAATCATAGTTGTTGCGAATGAGGTATCTGTTACAGGAGCGAGGTCTTTGGACTTGGCCGTTCAAAGTCGGGTAAGGCCAATATATGAGTAATTTCATCTAACGTTTTATAGAGCGCTTCGATGTCCTTGCTCGTAATGGTGATATGTCCCATTTTGCGCAGCAGGCGGGGCTCTTGTTTGCCGTAAAGATTTAAGTGCACACCCTCAATTGCCAAAATGGCTGACCAATCAGGCTCTCTCCACTGGGGATGAGTGGGCGCACAAAGCGGATCAAGCCACAGGTCTCCGAGTAGATTAAGCATCAATGCAGGACATAACTGGCGGGGACGGGTCAGGGGCAGGTTCGCTAAACAGCGAACTTGTAATTCAAACTGAGATATATCGCATGCCTCTACGCTGTAATGTCCACTATTGTGGGGGCGCGGCGCGATCTCATTTACAACGAGTTCATAGGCTTGGTCTTTAGAGCTCAGCGCATCTGAGTGAGATTTTTTTAGAACAAAGAACTCCACGCAAAGTACGCCAACATACTCGAGTTGGCTTGCGATAGCGCTTGCAAACTCAATAACTTGCTCTTCTAGCGCTTGAGGCAAACAACCCGCGTGAACTTGTGTGAGGGCTAATATGCCGTCTCGGTGAATATTTCGCTGAGGGGGAAGGTGTACGATGTGCCCGGACTCATTTCTTGCCAAAACAATAGAGCATTCAAATTCAAGCGGTAAAAGCTTCTCTAAAACACAGGGCATTGGTTCATTATCTTCTCCCTGACTTTGCAACTGTTTCCAGGCGGTTTGTAATTCGCCTTGTGTCTTAACTCTAATTTGTCCCTTGCCGTCATATCCAAGTCTGGCTGTTTTAAGGATGCCCGGTAAAACATGCCCTGAAACCGTATCCAGATCCTTTTGATCTGTAATGACGTGAAAAGGCGCTACAGGCACATTGCAATCAGTGAAGTGCTTTTTCTCGCGGATGCGGTCCTGTGCGATAGAGACAGCGTAGGCGCTGGGATTTACAGGCAGGTGTGCAGCGAGTTCTTTCAGCACGTGCGCAGGAACATTTTCAAACTCCGTAGTGATTGCATCGCACAAATGAATTAACTCTCTCAATCCTTGCGCATTGGCGTAATCTGCGACGACGTGGTGATGGCTTACCAGACCTGCAGGACTTTGTGGATCCGGATCTAATACGACTGTTTGATAGCCCATGCGCTGTGCACAGTGAACAAACATCCTTCCCAATTGTCCGCCCCCTAAAACACCGAGAGTTGCGCCAGGCAATAAATTTTTTATAGGTGTATGCATTGATCGATAAAGAGGGGGATTCAATTGAATGGATGAAGAGATGAGTGGATGAGCGGTAACGGGTAGTTCGTATAAAAGGTGTGGGTTATTCTTTAAATTAAAAACCAACGGCAGCAATGTTCAGTTGAATTCAAGTTGGTAATTTAGATTGCTGTGCGAGTTGAGTTTGATTCAGTCTAAAAGCCAATAGTTTCTTTTGGAGCGCTGGATCAATTTGGGAAAGCATAGCCACAGCAAAAAGGGCTGCATTAGCTGCGCCTGCAGCACCGATTGCAAAAGTTGCCACAGGAATACCTTTTGGCATTTGGACAATGCTGTGCAGTGAGTCAACTCCGTTTAAATGGCGACTGGCCACAGGTACGCCGAGCACGGGGACTGTTGTTTTGGCTGCCAACATACCGGGTAAGTGGGCTGCACCCCCGGCGCCCGCGATAATCGCTTTTAAACCACGATTTAGAGCATTTTCTGCAAAAGAAAACATATCGTCAGGCATTCTGTGGGCAGATAAGACTTGCGCCTCAAAGGGGATCTTAAACTCGTGCAGAATGTCGGTAGCATGTTGCATGGTCTCCCAATCAGATTGAGAGCCCATAACCACAGCGATAATTGGTTGATTCATAATAAGATTGCGCAGGGCAGATTAGGTATTGGACAGTTATAGATTTTGGCTGCGTGCTACAGGTATTGATTTTAAGGTTTGAAAGATCGAGTATTACCCATGATTGATGTAACAGAAGAAAATTTTGAGTCAGATGTTATTGCGAAATCCGCAAAAACGCCAGTTTTGGTAGATTTTTGGGCTCCTTGGTGCGGGCCTTGTAAGTCTTTGGGGCCAATCCTCGAAAAGCTTGAAGTTGAATATGGAGGTCGCTTTCAGCTTGTAAAAATAAATTCAGATGATGAGCAGCAATTGGCTGCAGCGTTTGGTATTCGAAGCATCCCAACCTGTGTGCTAATGAAGGATGGACGCCCTCTAGACGGATTTATGGGTGCTTTGCCAGAGTCAAAGCTGAAAGAATTTTTAGACAAACACCTCCCCAGCGAAACAGACTTGGTGGTTCAAGAAGATATCGAACAGGCTGAAGAGTTGTTAGAGGAGGGCGATACAGACGCCGCACTCGCCAAATTACAAGAAGCGTTAGCCATCAATCCAGCCAATGATGACGCGCGCTTTGATTATGTAAAACTTTTGATCTCGGTTGGTGAGTTAGAGGCAGCGCAAAATGCTTTAGCACCAGCAATGGCTCAAATACCGTTGCAAATTCGCTTTGACGCCCTGAACCATTGGCTAGAGGCATTGAGCTTTGCAACCACAGACGAACGCGGGGGGTGGAGCGCGGAGCAGTTTGATGAGTTGATCGATAAGAACAAAAGAGACTTTGATTCACGGCTTGCTAAAGCACGCGTGTTTATTGCTGCAGGCGAGATGACTCTAGCGATGGATGAACTCTTAGAGATCGTGATGCGCGATAAAACGTGGCAAAACGAAATAGCTCGAAAAACCTATGTCTCTATTTTGGAGCTCATGAGCCCTGCTAAGAGTAAAAGCACAGACGCTATGAGTAACAAAACTGCAGGCGGCATTGAGTTAACGGGCAACAGCGCCGCCGCAAGTGATCCTCAAGCTGAGTTGGTCTCTAAGTACAGGAGAAAATTGAGTATGGCGTTAAATTAAAGGGCATCAAACGGTGGACAGGCGTATCCATGCCTCTTTGTATTTCTCAGCAGTTTTTTGAATCACATCACTGGGCAATCTGGGTGCCGGAGGAGTTTTAGTCCAATGTGCGCCGTTAATTAAAACGCTTTCTAACCAATCTCGCAAGAACTGTTTGTCAAAGCTGGGTGGGTTTGATCCCTCTTTGTACTGTTCTGCTGGCCAATACCTTGATGAGTCAGGCGTTAATATTTCATCCATTAAAACCAGCGTACCTTGTGCATCCAGACC
Organism: uncultured Burkholderiales bacterium; assembly: GCA_903896615.1. Classification (GTDB taxonomy): domain Bacteria; phylum Pseudomonadota; class Gammaproteobacteria; order Burkholderiales; family Burkholderiaceae_C; genus Limnohabitans. Next base: position 5,632 of record CAITYM010000087.1, read on the forward strand.
AAACTCAAACTTTGTGTCGGCAATAATAATTCCTGACTTTGCGGCTATTTCACTTGCAGCTAAATAAAGTTTGATGCTGTAGTCGCGTACTTTTTCTGCAAGCTCTAGCCCAATTGTTTTCACGACCTGATCAAATGTAATGTTCTCATCGTGTTCGCCCATTTCCGCTTTTGCTGCGGGCGTAAAGATGGGTTCATTTAATTTGGAAGCATTTTTAAGATTGGGGGGAAGAGCTACGCCGCAAACACTTTGATTTTGCTTGTACTCAGACCAACCACTACCCGCCAAATAACCGCGGACGACAGCTTCAATCGGTAAGGGTTTGAGACGTTTTACAACCATCGATCGGTTTAATACTTGGTCACGCTCTTGCACAGAAACAACATGCGTGGGATCTTCGCCAGTTAGATGGTTGGGGCAAATATCAAGTCCATTGGGTCCGAGTTTGTTAAACCAAAAAAGAGCCATCTGAGTTAACAACTCACCCTTGCCCGGTATGGGCTCGTTCATAATCACATCGTAGGCACTGATCCTATCGCTTGCAACCATTAATATGCGGTCTTGGCCCACCGCATAGTTATCCCTGACCTTTCCTCTTGCAAGCAATGCAAGTGAGTGCAGTTCGGAAGTATGAAGTGCTTTAGACATTTAATATTAAAACGATAAAGTGGCTATTGCTAAGGGCCTAAGTGGATAAGGGTGGTATTTATTGACGAGCGTATCGAGTATCGAGTAGATAACGAAGATTATTGGACCACTGGAGCTAGGCGACCGCTAGCATATAAAGATGCAATACTTGTGAGCGTTTGTCCTTTGATTTTTCCACCTTGCCCTTCACAGCCAAATTCAATATAGCGTTGTTTGCACAATTGCTTGGCTGCCTCGCGAGCTGGTTTGAGGTAGTCTCTTGGATCAAATTTTTCTGGATTTTTATTTAAATACTCGCGAATAGCTGCTGTCATAGCAAGACGAATATCCGTATCAATATTAATTTTTCTGACTCCGTATTTAATCGCATGCTGTATTTCTTCAACAGGCACGCCGTAAGTTTCTTTCATATTGCCCCCAAATTCACGGATTTTGGCTAAATAGTTTTGCGGGACAGAAGAGGAGCCGTGCATGACGAGGTGGGTATTGGGGATACGTCGATTAATTTCCTTGATGCGGTCAATCGCCAAAATGTCACCAGTCGGTTTGCGAGAAAATTTATAAGCGCCGTGACTTGTGCCAATGGCAATGGCCAGTGCATCAAGTTGCGTTTTCTTGACAAAGTCTGCGGCTTGTTCGGGGTCTGTCAAAAGTTGTTCACGAGTCATAGTTGCATCTGTGCCGTGACCGTCCTCTTTGTCGCCTTTCATTGTCTCTAAGCTACCCAGACACCCCAATTCACCCTCAACACTAACGCCAAGCTTATGGGCCATCGCAACCACTTTTTGCGTAACTTCGATGTTGTACTCGTAGCTTGCAATGGTTTTTCCGTCCCCCATGAGAGATCCGTCCATCATCACTGAGCTAAACCCAAGAGCAATAGCGCCTGAACAAACTTCGGGGTTTTGCCCGTGGTCTTGATGCATCACTACAGGAATGTGTGGGTATGACTCAACGGCCGCTTGAATTAGATGCTTCAAAAACCCTTCTCCAGCATATTTGCGAGCACCTGCGCTTGCTTGCATAATGACGGGAGCCCCTGTTTCCTCTGCCGCCTCCATGATGGCTTGTACTTGTTCTAAGTTATTTACGTTGAACGCTGGAATACCGTAAGAATTTTCTGCGGCGTGGTCCAAGAGTTCACGAAGAGATACGAGTGGCATAGTATTTCAGGGGTAAAGTTGTTTTAACGCTTGTGTCTGAATAAACGCAAGTTCATGAGACTGTTATTTTACAAGACAGTAGATGAGAATTTCGATGAGCAGGTGCAAAAGCCACCTGACGTAGCTACGAGACCATGCTAATTTTTAGCATATTGGTGCCCCCCGGAGAACCCATGGGCTCACCACAGGTAATTGCATATACGTCGCCAGGCTGAACGATTTTTTGAGCTTTTAAATGTTTCTCAGCTTGAATTAAAGCAGTGTCTCTGTCGTGACTTGTGTCCAGCAAAATTGCATCTACATTCCTGTAGAGTGCCATCTTTCTTTGCGTGCTGAGCTTATGGGTTAGAGCGTAAATAGGGATATGAATTTTATGGCGACTCATCCAAAGAGGGGTGGACCCTGAGTCGGTCAACGCAACGAGTGCTTTTGCACCTAGATGATGCGCTGTAAACAAGGCCCCCAGCGCAATAGTTTGATCAATACGGGTGAAGGTTTTGCCTAGAAAATCACTGTCAAGTTCCACCAACTCCGCTGCCTCTGCGGCAACGCAAATTTGAGCCATTTGTTGAACGGTTTCCAAAGGGAAACTGCCCGCTGCGGTCTCTGCGCTCAACATAACGGCGTCTGTGCCGTCCAGCACCGCATTAGCAACATCGCTCACCTCTGCGCGGGTTGGGGAAGGGTTTGTGATCATGCTCTCCATCATTTGAGTCGCTGTAATGACCAGTTTGTCAGCGTCCCGGGCAAGTTTGATCATGCGCTTTTGAAGAGCGGGCACTGCCGCGTTCCCGACCTCAACAGCCAAGTCCCCCCTTGCAACCATAATGCCGTCACTGGCCGCCAATATCTCCTCCAAATTTGGAATGGCCTCAGCCCTCTCAATCTTTGCGATTAGACCGGGCTTGTGCTTAAAAGGGGCAGCGGCAACGTATGCCAGTTGCCGTGCCATTTCCATGTCGGACGCGGTTTTTGGAAAACTCACAGCAATATAGTCTGCTTGAAAGCTCATTGCCGTTTTTATGTCCTCCATATCCTTTGCGGTTAGTGCTGCAGCACTGAGCCCACCGCCTTGCTTATTGATGCCCTTGTTATTCGAGAGTTTCCCCCCTGTCACCACTTTGGTGTGTATTTGCTCGCCAACGACTTTATCAACCCTAAGCACAATCATTCCGTCGTTGAGTAGCAATACGTCTTCTTTGCGAACATCTTGGGGGAGCTCTTTGTAGTCAAGCCCCACGCCAGTCATGTCCCCTAATTCTTGCCTAGATGCATCTAGGATAAAAGACGCTCCAGGGTTGAGCACGATAGAGCCGTCAGCAAATTTGCCGACCCGAATTTTAGGCCCTTGAAGGTCAGCCATTATGGCGACTTCGATACCTGTTTTTATGGATAGGTCTCTTACCTTTTTAGCGAGTTCAATATGGTCTTGTGCTTTGCCATGACTGAAATTTAAACGAACTACGTTAACGCCGGAGAGAATCATTTGCTCTAGTATTTCAGAGCTATTAGAGGCGGGTCCCAAAGTGGCCACAATCTTCGTGGCGCGGCGTGTAATCATGTGTAGTTTCCTTGCGTGATTGAGTTATTTCTCAATCTTGTAAAAAGCAGATAAGATTTTTCAGATTTTCACACGAAAAACCCAGATACGTGCAAGGGTAAATGTTGACTCACTGCCACTTGAGGGGGCTTGACAGAGTAAGTCAAAACCCCTTGAAATAAGGTTTGAATTGATACGCACTGCTTAATGGAACTACAAAAAACAAGACTATTGACGCAAATCAGACAAATTAAAGAATGGGATAGGTACAATTGAAGTTCATTTTTAAACAGTTAGTGCATGAGGCATTGCTACGTTTAATAAAACCGCATTAGAGAAATGAAATGAACTTTCCTGAATTACCTATTCCCCCGGGTGAACCTATCCCTCATCGCAAAGTTATTCGTGAGTGGTTGATTCCTTTATCTGGGAAAACAACTCTTAAAGCGATTGTCCTTTTGATTTTGGATTACGCGTTGTGGGCCGCCTTAATGGTGGGCTCAGTATTATCCAGTGCGATATGGGAACAACTACTTTGCGCGGTAGCGGCAGGTTTTTGTATTGGTAGACTTTTTATTATTGGTCACGATGCATGCCATCAAAGCCTAACACCCCACAGAACACTGAACAAGTGGCTAGGGCGAATTGCATTTTTACCCTCCTTGACGCCCTACAGCTTATGGGATATTGGTCACAATGTGGTCCACCACGGGTACACCAATTTAAAGGGGTTTGATTTTGTTTGGGCGCCTCTCACCAAAGAAGAATACAGTCAACTTGGTTTTTCAGGCAGACTGCTAGACCGAATTTACCGAAGTGGATGGGCCCCAGGACTTTATTACATGATAGAGATTTGGTGGAAGAAAATGATCTTCCCCAGCAAAGATCAAATGCCTACGCAACGCCCCATCTTTATTCAAGATAATTTGCTCGTCTGTGCATTCGCAGCAATTTGGATAGGCACAAGTATTTGGGCAGCCTTTGCTACCCAGCAATCTGTTGCATGGGTGTTATTCGTATCGGTTTTCGTGCCATTTATGTTTTGGTGCGCAATGATCGGTTTCGTTGTTTATGTTCACCATACACATGTAAAAGTGTCTTGGCACGACGACAGAAGTGCTTGGTCAAAAGCACAACCATTTGTATCAACAACCGTTCATTTAACTTTTCCCTTTAACATTGGCGCACTCATGCACCACATCATGGAGCACACAGCTCACCATGTTGATATGAGTATCCCTTTGTATAAACTGAAATCTGCTCAAGAAAAATTAGAGATTTTGTTACCTGAGCGTATTATTGTCCAACCGTTTTCTTGGTCCTGGTACTTTGAAACAGCTAAGTGCTGCAAGTTATATGATTTTACAAACCGGTGTTGGACGGATTATGAGGGTCGCTTTACCAGCGTTCCATCCCCCAATCACGGATAAAGTAGTTAAGTTTTAATTTACAACTGGCCCAATACCTCGGATAACTCAGGTATTGGGCCCAGTTTTTAATGGACGAACAACGGCAAACTGAGGCGCAATTTAACTATTTGCCCGTTTTAGTAGTATCTCTATAGCCGGGAGTGTCTTTCCCTCAAGCATCTCCAGGAAAGCGCCACCACCAGTAGATATATAGCTTATGTCTTTATCAATACCGTATTTGGCAATTGCAGCCAAAGTATCCCCTCCCCCCGCTATTGTGAATGCTTTAGAGTTTGCTATGGCATGCGCTATAACTTCCGTTCCCTTTGAGAAGGCTTCAAACTCAAAAACACCGACTGGACCGTTCCAAACTATAGTGCCCGCTTGAGCGAGTTGAGCGGCAAGTCGATGTGAAGTCTCGGGACCAATATCTAAGATAAGGTCATCTGCCTGCACGTTTTTGATATCCTTAATTGTTGCTATTGCATTCGCATCGAAACTTTTTGCAACAACAACGTCGCTGGGCAAGGGCACCTCAGCGCCACGATCCTTCATCGCATTCATAACGCAGACGGCTTGTTCGAGCAGTGCGGGTTCTGCCAAGCTTTTTCCAATTGGTAGGCCTTTTGCTAGAAGAAAAGTATTGGCTATTCCCCCGCCTACGATTAGTTGATCCACTTTAGCTGCCAATGAATCAAGAATAGATAATTTCGTTGAGACTTTTGAGCCCGCAACAATAGCTGCCAAGGGGCGCTTAGGATTTGCTAGAGCTTGCGTGATAGCATCTATTTCTGCTGATAAGAGCGGTCCTGCACAAGCCGTGTGAGCATACTCTGCAACGCCGTAAGTGGTTGCCTCTGCGCGGTGCGCGGTGCCGAATGCATCGTTGACATAGATGTCGCATAACGCTGCAATTTTTTGAGCCAAGGCCGGACTATTTTTTTTCTCGCCTACATTAACCCTGCAGTTCTCGAGCAAAACAACTTCACCAATCTTTACTGTGACTCCCTCAACCCAGTCTGTGATCAAAGGAACAGAAGTCCCCAACAGCTCACTAATTTTTTGAGCAACAACGTGTAAAGAGTCTTGCGCAGTGAGCGCGCCCTCGCTAGGTCGACCAAGGTGAGATGTGACCATGACAGCCGCCCCAGCTTTGAGTGCCATCTGAATGCAAGGCAGTGACGCTCTAATACGAGTGTCCTCTGTTATTTTTCCTTGGGCGTCGAGCGGAACATTTAAATCCGCTCTGATAAAAACCCGCTTGCCCCTTACAAGACCTTGCTCGCACAGATCTTTAAATCGAATCATATTCAATGGTTGACTCCAGCTGTTGTTTATTTCTTCTCTTGTAATTTAAGACCCGTAATGGCCTCTAGCTCAGTTAAACCAAGTCCTTCAACGCGGTCGATGACTAAAAGTCCAGTACTAGTGCACTCGAAAGTTGCGTGATCAGTATAGATACGTTTTACGCATTTCAAACCCGTCAAGGGGTAAGCGCAATTTTGCACAATTTTGCTTTGACCAGCCTTGGTTAGCAAGTCCATCATGACCCATGTCTGTTTGGCGCCTATGGCTAAATCCATAGCCCCACCAACTGCGGGAATATCTTGTGGCAAACCAGTATGCCAATTGGCAAGGTCACCGCTGACAGAGACTTGAAAAGCCCCCAAAACACAAATATCCAGGTGACCAGCGCGCATCATTGCAAAACTGTCCGCGTGATGAAAATAAGCACCCCCACGACGCAATGTTACGGGTTGCTTGCCAGCGTTTATAAGATCGTAATCTTCAGCCCCTTTGGGTGGGGAGGGTCCCATACCCAAAATCCCATTTTCGCTGTGCAAACAAATCTCTGAGTCAAGCGCGAGGTGGTTTGCTACTAGTACGGGCATGCCAATGCCAAGGTTAACGTAAGCGCCAGCAGGAATGTCTTGCGCTATTCGAGCGGCAATAGCATCTTTGCTTTTAAGTTGATAACTCATAATAAATAATGGTCGAGACTCATGAACTGAGCAGTATGTTTAAAGTTCGAAATAGGCTATAAGTGACAAAAGGACTGAGAAAGAAAGGGTGCCTGAGGGGGCTCAATTGCGTTTTTTATGGTTCGTTGTGGCTTGGTTCAGGAACTACAACGAGCTTGTTAACAAAAATCCCAGGCGTCACAATCGTCTCCGGGTCAAGCTCTCCGAGTTCAACGCGTTCATAGACTGATGCAACAGTGCAGCGTGCAGCCATGGCCATAATGGGGCCAAAGTTGCGTGCTGATTTTCTGTAAATTAAATTACCCCATCTGTCACCTTTGTAAGCCTTAATTAAAGCGAAATCCGCATGCAAGGGATACTCTAACACGTACATTCGTCCATTGATCTCGCGTGTTTCTTTTGGGGATCCGTCTGCAAATTTGGCAAGCTCCGTGCCGTAGCCAGTTGGCGTAAAGAAAGCGCCAACACCCGCGCCAGCAGCTCTAATGCGTTCAGCCAAGTTGCCTTGGGGCACCAACTCAAGCTCAATCTTCCCTGCCTTATAAAGGGCGTCAAAAACATAAGAGTCACTTTGACGCGGATAGCTACAGATAATCTTTCTTACCCGCTCGGTTTTCAAAAGCGCTGCAAGGCCTCGGTCTGCATTACCCGCGTTGTTATTAATCAAAGTAAGGTCGCGGACATCTAAGTCGTGCAGCACGCCAATGAGCCCGTCTATCAGTTCATTAGGAATACCAGCGGTACCAAATCCTCCGACCATAATGGTGGAGCCTGATTTAACATCGGCTAGAGCTTGAGCAGCTGAATCGGCAAATTTATCAATCATACATTGGAGATTTAAAAATAAAGGGTAGGACTAATTCCATCCCAACCCTAAATGAAGCGGTAAATAAATTGACATGCCAACAACAATGGTTCCAAGGACAACTTGTCCCCGACCTTTTCGCACAACAAAAAACAAAATGCCTCCTAGTGCAGCGAACAAACGGGCGTTTGTCCAGGGTAAGGAGACCTCTGCGTGAAACATAAAAATCTCAGGAATGATAACCGCAGATAGCGCAGCAATCGGCGCAAACTGAAGCCCCCTTTGAACCCAATCGGGGAGTTGCCATTGTCGCTCAGAGATAAAGAAAAAGGAACGTGTAAGTAGGGTGATAAGTGCCAACCCCAAAATAGCAGTTATGTGCCAAAACTCAGTCATGCGAACCTATCCCGAAACGGCGCATATAGCGTATATGAAGCATTTCCAAACTCAGACAACTCAGTACGGCGCAACCTATGGCGAATAAAATATTTAACTTAAGGGGTAAGGTAAAAAATAAAATTGCAGCAACTCCGCCGATGAGACATGAAATACGCTTAAGCTTAGAGGTTGCAAGAGAACAAGTGACCCCTACTAATGCCAAAATTCCTGCAAACCCTAGACCCCAATTGGAGGGGATGTATCTAGCCAAGGAAATGCCCAAGAGACTCGCAGCCATCCAGCTTATCCAATTTAAAAAACTATTGCCTGCCAGGTAGGCTTGCTCGCTTCGTTGACCACTCAAATCCTGAGCAGGCGTTTCAAAGCGCAATGCAAATTGGACATAGGTCAGGTCAGTGGTTAAGTAAGCCGCCAAGAGCCTTTGCCACCGCGGCGAGCTCATCATATAAGCCCTAAGGTGAGCGCTGAACACGACAAATCTGAGATTGACACAAAATGCGGTTGCCCAAATCACCCAAAGCGGTGCGCCCGCCACAAGTAATGGAATAGCCGCGAGTTGTGAACTACCGGCAAATACAAGAAGGGTCATCAAGATAGAGTCAAAAAGACTCATGCCTGATTGAATCATGGCCACCCCAATCATCATTCCCCAGGCAGCTACACCAGGTGCTGCGCTACTGATGTCTTTCATACCTAGTTTAAAAGAAGGATGAGAGTAATTCGCCTTAATAAAAAACATAATACTTCAATGCTTTTTAAATGGGACTAGAAGAGCTAGGAGAGCTAGGGGAAGCAGGGGGATCAGAGGCGAAACGCTCACCTGTTTTTAATGAACTGCCCAAAATAAAGGATTCCAATGGCATGCGCTTTCCCCCAGCGCGCTGAACTTGGGTAATACGAAGTACATCCTCGCCGCACAAGACATCTATGCCAGAGGAATGTATTTTTACAATCTTACCGAAACACTCCTGCTCTGTTTGAACAGGGGGGTCTGGCTTCAAAACTTGTGCTTCCCAAATTTTGAAAACCTCCCCATCTAAATGGGTCTGAAGTCCTGGCAAGCTCGAAAATGCGCGTAACTTGCGCGCAATGAATTGAGCAGATTTGGACCAATCGATCCAAGTCTCGATTTTTTCAATTTTATGTGCATAACTCACTCCCTCAACAGGTTGAGCAACAGCTTTGATAAGCTTTAGTTGATCTAGTGTTGTCAGTAAAAGTTGAGCGCCCAGGTGAGCAAGTCGATCGTGCAAAGTATCCGTTGTGTCATTTGGAAGGATAGGACAAGATTTCTTAGCCAATATAGATCCAGTATCTAGGCCTGAATCCATTTGCATAATGCAAATCCCGGTCACAGCATCTCCGGCTTCTATGGCTCTGTGTATAGGTGCTGCACCCCTCCAACGCGGCAACAATGAGGCATGGATATTTAAACAACCAAGAGGTGCGGCGTCAAGCGCCCACTGCGGGAGTATCAGGCCGTAGGCGGCGACAACGATGACATCGGGCTGCCAAATTTTAAGTTGATCTAAAGCCGCTTGTGCGTCTTGTGCATACTTGCCGTCTAGGCGAAGACTTCTCGGTTGTATGACGGGAATATCTTGTTCAACCGAGTAACTTTTAACTGTAGATGCTTGTAGTTTTAAGCCACGACCCGCGGGACGGTCTGGTTGAGTCAGTACGCCGATTACACGGTGTTGACTTATCTCATTATTATTTAATTGCTCTAAAGCAATTCGAGCAAACTCTGGTGTACCCGCAAAAACGACTCGAAGTTGCGAACTCCCATTAGCAAAACTAATTTCAGTAGTGGAGTTCAATGATTTTCTTCGCGTTGTAATTTAAGCAATTTTGTTTTAATTCTATTGCGCTTTAACGGAGATAAATAGTCAACAAAAACTTTGCCTATCAAATGATCCATTTCATGTTGGATGCAAACCGCCAAGAGTTCTTTGGCGTGGATTTCTTGAGTGCTGCCGGATTTGTCCAAGGCCTTAACTTTAATTTCTATCGCTCGTTCAACGCCGTCGTAAGTGTTGGGAACGGATAGACAACCCTCTTCACCTTTTACGCGCTCAGAATGGGTCCAGATAATCTCTGGATTTATTAAGACCATAGGAGAATCTCTTTCGTCAGAGACATCGAGCACGATAATTCTCTCATGCACGTCTACTTGAGTCGCGGCAAGTCCGATACCGTTCGATTCATACATTGTCTCAATCATGCTCTCTATAAGTGTAAGAGTGTGATTTGTTATTTCTTTTACCGGCTTAGCAACAGTGTTTAAGCGCGGATCCGGATAGCAAAGAATGTTCAGTAAAGCCATGAAGTCTATTTTCGTTGATTTAAGGGAAATTGTCTTTTTGGTACAAAAAAAGTTTGCGAGTAGAGTTGGATAAATTCGAGTTTAAAAAGGCAAAATTTGTAGATTTTTCTAAAATTCGCTTTCATTTCTCTGAAATCGATGTATATTAAGTACATATGTTTGATGTTCTTGTTTTTGTCTATGAACATTACTGGGAGGCTCAGGCCTGCCCAGAGCTCCCTTTGCTGGGACGCCGACTGAGCGCCGCTGGTTTCGAGGGTGATGAGATCGAGCAAGCTTTGCACTGGCTCGAAGGTCTGGACGCAGCCTCCAAAAGTGCCGAACTCATAGATATTGCGCCAAAGTCCAAAACACTTAATCCCCTTCAAGCTTTATCTGAGCTTCAAAGCTCTGAGCCTCAAACCCCGTCGTTAGTCTTAGAGCCCTCGCCTGGAAGCCTGAGAATTTACTCGCAGGCTGAATTTTATAGACTCGGTGGCGAGTGCCTCGGATTCTTGCAGTTTTTACAAACTGCAGGCGTGATGCCTTGCGCGATGAGAGAGATCGTACTAGAGCGTGCAATGGCCTCGCCCGTAGAGGAAGTCACATTGGATGACTTCAAAATAATAATTCTGATGGTCTACTGGAGTTTTGGAATAGAGCCAGATATTCTTGTTCTGGACGAATTATGTGATGACGAGGACAGAATCTGTCATTAACTCTCAGAGCTTAAGGTTCACCAAGATTCAAACAAAATTGAATTGCCGAGCTTGCAAAAAGCACTAGAAAAAATAGGGTCCGTGCAAACTCTCAGGCACGTTACATCTAAAGCCGATCAAACAACAGCTCCAGAGTTGGGATCGTTAGGATCAATATCCCCGCCCTTGGCGTTTGTTTTAATTAGGTCCTCGCGTTTAATTCCTAACCACATTGCGAGTGCTGCTGCAACAAATACAGAAGAGTAGATTCCAAACAAAATCCCAATCGTCAAAGCCAGCGCAAAGTAATGCAGGGTTTCACCTCCAAATAAGAGCATAGAGAGAACCATCAACTGAGTACACCCGTGGGTGATGATAGTCCTGCTCATAGTTGAAGTAATTGCGTTATCAATAATACGAACAGTTTCGAGTTTGCGTAAGCGCTTGAAGTTTTCCCGAATTCTGTCAAAGATAACTACGGACTCATTAACCGAGTAGCCAAGCACGGCTAATACTGCTGCTAAGACAGGAAGTGAAAACTCCCATTGAAATGCAGCAAAAAACCCCAGAATAATGACCACGTCGTGTAGGTTGGCAACAATACCCGCTACAGCGTACTTCCATTCAAAACGGATAGCCAGATAAATCATGATGCCGATCACAACACATGCCAAAGCTTTTAATCCGTCGATCGTTAATTCATCGCCAACTTGGGGCCCCACAAATTCACTACGCCTGAGCGCTGCATTTGTGTCAGCCTCTTTGAGTTTGTCCATAACTTGGGTGCTTTGTTCGCCCGAGGAAACGCCTTTGATGACAGGCATTCTGATCAGCACATCTTGAGTGGAGCCGAAGTTTTGAACTTGTACGTCTTTGTATCCAAGCGTATTGATGCGGGTACGAAGATCATCTAAGTCAATGCTTTTGGCAAAATGAACTTCGACCAAGGTGCCACCGGTGAACTCAACAGAGAGGTGCAAACCTTTACTGAATAAAAAGAAAATTGCAGCCAAAAACGTAATGAATGAGACCGCATTAAACGCCAAAGCATGACGCATGAAAGGAATGTCACGGCGAAGTTTAAAAAATTCCATGATCTAAGTCCTTTATTTCAAATCTGTAGAGGTGCTTGACGCAGGAGAGTTAGGTCTCCAAACCGTACCAATTGATACTTTTTGTAGACGTTGAACATGTCCGTACCAAAGGTTAACTAGGCCGCGGGAGAAAAATACAGCTGAGAACATACTTGTCATAATGCCTAAACAGTGCACTACCGCAAAGCCTCTGACAGGTCCTGATCCAAAGGCAAGCAATGCGAGTCCTGCAATCAGTGTTGTAACGTTGGAGTCTAAAATCGTTGACCATGCGCGTTCATAACCATTATTGATTGCCGTTTGGGGCGGTGCTCCGTTTCGCAACTCCTCTCGAACGCGTTCGTTGATTAAAACGTTCGCATCAATTGCCATTCCAAGCACAAGGGCCATTGCAGCCATTCCGGGGAGCGTCAAAGTGGCTTGCAACATTGACAAAATAGCAACGAGTAGCAGTAAGTTGATTGCCAAGGAAATGCTAGAGAAAACACCAAAAAGCATATAGTAGATACACATGAATAGAGCGACCGCGACAAAGCCCCAAGTAACGCTGTCAAAACCTTTGGTAATATTTTCTGCGCCAAGACTTGGTCCAATAGTTCTTTCCTCAATAATCTCCATTGGTGCTGCTAGCGACCCGGCTCTGAGTAAAAGAGCCGTATCGTTGGCCTCTACCGTATTCATATGACCAGAAATTTGTACTCTTCCTCCCCCAATTTCAGATCGTATGACAGGTGCTGTAACGACCTCGCCCTTTCCTTTTTCAAATAATAAAATAGCCATCCTCTTGCCAACGTTTTCACGCGTAACATCTCTAAATATCCTTGCGCCCTTCGCATCCAGAGTCAGGTGCACTGCGGCTTCTTGTGTTTGGTTGTCAAACCCTGGTTGAGCATCGGTTAAGTTCTCACCAGTTAAGAGGACCTGCTTTTTAACAACAACTGCTGAGCCACTTCTGTCACTAAATCGCTCACTTCCAAAGGGTACCAAGCCGTTGCTAACTTCGGCGCTACGTGCCTCAGCGCTTTCGTCTACTAAGCGGACTTCTAAAGTGGCTGTCCGGCCTAAAATGTCTTTTGCTTTTGCGGTGTCTTGAACGCCGGGTAATTGGACAACGATGCGGTCAGCCCCTTGTTGTTGAATGACCGGTTCAGAAACTCCCAATTCATTTATCCGGTTGTGCAGGGTAGTAATGTTTTGCTTGAGAGCTTGTTCTTGAATCTTCTTGGCAGCTTGTGGAAGTAGTGTTGCGTGAAGTTTAAGCTCGCCATTTTGAGCTATTGATGATGTCTGTAACTCTGCAAACTGTTCCTTAATGAGTGTTGCAGCGAGGTCTAACGTTTCTTTATCTTTAAAAACTATATCAACTGCTTGCCCGTCTCGAGATATTCCGCTGTGACGGATATTTTTCTCCCTAAGTTGGCTTCTGATATCGCCAGCCAATGAGTCTGCTCTTTTCGTCAACGCCGCTAGCATATCGACTTGGAGCATGAAATGTACGCCACCGCGTAAATCCAAGCCCAAGTACATGGGGTCTGCATGCAAACTGGAGAGCCATGTTGGTGAGCGAGGAATCAGGTTTAACGCAACGATGTAGGAAGGATTTTCAAGATCACTGTTGAGTGTTTTTTGTATCAAGTCCTTTGCGCGCAATTGATCTTCAGTACGCTCAAAGCCAACTTTAAGAGAATGCCCGAGATCTAAATTTGTTGAGGACGGAGTGAGTGAGGCTTGCGTCATAGCCTCTTGAACCCGAGCTAGCACGGACGTGTCGATATTGAAACTAGACTTTGCAGGAGAGATTTGAACTGCCGGAGATTCGCCAAAGAAATTGGGTAGTGTATATAAGCTACCAATAATTAAAGCAACCAAAATGACGAGGTATTTCCAAAGGGGATATCGGTTCATATCAAAATATTTGAATTAAAGGGCGAAATTATCGACAATCTACTTTATTACTCGGATCAAACCACCGGTTTGAAAATCGACTTGCCCTATGTCATAAGTAAAAATGACGGGAGGTTGAGGTGTGGGCACTTTGTTATTCACAAGCAACTTGCAAAAAATGTGAGAGGTGCCCAAGTCGAAGAGCCTACACAAGTCTAAAAGCCCAAAGACTTCTTGCTGTCATTACAGACTTTAGCGTACGAAGGCTAAACCAATAAGACAGCAAGAAAGTTTGATTTTATGACTTTAACGAGCCTTTTGGCAAGACTTGAATGACTGCACTTCTTTGCATTTGAACAACTATGCCCGCTGCAATTTCTAAACTCATTTGTTGTTCTGAGAGCTGAGTAACTTTTCCTAAAAGCCCACCAGAGGTGGCTACCTCGTCGCCTTTAGCAAGCGAGTCAAGCATTGTTTTGTGTTCTTTTTGGCGCTTCATTTGTGGGCGAATCATTACGAAATAAAGAACAACAAACATCAACAAAAGGGGCAACATACTCATCAGTGAGGAGCTAAGATCGCTCCCTGCGGGCGTTGCAACGGGTGCGGTTTGGGCATAAGCAGAAGAAATCAACACATCGAACTCCTAGAGTGGCTTGGATAGCCAAAAATGACATAAAGACAACAAAAAAGATAAATGGGAATTATGAGTCGGATACACCACAAGGATGCCCCGACCAGCCCACCTAGAACAAACCTCAGATTGTATGCTTGACTGGGTAATAAATTGTGGGCATTAAGTTAAAGCAACCAGGTGTTTGCCAACAATTCCTGCAAGCTCAAACATGGTGACAGAATCTTTACCAAATACCGCCTTTAGTTTGTTGTCAGCAAGAATATTGCGTTTATTGCTGGGATCCTGCAATTTATGTTCTTTGATGTAGTCCCATAGTTTCTTAATGACTTCAGTTCTAGCTACAGGATCTGCCCCGATAACCGCGGCTAATTCAGGACTTGGAGTTGAGCCGGGTGAGCTCGCCCGCGCTTTGCGGGGGGCCTTCGCTTTTGCCTCTTTGTTGGCGGGCCCCCCTTTAGTCGACTTACTCGATTTAGTTGTTTTACCCTTTGTCTTGACCTGTGCACCCTCTGGTATTGCTCGGGGGGTACTTGTTTTGCGAGGTGGATATTTACTGTTGCGGGGTTCAAATGCAAAGCTTACTTTGCCTGCCTCGGGATCCCAGGCAAGATAAGCTTTAAAGGCTCTACGTGTTCGCATGGAAACAAACTTATCCAAAAGGTCAGTTTTACCAGTGGTTAGCAGCTTACGGAACTGTTCGAGATCGATGGGTTGTTGAAGCACAATTTTGCCGCTTTTAAAGTCGCAACTCGGTGTGGGTTGTTCGGCTGTCGGTACACTTTTTGAACAAACATAATTACTTCCCCGCTCATACACAGCCGACCCGCACTTTGGACACGCGCCTAAAGATTCTGCTTCGCCAAAGCTGACAATTTCGCCGGTCTCAGCGTTTTTGTCCTCCCCGAAATCAAACTCTAGCTTCCAGTTCTTTTCTTCCTCATTGAACTTCAAAGCAATTTCGGCCGTGAAAGGCCAGCCTGCTTTAGAGCGAAATCCGTCTAGGGGACCAATCTTCTTGTTCTTTATAAATTGCTCTACCTCACTTGATTCAAATGTACGGCCACCAGGAGTTTTGCCAAAAGAGAAGCCACATCCCTCTGCTTCACCAGTTTTTCCGCAACAACTATATCTTCTGTAGTTTTCTTTAACCACACCGCCACAATTTGGACACGCTGTTGCAAGGGTAGCGTAGTCTCCTGGAATCGTATCGCGGTCGTATTCTTTGGCTTTTTTGACAATATGCTGAGTCATCTCAGCAATTTCTTTCATAAAGTGGTCTCGAGAAAGTTTACCCTGCTCGATTAAGGCTAACTTATGTTCCCATTCCCCGGTAAGTGCTGGGTGCGATAATTCCTCCACGCCAAGGCCCCTTAAAAGGGTCATAAGCTGAAAGGCTTTGGCAGTGGGGATTAGTTCGCGAGCATCTCTGATAATATATTTTTCATTGAGTAAGCCCTCAATAATGGCCGCTCGAGTGGCTGGAGTTCCAAGACCTTTCTCCATCATCGCCTCTCGCAGATCCTCATCTTCTACTAACTTGCCCGCGCCTTCCATGGCTCCCAATAGAGTTGCTTCGGTATAACGCGCTGGAGGTCTAGTTTTAAGTGCTTTAGGATCGATACTTTCAACCAAGGGGGCCTCATTTGGCTGGAGAACTACGAGCCCCGCTTCCTTGTCATCCTCGTCCTGAGCCTCTTTGCCAAAAATAGCCTGCCACCCCGGATTCACAAGTATTTTCCCCTCTGTTTTAAAGTGATGCACGTAGCCTTCGTGTTCAACTTTACTGATTCGGGTGGTAATTAAAAACTCTGCTGGTGGGTAAAAGGCGCCCAAGAAGCGGCGAACCACTAAGTCATAAAGCTTTTGTTCTGCCTCAGACAATCCACTAGGCGCCTCTAATGTGGGGATGATGGCAAAGTGATCGCTGACTTTAGCGTTGTCAAAAACTTTTTTGGAAGGTTTTATATATTTCTTATCAATAGCAATTTTGGCAAACGGAGCTAAGTGTTGCATTGAGCTACTGGCTATCATCTCAAAAGTTGAGTGCACGGTAGCTAAATAATCCTCTGGTAAATGCCGGGAATCTGTTCTCGGATAGGTCAGCGCTTTATGCCGCTCATACAAGCTTTGCGCAAGTGCAAGCGTTGTTTTAGCAGAAAACCCAAAACGCCCGTTTGCCTCTCGTTGTAATGAGGTTAAATCAAAGAGGCCTGGACTACCTTTGTTGGAGGGTGAGCTTTCTTCGGTAACGGTGGCTGTTTTTCCTTTTAGATGTGAGGAAATTTTGAGCGCTGCTTCTTCACTCCATACGCGGTCTGCTTTTTTCTCTGAGTCGTTTTCATCTTTTTTGTGATCAGGAGAGAACCATTTGCCTGCATAAGCACCTGCTTTTGCATTAAACGAGGCGTGAATCTCCCAAAAATCGCGACTCACAAATTTCCTGATGAGCTCTTCACGTTCAACAACCACACTAAGTGTTGGCGTTTGAACGCGACCTACCGTTGTTAAAAAGAAGCCCCCATCCCTTGAATTAAATGCAGTAAAAGCTCGGGTCCCATTGATACCGACTAACCAATCCGCTTCTGATCGACAACGCGCAGCGTCAGCAAGTCCTTGCATTTGTTGATTGGTTCGCAATTTGTCAAAACCGTCCCGAATGGCTTGCGGCGTCATACTTTGAAGCCAAAGGCGCGATACGGATTTGTCTAGAGACTTTTTGCCACCAGCGAATTGTTCAATTAAACGGAAAATTAACTCCCCCTCGCGTCCGGCGTCGCAGGCGTTCACCAGGTTGGAGATGTCCTTACGTTTGGCTAATTTCACGACAGCATTAAGCCGTGATTTGGTTTTTTCAACCGGCTTTAAATCAAAGTAGGGCGGAATAACGGGCAAATTAGCAAAACTCCATTTTCCTCGTTTTACTTCAAAATCCTCTGGGGCTTGAATTTCTAATAGGTGTCCGACAGCGCTTGTGATGACGTAACGCTCATTTTCAAAGTGATCATCGTGCTTTTCAAATTTGCCAGATTGCGGCGTTAATGCTTTGACAATGTCTTGAGCAACAGAGGGCTTTTCGGCAATAACCAAAGTCTTACTCATTCGTTTACTTTCCTCAAATTGAAATTCATTTTTAACGTTCTAACAATGTTTTTAGGCATGATGTTGATCCTACAATGCGAGATTATTGCTTGCAATTGGGATAATTTGTGCATGTCTAATCTTAACGAGTTTTTATGGTGATCAAAAAAGAGGCTGGAAAATTGTCGGGTCGACGCATCCAAGTCAGACGTTCGGGCGTGCACGGCAAGGGTGTATTTGCTGTTCAAGACATTCCCAAGGGAGAGGTCATCATTCAGTATGTAGGGGAGATTATTACCTGGAAGGCGGCAGAGCGTAGGCACCCCCACGACCCCAAAGACCCTAATCATACGTTTTATTTTCATATCAACGATAAGCATGTTATTGATGCACTCCACGGTGGCAATTCTTCACGCTGGATTAATCATTCGTGTGCGCCTAACTGCGAAGCAGATGAAATTGGGGATGAGGTTTTTATCAAGTCTATTAAAAATATTAAAGCCGGAACTGAACTTACCTATGATTATGGGTTGACTATAGATGAGCCCTATACCGCTAAACTTAAAGCACAATATCCGTGTTGGTGCGGTGCAAAGAATTGCCGCGGGACGTTGCTGTCCCCTAAAAATAAAAAATAACTAGGCGGATATGACTTGGCCATTAAACGATATTTATTTAGCGCTGCGCGCCCAAATGCCAGGTATCAAAGTCGAAATTTTGCAGACAATTGACTCAACAAATAGTGAATTGATGCGCCGAGCTAAGAATGGACTCACGGATCCGCTGCTGTTGATAGCTGAAGAACAAACGGCGGGAAAAGGAAGGCTTGGCAGGACTTGGTACGCGCGACCCGGTGATGCGCTTACCTTCTCTTTAGGTCTTGAGTTATCTGCCGAGGATTGGAGTGGGTTTTCATTGGCAATTGGTTTGGGTATTTTGAATGGCCTAGATCCTCAACGCAGTTATCCAATGGGCCTTAAATGGCCCAACGATATTTGGCTTGGGCCCGCCCATACAGCGCGCAAACTAGGTGGCATTTTAATTGAATCCACTATTTCCTCCCAACATAACCCAGGGGCTGGGCGGGCTCGTTACTGCGTCATCGGGGTGGGCATTAACTTAGTCGCACCCGAAGGCTTGGATTTATCAAGAGCTGCGGCTGGGATGTGTGAGCTTGATCCAACCAGTACACCTGCTTCAGTATTGATCACTGTGGGGCCTCAGATTATTAAAAACATATTGCGTTTTGAGGCGCAAGGGTTTAATTCATTTCAAAATGAATTCGCAGATTGTGATTTGCTTATGGGTCAACAAGTCTCTATGAGTAATGGACTTACTGGGCGCGCCTGCGGAGTAAATTCAAGCGGTGAGTTTTTGATTCAGACACAATCTGGCGTTGTACCTATCACGAGTGATGAGGTTAGTTTGGTGGGCATTGATTTTTGAGGCTGCTCAAATTGAATGACATTTTGAGGGTTGAATGAAAAAAACAAGTTACTTTTGGATCCTATTTTGGATAGTTGTAAACCTCTCAATATTTGGTTGGACAACTGGTTTTTTGCAAGAGAATATCTTGACAGAGAAAATAACAGAACAACCGATTCGCGCGTTAGAGGAGTTCAATGCAGAAGCCGTACATTTGATAAAAGATGCCGCGCCTTCTCCTGTTGCTACTTCAAGTCCTGTCCAACTTACACCTCCTGGCGAGTCCGCGGCGCAACCAAAGTAGTCTTTTGGGGACTCAATTTTTTTGGGTACAGTTGCGTTTATTGTCTTAATGCTGTGCTCTTATCGGTTCTCATTATTGCGCGTGAGCTCTTGCGTATACACCTCTAGCGCCAACTCGGTCACTGTAGCCACCTCATGACCCACCTCTGCGTGAAATTCTTGCTCAGTTATACGTATAGCCCGCTCGAACGCGTTTAACCAGTTAAGGCCTGTCTCAGTGAATCGAATGATCTTTGCCCTGGAATCTCTGGGGTCATCAAAGCGCTCCACTAGCCCCCAAGCGGCACATTGATTGACCAATTCCCCCATTCCTTGTTTGGTAACGCCCGCGCTTTGCGCTAGATCAGTTAAGCGCGATCCCTCGAGTGCTAAGTGCCGTGTTATGTGAATGTGTGCTGCACTGATTTTTTCTCGTGCTGCCAAATTGGAGAGTGCAAGTGGCACCTCCGTGTCATTTGACATTAGGTATAAAACTCGCTCATCAAAGCGACGCATAGCGTCACCAAGCAATCTTCCTAGGTGAACTTGGCGCCAATCTTGATGAACGCGGGTTTGTCTCATAGTGTACATAGTAAAGTAAATTGACTAAAAAAACATTTATTAATGGGTATAAATTGAGATAAAGTACTGCCTAGGCATCCAGTCTGTTGAAATATACAGCATTGAATGAACCGCTCGAATACGCAAACAACTCAAAGGAAACATCATGGAATCAGCAACAAAAGGCACCCCTCCTACTGGAGAAAAAGGAAAAGCATTGCAAGCAGCTTTGGCTCAAATTGAAAAACAATTTGGCAAAGGGACCATCATGCGCCTTGGCGAGGGAGAGGTGATTGAGGACATACAGGTAGTATCAACCGGTTCTTTGGGCTTGGATGTGGCGCTTGGCGTAGGTGGGCTGCCAAGGGGGCGCGTGATTGAAATTTATGGACCAGAGTCTTCAGGTAAAACAACATTAACGTTGCAAGTTATCGCTGAGATGCAAAGACAGGCCGGAACATGCGCATTTGTGGATGCGGAACATGCACTGGACGTTCAGTACGCTCAAAAACTGGGTGTTAATTTGCAGGAATTATTGATCAGCCAACCGGACACGGGAGAGCAAGCTCTAGAAATCGTGGATAGTTTAGTCCGCTCAGGGGCTGTAGACCTAGTTGTCGTTGACTCAGTAGCTGCGCTTACTCCGCGCGCAGAAATCGAGGGTGAGATGGGCGACTCCTTGCCTGGTTTGCAAGCACGTCTTATGAGTCAAGCACTTAGAAAGCTTACAGCAAGTATAAAAAAGACGAATTGCACGGTAATTTTCATCAATCAAATTCGTATGAAAATTGGCGTGATGTTTGGTAGCCCTGAGACAACGACAGGTGGAAATGCTTTGAAGTTTTATGCATCAGTGCGTTTAGATATTAGACGCACCGGGACGATAAAACGAGGTGAAGATGCGGTTGGTAACGAAACTAAAGTTAAGGTTGTTAAAAACAAAGTTGCACCACCATTTAAGACCGCTGAATTTGATATTCTTTTTGGTGAAGGTATCAGTCGCCACGGTGAGATTATTGACTTGGGCGTTGTCGCTCGAATAGTTGAAAAGTCTGGCGCCTGGTATGCTTATAACGGCGAGAAGATTGGACAAGGCAGAGACAATGCGCGGGAGTTTTTGAGAGAGAACCCAGAACTTGCATTTGAGATTGAGAATAAAGTGAGGGAATCACTAGGAGTACCGCTTCTTTTAGAGCCGGTGATCGGATTTGCAGGAGACGACGAGTCAGAAGATGTGGCTACTCCGCATGCAAAGGAAATAAAAGAACCCAAAGGGCGTGCGGCAAAGCTTAAGGCGGCGAAAGAGGCTGCGGAAGCTTTAGCAAGTGCTAGCGCCAAAGACGAAGAAGCTTTAGACGCCGTAAAGTAAATAAAAAACACACCGTGATTAATGTGTTGACAGACTACAAGGAGTCTCAGCAATGGGCCCGTCATTAAAAGGGCGGGCCCTACGTTTGCTCTCAAACCGTGAGCATTCAAAGCATGAGTTGGCTCAAAAGCTAAAACAACACGCGCAGTCCGAAGATGAGTTGTTGCAGGTCCTTGAATGGTTGCAGGCCAAGGGTTTTATTAACGAACAACGGGTGCTTGAATCTATTATTTATAGACGAGCCCCTAAGTTGGGTTACGCAAGAGTAGCCCGAGAACTACAAGAGAAGGGCCTTGCAGCCCATGCCGTGACCGACGCCGTTAAGGAGTTGAAGGAAACGGAGGCAGAGCGGGCCAAAAATGTTTGGTTAAAAAAATTCAAAACCCCCGCACAATCAATAGCTGATAAAGCTCGGCAAATGAGGTTTTTAATGTCGCGTGGATTTGCTCCCTCTGTTGTCATCCAATTGCTCAACGAACAAACGGCTTTTGACAACGAGGGGAAAAAACCAAGCGCAGAAGAGGAGGCAGAGCTTGCTAGGCTAATTGATACATTAGAGAGTGATTAATTTAAATCTAGACGCCAAGCATTAGCTTTAGGTTTTGAACGGCAGCACCGCTTGCACCCTTGCCTAAATTATCAAATTGTGCAAAAAGAACAATTTGACGTTTGTCTTCATTCCCAAAAACATGGATTGCCATCCGATCAGAGCCCGCTAAGGCAGTTGCACTTAATTTTGCTGTGGCATCCCCTAAGTGAACACTAACAATTGGATCGTTTGAGGCACATACACTTGCGTAGTGAGCGTGCAAGACCTCATAAATATCTTGAGCACGAACTGAGGAGCTTAAAAGGTCTAGGTGAAGGGGTAATTGGACAAGCATGCCCTGGGGAAAGTTTGCAACGCAAGGCACGAAAATTGGGGTTGTATGCAGCCCCGTGAATTTCATGATCTCTGGCAAATGCTTATGCGTAAGACCAAGTGCGTAAGCCTCAAAGCGAGAAGTAGTAGAGGCCTCGAATTCTTCAATCATTGCGCGCCCGCCGCCAGAATAACCACTAACGCAGGGTAAGCACAAAGCAGCGCCAGGATTTAGTAAGCCTGAGGTAATCAAGGGGCTGATAAGTGCAATAGCACCGCTTGCATAGCACCCCGGGTTAGCGACCTTTACACTTTTGCTGATCAAGCCTGATTGGGCCCTATTTAGTTCTGCAAAACCGTAAGTCCAATCAGGGTGTGTTCGGTGGGCTGTAGAGGCATCTAAAACTTTGGGCTTGGTTCCAGTTAAAGAATCGATCAAACCAACAGATTCAACTGCTGCCTCATCGTGCAGGCATAAGATGACCAAATCTACGCTTTGCATAATCTGCTGCTTTGCGACTTTGTCTTTACGTAGCTCCGAGGAAATGGAGACTAATTCAATCTGCGGCATAGCTTTAAGACGGTCCCTGATTTGCAGACCTGTCGTACCGGCTTCGCCGTCGATAAAAACTTTGTACATTTTAGATATCGCTTTCTAAAGTAGCACTTTTTATCACTTTAAAGTGAAATGGTGCTGAAAAAAAGGGGAAAAACTGAGGCATATCAAAGAATTGTGCGCCGCACCATGATACATTTCAACACGGCAAAGTCTCAAGACGGGGTGCTGATCGCCGTGCGGTTGCCAGTCATTAACATTGATTTAACACTATTATGAAGATACATGAGTACCAAGGCAAGGAAATCTTGCGTAACTTTGGCGTTCCAGTTCCTCGTGGAATTCCAGCTTTCACTGTACAAGAGGCCGTAGAGGCGGCGCAAAAACTTGGCGGGCCAGTTTGGGTCGTGAAGGCGCAAATACACGCAGGAGGCAGGGGAAAGGGGGGCGGAGTTAAATTGGCGCGTTCAATAGACGAGGTTAAAAAGCTGGCGGGTGAGATTTTGGGTATGCAACTCATTACTCATCAAACTGGTCCCTTAGGACAAAAAGTTCGACGTCTCCTAATTGAAGACGGGGCGGACATTAAAAAAGAATATTACGTCTCCTTGGTCACAGACCGGGCCTCGCAAAAGGTCGCTTTAATGGCTTCTTCTGAGGGCGGAATGGACATTGAGGAGGTTGCTCACAGCACCCCAGAGAAAATCATTAAAGTCTTTATCGACCCCTTAGTCGGTTTGACTACAGAGCAAGCAAATTCAGTTGCAAAAAGTATCGGCGTACCTGCCGCCTCTACTGAACAAGCTGTCGATGTGTTTAAAAAGCTTTACGAGTGCTATCAGGCGACTGACTCATCCCTTGCAGAAATTAATCCCCTAATCCTTGAAGGTGGCGGTGGAATTAAAGCTTTGGATGCTAAATTTAATTTCGATTCGAACGCATTGTTCCGTCATCCTGAAATCGTGGCCTACCGCGATTTGGATGAGGAAGATCCAGCTGAGATTGAGGCATCTAAATTTGATTTGGCTTACATCAGCCTAGACGGAAATATTGGTTGCTTGGTTAACGGTGCAGGACTTGCAATGGCAACCATGGACACGATTAAGTTGTTTGGCGCAGAGCCAGCAAACTTCTTGGACGTTGGCGGTGGAGCGACCCCAGAGAAAGTCACAGAGGCTTTCAAGATCATGCTAAAAAATCCAAAAGTCAAAGCTATTTTAGTAAATATCTTTGGTGGGATTATGAAGTGTGACACGATCGCCAATGGCGTGATTACGGCTTGTAAGGCTGTGAACTTGAGCGTTCCACTGGTCGTTCGCATGAAAGGCACAAACGAAGATTTGGGCAAAAAAATGTTAGCTGATTCAGGCTTGCCAATTATCAGTGCTGACACTATGGCAGAAGCGGCTCAAAAGGTCGTGGCCGCATTGAACTGACCCAAAGGAAAATTAGTATGTCAATTTACATCAATAAAAGTACAAAAGTTATTACCCAAGGTATCACCGGAAAGACGGGTCAGTTTCACACAGAGAAATGCCAAGAATATGCGAATGGTAAAAACTGTTTTGTCGCAGGCGTGAATCCCAAAAAAGCGGGGGAGTCGATTTTTAATATCCCTATTTATGCGACTGTTAAAGAGGCGGCACATCAAACCGGAGCTACCGTCTCCGTGATTTATGTTCCACCAGCAGGGGCAGCGGCTGCGATTTGGGAGGCTGTGGAGGCGGATTTGGATTTCGCGATCTGTATTACTGAAGGAATTCCAGTTCGCGACATGTTGGAAGTGCGTAACAAAATGAAAGCGAAAGAAGCTGCAGGCGGTAAAAGAACGCTTCTCCTAGGTCCCAATTGTCCGGGTTTGATCACACCCGATGAAATAAAAATTGGGATCATGCCAGGACACATTCACCGCAAAGGTCGTATCGGCGTAGTTTCTCGCTCAGGAACCCTAACTTACGAAGCGGTTGCGCAGCTAACTGAGATCGGACTCGGCCAGTCAAGTGCGGTTGGTATTGGTGGTGATCCCATTAATGGCCTCAAACATATTGATGTGATGAAGGCCTTCAACGATGATCCTGATACTGATGCAGTCATCATGATTGGTGAAATTGGAGGTCCCGATGAGGCAGAAGCAGCGCGTTGGTGTAAGGCCAACATGAAAAAGCCGATCGTGGGCTTTATCGCCGGTGTTACTGCGCCCGCTGGCAAGCGCATGGGACATGCAGGTGCGCTGATCTCTGGTGGAGAAGACACGGCTGATGCAAAATTAAGCATCATGGAGGAGTGCGGATTTAAGATTACGCGCAACCCGTCCGAGATGGCAAAACTCTTAAAGGCTATGATTTAAGAGCGATGAGTCCTAGCCCCCTTTTCGGGGCTGGGCTAGAGTACTTAATGCTTTTTTGGAATCATTGAACATATGACAGACGCCACATACCATTTTAGACAACAACGTGGCTTTACTCTCATCCAAATCATGGCTATTTTGGGTGTCTTGGGATTGGTGCTGACCGTGGCAACCTCCTCTTATTTAAAACATCAATCCAAGCACTACATTAAGGAGGCCTTAGTTGAGGCGGGACATGCAAGGCAGGTCGTTGCTCAAAATGTAAAATCAAATGCTGACGATAATTTAAAAGATTGGTCAAAGGGATATTCGCCTAAGACAGGTGAAAACAATGCATGGAGTGTTTATATAGACCCCGCAAGTGCAGCTGTCGTTGTCTCGCTTTTAACAACCAAAGAGCCCGCAACTTTACTGTGGGTTCCGTTAAAAAATAGTCAAAGTAAGGATGAATCAAATCCCCAGGAAGGAAAAATCCTCAATGAGGATGGTCTAAACTGGGTTTGTGTTGTCAAAGACGATGCTATTCCAGACTCTATGCGTCTTTTTGCGCCACTTTCGGCCAGCGTACCCAAGCCTGGTATGAGTGATGATTGGGTAAGCGCAGACTGTCACTGATATTTGTCATAGGTATAAGGGTAAGCTCAAGCGGTGTTCGTAGTCGCAACAAAGTGGCCTGACTTGCCGCCAAGCTTCTCTGCCAAGTGGATATCGTCCATGCGCATGCCCCGGTCAACTGCTTTGCACATATCATAAATTGTTAAGAGTGCAACCTGTACAGCAGTCAACGCCTCCATTTCTACGCCTGTTGGGCCGGTCGTTTCTGCGACTGCGCTGCAGGTGATTCGCGAATTGGCAGAGTCTGACTCAAAAGTTACGCTAACATGAGTTAAAGCGATAGGATGGCATAAGGGAATTAAATCGCTAGTGCGCTTAGACGCTTGTATACCAGCGATGCGTGCAATTCCTAATACATCCCCTTTTTTTGATTGCCCAGAGGAGATGATTTCAAAAGTAGAAGGACTCATCGTTATCGTTCCCTTGGCAACCGCTTTGCGATGGGTATGACTTTTGTTACTCACGTCCACCATGTGGGCGTCGCCTTGGTTGTTGAAATGCGTTAAAGACATGGTTAAAACTTTACAAAAATTTTTAGGTTAATATGCAAGGGAAATGAATAAATTTAAATTTATAGCATCGACAAAGGCTCAGACCCTTAAACAAAAAATAATACCGATTAGCGTATCTGTTTGCCTCATTTTCAGCAGTGTAACCCTCAATGCGCAATACGCCTCAGGGCGACTTCCAAGTTTAGGGGAGAACACGGAGATGACGCTAGGTGAGGAGCTGAAAATCGGGCAATCTGTTGTTCGCGAAATTGTTAAAGATCCTGATTATGTTGATGACCCAGTGCTGGTTGAATATGTGGATACGATTTGGAGAAACTTACGAGAAACATCACTCAACAAGGGATATTTAAATCAAGATTTAAACGATAGATTTGCATGGGAAGTTTTGTTGATCAGAGATAAAACAGTAAATGCTTTCGCATTGCCTGGTGGGTTTATGGGCGTTCATCTCGGTTTGATATCAACCGTATCAAATAAGGACGAATTAGCATCTGTGTTAGGTCATGAACTGAGTCATATTTCGCAAAGACACATAGCTCGCATGATGGCAAAACAAAGCCAACAAACGCCACTTCTCTTAGGTGCAATGTTGTTGGGTTTGATAGCTGCCAGTAGAAGTCCAAATGCTGCAGGTGCGATGATTATGGGGGGACAGGCTGGAGCAATGCAAACCCAGCTTAATTTTTCACGGGATATGGAGCGGGAGGCTGACCGAGTTGGTTTTTCGGTCATGGAACAAGCAGGATACGACCCAGTGGGGTTTGTGACAATGTTTCAAAAATTAGAGCAAGCCTCAAGATTAAATGACAACGGAGGTTTTCCGTATCTTAGAAGTCATCCATTAACCACAGAGCGCATTGCTGATATGCAAGGGCGCATGCCCGTTAGCAGCTTAATGACGGCAAAGCCTATGAGCTTAGAGCACGCCATGATTTCTGCGCGTGCAAAGGTTTTGGTGAACCCAGAGCCCGATGAACAGCATTTCTTTAGTGCACAGGCCAACGCATCAGGTGCCAATGGACTCAGTAACATCACTTTGTTGAAAAGTAACACCCCGCTTTGGTTATCCACTTTATATGCTGGGGCACTTGCTGATATTCACTTAAAAAACTGGATACTTGCAGAAAAACATTTGCAGGAAATTACCCCCCTTGTGGCAAAAGATCCTGCAGCTCACAAGTTACTGATTTACTTAAAAGCAGAACTTGAATCTGCAAAAGGCAATCCCAGTGGCGCTATCAATTTAGTTCAAGGACTGCCAAAATCCCGCACTCAAATACTAATGCTAAACCAATATCGCAATGCAACGCACACTGTAGAGGAAGCCAAATTGGTAACGGATAGTCTGCAAGTTTGGTTGTCGCAAAATCCAAGAGATGCCCTTGCGTGGGAGCTTATGTCCCAAGCTCTGTTTGCGATTGGTAACACAATTGGTGGAATACGAGCCGATGCAGAATCTCAGGCCGCGCACTGGGACTTTGCCTCAGCCGTAGATCGCTTAAAAGCTGCCCAAGACTTAACGCACCAAATGGCAAGTCAAAGTGGACTAGATGCCACGGCGCAATTTGAGGCATCGATTGTAGATGTGAGGCTTAGAAACTTAGAGGGGGCGAGGAAAGAACAAGCGCTCGAGCGCTGAGTCAATCACGATACCAATACTAGAGTACAACATCGAGCCGATAAGAGCATTGCCAAAACCAATGACTTCAAAGCCTTCTAGAAATGAAGATGCCATCCAAAATACGACTGCATTGATGACAAATAGAAAAAGCCCCATACTCAAAAGGGTGACAGGTAGTGTGAGAATTAATAAAACAGGCCTAACAACTAAATTAAGAAGACCAATAACCAAGGATGCCCATAAAGCAGAGCTAAATCCGTTCACAATAATGCCTTGGTCAAATCGAGAAAGAGCGAGTAAAGCAGCAGCGCTAAGAAACCATTTTGCAAAAATTTTAATCATGTGCAGATATTAGCTCATATTTAGAAGTTAAAAATAAGTAATACTCCAATAAAAATCAACAACACAGAAATTATTTAAAATAAAAAACAGTTATGACTGTTAAACGGCTATCATCCCCGTCACCATGAGCACTATACACATTACAGATATCGAAGCGGCGATAAACTACTGGAGAGAAATTACGCCATCTAGTGACGGCATCACTTTATCTCGCGAGGTCCGCGCACTCGCAAAAGTATATGCGCTGATGGTCTATTTCAAGGAAGAAGAAGTTGCAGTGAATGGCTTTCCAAAGCTTGCCTATCAAGCGTGGTTAAGTTGGTATGAAAGTACCCCAGATACTCCTTGTATTGCTATTTGCTCAACGAGTCAGGGGGATCCACTGTGCAAGGGTTGCGGGCGAACCTTTGAAGAGGTTCAGTTGTGGACAGAGTTAACTGCCCCGCAAAAAAGGATGGTTTGGAAAAGAATTACACAAGAGGGCTCATCTTGGCGATTTAACCGTTATTCAGAAAGAGCAGCGGAGTCACTTGCAAAATCACAAGACTCACGTTAAAGAATTTATATGGCCATCGCCGGGTTCGATTGCTTATCCGCGCATTGCGGCAAGACCTTAAATACTCCGAGCCAGTGACTCCGCCAATCCTGTGTATTCAGAAGGGGTGAGCTTTAAGAGCCGATTTTTTTCTGGTGTTGGGATGTTTAGACTTTGAATTAAAGGATGAAGGTCTGAGGGACCAATCACCTTACCTCTAGTGGCTTCCTTAAGTTGCTCATAGGCTCCTTCGAGCCCAAAGCGACGCATTACTGTTTGGATGGGTTCGGCGAGCACCTCCCAGGCATTGTCTAAATCTTTTGCGATAGCTTGTGGATTGATTTCAAGCTTTGCTTGACCTGCTAATAAGGATTGGTACGCGAGCACAGCGTATCCAATGGCAACCCCCATGTTTCTGAGTACAGTGGAATCGGTTAAGTCACGTTGCCATCTACTAATAGGTAGTTTTGCACTAAGGTGATTCAGTAAAGCATTGGACAAGCCAAGGTTACCTTCGGCATTTTCAAAGTCAATGGGATTAACTTTATGAGGCATTGTGGATGAGCCAATTTCACCTGCTTTAAGCTTTTGTTTGAAGTAGCCCAATGAGACATACCCCCAAACATCACGAGCCCAATCAATCAAAATAGTATTGGTTCTAGATATTGCATCAAACAGTTCTGCCATGTAGTCATGTGGCTCAATTTGAATGGTGAAATCTTGTTGGTGCAATCCAAGTCCAAAAAAAGCCAAATCATCTTTTTGGTGAACGGGAGATTCAATAACGCGTTTACTAAAACCATGCCAATCGAAATCGGGCCAAGCCGCAAGATGAGCGTTGTAATTACCAACAGCTCCATTCATTTTTGCCATTATTTTTACATCAGCAATCTTCACTCTCGCCTTCATCAGGCGGGAGACTACGTTAGCGATTTCCTTGCCAACTGTAGTTGGGCTAGCCGTTTGCCCGTGTGTGCGACTAAGCATGGGCAATGCCGCAAGTTGATGAGCCATTGATTTGAGTTGGTCAATCAGCTGGTCCAAATAATTCAAGACTACAGATTCTCTTAAGGCGCTTAGTTGCAGGGCGTGACTGGTGTTGTTGATGTCCTCACTGGTGCAGGCAAAATGAATGAATTCACTAGCACGGGTGAGTTCAGTGCGAATGCTCTCACTAAGACTTGGCTTTTGGCATTGATTTTTAAGCCAATACTCAACAGCTTTCACATCATGATTGGTAGTCTTTTCAATTTCTTTGATCTCCAAAGCATCAGAGGCCGAAAAGCCCGCTATCCAGCTTCTCATCTCAATACGTGCTTCTTTGCTGAAGGGCTTAAATTCAGGCATTCCAGCATCACTTAGGGCTATAAACCAGGTGATTTCGACTTGCACCCTGCATTTGAAAAAGCCTTGCTCGCTCATGAGTGGGCGAACAGTAGCAAGTTTGGTGTGGTAACGCCCGTCAAGGGGGGATAAAGCAGAAATATAGTGTTGGTTCATATGCAGATTTTAGAGGCTATAAGCCTTGCTTGTTGTTTTCTCGCAAGACTTAAGGACTAAAATAGGCGTAATACTTTAGAACGATAAAAGATGAAACTCATTGGAACGACTGCGAGCCCTTACGTGCGCAAAGTGCGCATCGTTATGGCAGAAAAAAAACTAGATTATGAATTCTTGATTGATGATGTATGGGCAAGTGACACTGCAATTCAAGCTTCTAACCCCCTAGGCAAGGTGCCTTGTTTGGTGATGGAAGGGGGCGAAGCACTGTTTGATTCCCGAGTTATTGTGGAATATTTGGACACATTGTCGCCAGTCGGTAAGCTAATTCCACCCTCGGGACGTGAGCGCGCAGAGGTTAAAACTTGGGAAGCACTTGCGGATGGCTTATTAGATGCAAGTATTTTGGCCCGTTTAGAAGAGCACTGGGCAGGTCGAACGGATTCCGAGCGCTCAAATGCCTGGATTCAAAGACAAATGGCGAAAGTAAATGCTTGTTTAAAGTCTTTTGGCGAAGCGCTTGGGGATAAACCATTTTGCGTCGGGAATCACTTAAGTCTGGCAGACATTGCGGTCGGTTGTGCATTGGGATATCTTGATTTTAGATTTCCTAAAATCAAATGGCGGGAGGATCACCCTAATTTGGGAGTCTATTTCGAAAAACTTATGCACAGACCTAGTTTTTTAGACTCAGCACCATAGAAATTAAAAGTAAGTAATATTAATTGTTACGGGGGTGCACTGGATCTTTTCTTGATCCAGCGGAAAAAACCGCCAATACCCCGGATCTTTTCATAAATCTCCTCAGCCGGATCCCAATAATCACGGTGGGACATGATTTTAATAAAACCTTGCGCGTCAATCTCAAATAACAGATGTGTGCTGCCTCTAACGGTGAAGATAGTCTTGGGGGTCGATTTAAGAGAAAAGGAAAAATCCCAACATAAAAAAGCTTGATGTGAATCATTGATCTTATGCGTTACGGAAAATTTGGGGTGAACCAAGGTATCAAACATATGGCTAAAAATATTTTTGATTGCACTTGTGCCCGAAACTTGATTGAAGGGATCTTTGAAACTTGCCGTATCGGTATAAAAAAAATCTAAACGGGACAGATCAATTGGTTTTAAATACTCATAAAAATTTACCAGTTCATTAGTAAAAGATTCGGGAGATTGATACATCGTTTAAAGTCCGGTAAATTTAGAAACTATCGCAAAGTAAAGACGGTAGGGAAGTATTCGCAAGAGTTTTAAAAAACGAGAAAATCTTTTGGGAAAATGGATTTCAAAATCACCCCGCTCAAAACCGTAAATTATCTCTTTAGCAGCTAAATCTGCAGTAATTAAAGCAGGCATATGAAATGAATTTTGAGCTGTAAGAGGCGTTTCTACAAATCCAGGATTTATGATGCTCACTCCTACACCACTAGGGTGTAAATCTAAATACAAAACCTCGGCAAGGTGAATTAAAGCAGCTTTAGTAGGACCGTAAGCAAGACTTTTAGGCAGACCCGAGTAACCCGCTACGCTAGAAATAAAGGCTATATGTCCACTTCTTTGATGCGTCAATGTGGGTAAACAAGCACCTAGTAAATTCAACGCGCCAAGGTAATTAATCTCCAAGTGCTTACGGGATTCGTCTAAGTTGAAATCTTGAGCTCTCATGGGTGAGTAATGCCCCGCGCAATAAATAATCAGATCAATGGCTAGATTTTCTGATAGCTTTTGAAACGCAAGTGAAAGGGCGGCGGGCTGAGTTACATCCAAAGCAAAGGCTTGGGAGTTAGGATGGGTGTTTACAAAGTCATTTAAAAGATTTTCACTGCGTGCAGAGACACTTACCTTCGCATTCAGGGATGTCAGTAGTTTAGCAAGCGCGAGACCGATACCACTAGAGGCGCCAATAATCCAAACATGTTTGTGGTGCCAGTCTTTAAGTGGGGGATTCATCATAGGGTCAAAATCCGGTTATGTAGAAAAAGTAAGCATTAAAAAGTAATTAACAAACAGGGGCTCAATAAGTAAGAGTGTGTTCAAGTGGAGCGTTTGGTAAATGAAAGTGCTACTTCCCCTAATTGAATACCAAATTTAGACATCACTGCTTTGTTGAGCATTACGCGATCATTCATTTGAAACATCCAATCATCAAACTGCACATTCCAAATACTTTCTCCAACTGGCAGCGCAAGTGTGTAATTCCAGTGAAATGCATTTCCTCGGCTCTGACCAGATGCAACGCCAATCACATCCCCTGCTACGCCGGAGTAGTTGTCATTGCCAAGATGAGTTAAAGTCCAAACGCGTTTTTGTTTTGTTCCGTCTGAATATGCAAAATCTTCATCTAAGGTGCCCGTCTCTCCGGCCCAGGAGCAATTCATGACCACAGTGAAACGCTTGATGACTTTCCCAGATCTGTCTGTGAAAATGCCCCAAGCATCTATAACTCCGTTAAAGTAATTTTTTAAGTTTAATTTGGGGACCTCCATGGCGTAGTCTTCAACACTGGGTGCTGCACATCCACTGAGGCCAAGGAGCGCTGAAGTCGAACTGAGTCCAAGTGCAGTGTTGAGTAAATATCTTCTGTTAAACATAATGAGTGATTTTGTTAGGCGATGCTTTTCTGAAGTGTAAATTGAATAACGTCTAGATTTTTTTGGTTAAATCCGGCTTCACAATAGCAAAGATAAAACTCCCATGTTTTCATAAAGGCATTGTCAAATCCGAGTTGCAAAACCTTATCAGTTTCGGCTAAAAATATGCGTCGCCATTCATTAAGCGTTACCGCATAATCTAATCCAAAACAAAATTCATCTAAAACTTCCAAACCATTTGCTTGGGCAAGTTCTCTAAAGGTAGACGGGCAGGGGAGGCAACCACCAGGGAAAATATATTGCTGAATAAAGTCAGTACCTTTAATGTATTGGTCAAATAGCGAATCGTCAATCACAATTGTTTGTATACAAGCTCGTCCGCCAGGCTTTAGCAGGCGATTGACGTTTTGAAAATATGTAGACCAATACTCTTTACCTACTGCTTCAAACATTTCAATTGAGACGATTGCGTCAAATTGAGGATCTTTAATATCCCTGTAATCTTGTAAGCGCAGATCTGCATTGAGTTTCTTTTGCGCAAGACGCTGTTGTGCAAAAGTAAGTTGTGAAGGACTTAAAGTCACACCCGTATGTTTAGATTGAAAATCGTGGACCACAACTTCAGCCAAGCTTCCCCAACCACATCCAATTTCTAGAATATTTTGCTCCGCCCCTTTTTCTAGCCCAATCATGCGACATGCTCGTTGAATTTTTGCGAGTTGAGCTTGTTCTAATGAAATATCCTTAGATGCCCCATAAAGCCCCGAGGAGTAAGTCATTGAGGGATCAAGCCATATTTGGTAAAAGGAGTTGCCTAGGTCGTAGTGCGCGTGTATGTTTTTAGAGCTATTGGCACGGTTATTTCTTCTAGTCCAGTGCTTAATTTGATAATAAAGTCGACCAACCCAAGTGCCGTAAATAATTTTGTCAATGGCGCGCCTGTTTGAGATAAAGATCTCCATTAACTGGGTGAGATCCGATGTCTCCCAATCGCCGTCTATAAAAGACTCAGCGAAACCGATGTCTCCAGATTTAAGTGCTTTTTGAAATACGTTCCAATTTTTGACAATTAAATTGGCGCGTTGCCCCTCTGAGTGATTCTGACCAAAACTAAACTTAAGACCATTTGGAAGAGTCAAGTCTAAACACCCGTGTGAGAGGTGTCTCAGCATTTTTAAAACAGTTCTGGCAGGTCCAGGAGCATCAGATAAGTCAAGATTAGGCGTCGAGTTAGAAGAAGATATCTGCATAAAACTACAAAAGCTAATTAATTTAAGTTGGTTGATAAATAAATGAACAATTGAAATTCATTTTGCCTGACTTTAAGCGAGCTCCTATAAAGTAGGGGTAATTCGGTTTACTGGAGGTTTGGGTTTGGTATAAAACGGAACCTTTTTAAACCAAAGCTTTAGTGCTTGCCAATGAATTCTAAAAACTACCATAAAAGTCATGAGTGGGTATCCAAAGAGCGCCTTGCGACGACTAGCAAGGGTGAGCGGGTAAAGGGCGCCACTTACGCTAGTATGAATTAAAACCCCTTTTTCGTCCTCGTAATCGATTCGAACTACGGTATGCGCAGGCTTAGAATTTGTCTCAGGAGTTCGTAAAAAACGAAAACGGTATTGTCCCAATACTTCACAAAAAGGGGAAACGTGAAACTCTTTATGTGCCAATAAATCTTTACCGTAAACAGGATTTTTAATTAAATAAAAATGTCTTTCGCCAAAAGTATTGTTAACTTCAGCAACAATAACTCTTAGTTGTCCCTTTGCATTGTGCCCATACCAAAAGCTAACGGGTTTAAATGCGTAACCAAAAACTCGCGGGTAAGTATGTAACCAAATTTCGCCGTCTATACCTGTCACTCCTTCACTTTTAAGCAAGTCCTCAAACCAGCCAAGGGCTCCTCCCTGAGTCGCGTCTCTGCCATCTCCGTGGTCTATATCGTAAAAGCTCAAAGACCCTTTGGCGTTCCAGGTTAAAACTGGCTTTAGTGTTTCTATATGTTGAGGCGCACTTAAGTAACGCATCGGTAAGAGTAGAAAATAAGTAGCGTACGTAAAAGTGTTCTTGCTCGGTCGACTCCTTTGATGGCGGACTTGACCAAATCCTATTTTTGCACTCACGCAGTTATGTCCTGATTACTAAGGGCCGCTAATACTCCCCGCGCCGCCGCCTCTCCCGCCTTTAGTCCGTCTTCGTGAAATCCGTATCCAAGCCAAGCCCCAGCGTACCAGGTGTTTAAACCGCCCTGTATCGTATGAAACTCTTGCTGAGCTTTAATGGTTGATAAATCAAATATAGGATGAGAGTAATTATAGGTTGCTGCAATTTTGGACGAGTTAATATCTCGGATGGGATTCAATGAAACTAGGATGGGCTCAGTGAAAGGTAGAGGTTGTAATTTGTTTAAGTAGTAATGAAGGCATACCCTATCAGTTAAATTTTCGACTGGATTAAGCGGTTGTTGAATTAGTGATTTAGGTAATAAGCGAGAGCTCTCGAAATTCCAAGCAGCCCAAGCCAATTTTTTGGAAGGAAGGACACTCGAATCTTTATGCAAAATGGCAACGTTATCTTTAAACTTAAATGCGTCTAAAAGGCGGGCTTCATTATGCGAAGGCGCATCAAGTAACTTGAGCGCTTGATCAGCATGGGTTGCAATAATAATCTTGTCAAAGTCTTCCTGCCCTTTTAAAGTTGTCAACGTAATTTTGTTATCACTACGTTTGATATTTAATATTGGACAATTAAGATGAGCATTGGCAAGTTGTTTTGTTATGGCTGCTACGTACTGTTTTGCGCCTCCTGCTACGGTGAACCAACGCGGGCGATTAATGACTTGAAGTAAGCCGTGGTTGTGGCAAAAGCGAACCATAGTGGCAAGGGGGAAAGCAAGCATTTGATCTGGAGGACAACTCCAAATACAACCTAACATAGGCAGTAAATACCAATTAATAAATTCTTTGCCAAATTTATTCTGCTCAAGAAAGTGGTGGATTGGAGTCTCAAGATCAAGAGAGTTCGGCGACTGAGCTAAATTAGTTGCCAATGTGTTGAATCTCATAACATCTTTCAACATTCCAAGAAAAGGCATATTCAATAAATTTAGACGTTGCGCAAATACAGAGCTCAAAGAAGTGCCACTCCATTCCAAAGTGTCAATTGAGTTCTTAGGCGCTTGAACAGAGAACGACATATCGGAATAGGCGCTAGGTATACCGAGTTCTTTGAACAAAGCAATTAATTTTGGGTATGTGCGCTCATTGAACACTAAAAAACCAGTATCCACGGGATAGCTTTGAATGCCTTGAGCTGTATGACCTTGAATATCAACTGTGTGGGTGTGTCCTCCAAAATAGTCATTTGCTTCAAACAAACTGACCTCAATATTAGAGTGTTTGTTTAGAAAATAAGCAGCGCTAAGACCAGAGATGCCAGAACCAATAATTGCTATTCGGTATTTCATAATTTAGGAAATTTTTAGATCAGTATGGATCAAGGA
The DNA here is from genome assembly GCA_903896615.1 of uncultured Burkholderiales bacterium. Lineage (GTDB taxonomy): Bacteria > Pseudomonadota > Gammaproteobacteria > Burkholderiales > Burkholderiaceae_C > Limnohabitans. The sequence goes on from CAITYM010000087.1 coordinate 41,899, forward strand.
GCTTTGATTGACAATTGCTTCTCAATTTCAGCAACAAAAGTCTTGTCCTCAGGAGTCGTTAGGCTATTAAAGCTTTTAATAGTTTGACCGTCTCTGCTTATTAAATATTTATAAAAATTCCATTTTGGTGCAGTCTGTGTTCGCAGCGCAAGTTGCTTAAACAGCGGTGAAGCGCTATTTCCCTTTACTGAGGTTTTAACGAACATGGGAAACTTCACGCCAAATGTGTTTTCGCAGAAATCGGCAATTTGGTTATTTTTGTCTGGTTCTTGCGAGAAGTCATTGGATGGAAAACCTAGCACGACGAGGCCTCTAGATTTGTACTTGTCATACAAGGCTTCAAGTCCTTTGTATTGCGGAGTAAAGCCACAATAGCTTGCTGTATTTACGATTAATACTACTTGACCCGCATATTGACACAGAGCAATAGGTCGCTCGTCTTGAAGTCGTTCTGCAGTTTGTTGCAAAATTACGGGACAATCTTGATTAGACCCGGGGCTATTATTAAGCCTTTGAGCAGGTAAAACTGCGGACACTTCCCCGCCTATGGGATCTGCATTAACTGTAAATGGAACAAAACTCAACGTAAAGAGTACGCCGATATAGGTCCAAATAAATTTATTATTAGAAAAATACTTCATTGCTGTAGAGCCTATTAAAATGTTGCGTGAAAGATAATTTCAAGACAGTAACTATTTTCTATGATTTTAGGCTATGAGGTTCAAGGACATAACAAAGCCCTAAAATGAGAAATTCATTTGTGAGGTGAAAAAATTACTGAAAATCACGGACAATCACACTTAAGGTTAGTGACGATAGAAACCTTTCAATCCTAACTGGGCAGTTTTTTTGATTAATCATCGATTAATATTAAAAAATTTGCATCGAACAACCGCTTGAATAGTGTTATTAAACTATTTAAATTATCTTGAATTCCTTAAATTTCCTCAATAAAATCGTCAGTTATGATATGTTAACTGAACCCTTAAATAGACTTAGATCATTGGGTCCAGTTGTCTTCACGAATGGCGTGTTTGATGTGTTGCACAAAGGTCATGTCACTTATTTGGCTCAAGCGCGTCAAGAAGGAGCAAGCCTTGTGCTTGGCCTAAATAGTGACAGATCAGCTGCTCGTCTTGGAAAAGGCCCAGATAGACCTTTGAATAAACAAGAGGATAGAGCCGCTGTTTTGGCCGCACTTGAGTCCATCAGTCTAGTTACGTATTTCGATGAGGATACACCGTTTGAGCTGATACAAAAAATATTACCGGATGTATTGGTCAAAGGCGGTGATTACGATATGGATACCTTGCAAGAAGCGAAGTTTGTACGCTCTTATGGGGGAGTTGCAAAATCATTAACATTTGTCACTGGTTATTCGACTACTCAATTGGTTCAAAAAATTCGAGGCTATTGAGGTGAATAATTAACAATCAATCTGGAAATAAAAACTTCCAAAGTTTCAATACATTCGACTGTTCTGTTGCAAAAGCCGCCTTATCAAATTTAAGACTTCGTTCATCTAATCTTGCAATGTGCTGCGCTTGACGGTAGTTTTTATAGGCATCTATGCAGGAGTTAGCCAGTTCAGTACTAATTAAATTTAAACTCTGGGCTTTCGCGAGTAGACCAATATTTCCAATGTTGGCGGTTAATTCTTTAAATTTAAAGCTATAAGCCAATATTAAATATTGAACAGCAAACTCAACATCAATCATAGCGCCTGGACTGTATTTAAGGTCAAACTGATTTTCTTTTACTATATGTGCCTGGAGTAATTTATTTCGCATCCCCACAATCTCAGCTGCAAGTGAAGGCAAATCTCGTTGCATCGTTAAAACTTGAGTACGAATATGGCTGAATTTATCTTTAAAGTGATCATCTCCTAAAACGACCCGAGCTCTGGTCATGGCTTGATGCTCCCACAACCAAGCTACATTTGCGCCTCTTTGGAGTTGATAATTTTCGAAAGCCTCTAGTTGAGTGACTAAAAGTCCAGAGTTGCCATTGGGTCTAAGGGCAGTGTCAATTTCATAAAGATCGCCAGATATGGTTTTAACAGATAGCCAGTGAATAATTTTGCGAGCAAATAGCGCATAAGTTTGCGCCGCACTTTGGTGCGAATCATCGTAGATGAACACTATATCTAAATCACTCCCATATCCTAATTCTTTGCCACCTAATTTGCCGTAACCCACAATTGCAAAGGAGGGGAATGGTGTATGTGGATTTTTTAGTCGCCTCCAAACTACTTGAGCAGTAACGAATATAACTGCATCTGCTAGCGCACTCAAGTCATCAGCAACCTCTTCGAGTTTAAGTTTTCCTGATAAGTCTCGAGCAAGACAAAGAAAAAACTCAGAATGATGCGCTCTTCGCATCAAGTTTAAAATTGCTTCCTCATCCACATCATCAGAAGCCTCTAAAGCTTCAATGCGTTGCAATAATGAACGAACAAATAGATCGTGGTTAAAACGTTGGAGTAAAAGTTGTGAATCGGCTAAATCGTCGATCACCCCTGGATGTTGATTTAAATATTGAGCCGCCCAGCGTGAAGCCCCTAGTAGGTAAATTAAATTACTATGAATTGCAGGTCGTTCAATTAACAAAGAAAGGTAATTTTCTCTTCGCAGTAATAACTCCATCCAATCGCACCATCTTAAGGCACCTAATTCCTTGGATGAGTCGCTTGCGACCCAGCGAGCAGTTTGCTCAATTAATGTTAATAATTTAGATTGTGATGATTCTTTGAGTAGCTGAGCTTTGGGATGATTTAGAAGAACCAGAAAGCGCTCTCGTAATGGCGACTGATTTGAAATTGTAAGATCGGTAAGCTCAAAGTTTTCTAATAAAGACGGCGCCTTTCCTGGCAAAGTACTTGCGGTTAAATAATTTGCTCCACTTGACTTGAGTGGCTTTGGATCTACAGGTGGCGTTCCTAAAAGAGATGTGAACTCAGCACTAACAGCATTTTTGTGAAATTCTAAGGCCTGCAATAAATCATTTGCAGAGGAAAATCCCAAAGAGGCTGCTATCCATGCGATATCCTCTGAAGCTGTGGGGAGTAGATGTGTTTGTTGATCGTCAAGATACTGAATTCTGTGCTCTAAGCGGCGCAAGAATATATAAGCGTTTTGAAGGTGCGTTGCACTTTCAGTGCTCATGTGACGGGTTTGCGCAAGCAAAGAAAGCGCAAGCAGGGTGGGTCTGACCCTGAGTTCAGGGAACTGCCCCCCTCTGACGATTTGTAAAAGTTGGGTGATGAATTCAATTTCGCGAATCCCACCGCGTCCAAGTTTGATGTCATTGATCCTCTCAGGACGACCTGCTGCAAATCTTACAGCTTGCGCCCTAATTTGTTGGTGTAAATGACGCAGTGAGTCAAAGACCTGGTAATCAAGATATTTTCTGTAAACAAAGGGATATACGATTTGCGATAACTCTAGGGGAAGTGAGGTGAGTGCGACTGGGGCAACAACCCTACTTTTAAGCCAAGCAAATCTTTCCCACTCCCGCCCTTGACTTTGTAAATACTCTTCTAGTGCGTCTAAGCACATCACACTTGGGCCTGACATGCCGTTAGGTCTTAGTGCAAGATCGATCCGAAATACCCGTCCGTGCTCAGTGACTGAATCAAGTAAGCGCTGTATTTGGTGCACCAACTTCGTATAAAACTCTTGATTGCTAATGTTTGGCCTGGATCCTAAATGGGGTTGTACGCCTAGTCCGGCGTTAGGATCTTCATCGGCGGGGGCAAACTTGGCTTCACCCTCGTGGTCGTAAATATAAATTAGATCAATATCACTAGAGACATTGAGCTCTGTGGCTCCAAGCTTACCCATGCCGATAATCCAAAACGTAGCGGGTTGACCTAAAGCATTGGTGGGTTGTCCAAATTTGAGCGATAAATCGTTGAATGCAAGCTCGTAAGCCTTCGATAGAGCCCATTCTGCTAGAACAGTCATCATCTGAGTGATCTGGGAGAGGTCAGCTCCAGCATCACAATCAAGCGTGGCAATTCGCACTAGTGCCAGTTGGCGCAGTACCCTTAATGCATCATCTGGATTAGTAAAGCTTTGGCTTAACGCGTTAAACGATCGATTTAAAATCTCCTTATTTAATAAACCTGGCTCTAGTTTGTCCGATAATGGTCCATAACGGGCGCGAACCCGACGTACATATCTGGAGTATTCGACTCCTGAAGTAGTTGGTGGCGCATCAAAATTATGTGAGTTGGGCATGACTAACCGTTACGCTGGTTATTAAAAATGATCTTTTAAGTACATTTCCTGGATACCAAAAGTGATAATCCCGATCGCATACTCAATATTATCTTGTGTTTAAAAAGTTCGTAAACCTCATCTCTGATCCAGCGACGCGACTAGTATGGTCTAGAAAACTCGCAAGCGCAGTAATTGTTCTCGTCGCTATTGCAAGTACTCTAGTGGGGATATCCATAGCAGTTTTGAATTTATACGTTGTCCCAAGGGTATCAGATTGGCGCCCAGATCTAGAACGGATTAGTTCAGAATATTTGGGAAGTGTAGTTCGTATCAACGAAATAGATGTCGACTCTAGTCAAATAATTCCGTCGTTCAAAATTTTAGGATTAAGTATTCAAACTTCAAATGAGCACGGGGAACTAGAAGAGCTTTCTCTCCCTTTAATCAAGTTAGATGTTTCGTTCGGCTCCCTCATTGGCCTTTCTTTTGAAAAAATCACTTTAGATAATCCTTTACTTACATTTATTAGAAGTTCAAACGGCCAGGTTCGTGTAGCTGGCTTGCCAGTCAATTCAACGGGTAACGGTAAGGCCTTGGATTGGTTTTTTTCTCAACCCAACATTCAAGTTCAGCATGCAACAGCGCTGTGGCAAGATGAGAGACTCACTAATGAGTTTATTAAGTTTGAAGATGTAGAACTTTACTTTGCTAATGGCTTGAAATCGCACGCTATAAAACTGGAGGCCTCTCCTCCTAAAGAAATTGGCGATCGATTTAATATTCAGGCTAATTTTAAAGAATCCTTGTTGTCAAATCACGCAAGTAATTTTAAAGAGTGGAGCGGCTCAAGTCTCTTTAATTTCACGCATATTGACTTGGCTTTGGTTAACGGATATTTGCCCGAGCATCCCGCATGGAACCTACAAGAGGGTTCGGGTTGGATTCGGATATGGATAGACTTGCATCACGGCGCTATTGATCAAATTACGACAGATTTGAACTTTCCGAATTTAATAGGTTCTTGGAGTACGAAGAATTCAGGAGCTCAAAAAATACAACTAAAAGAGTTGAGGGGAAGATTCCAAGTCAATTTAAAAGAACTCACTAATGAGTTCGGGGTGCAAGATTTAAACTTTCTCTCTGACGACGGAAATCACTGGTCTATCGGGCGCGCCTTTATTTCATGGACGCGAAATTCTCGCGAAGTTCAGGAGGACACATCAACTACAAACGACTTTGTGAAAATGATGCCTATGCAGTCAACAGGATCTGGCGCAATTGAAATCGACAAAGTTTCGATCAAGCCGATCATCAATCAGTTGAATAATTTGCAAATCGGTACTGAGCTTTCCCAATATTTCAAAAATATTGAATTCGCAGGAAATCTTCAGAACTTTAAAATGACTTGGGATTTTGACGGACAAAAGACGACCGCTTATAACCTACAAGGGCAATTAAGCAGTTTTGACTTTGTTAGATTGCCTGATGCTGATGAAAATTTCTTGAAAGGAATCCCCGGCGTACAAAATGCAGGCATTAAATTTAGTTTTAATAACCGCGGTGGAAATGCAAGCTTAACTATTGATAATGGGGCTATGACGCTTCCTCAATTGTTGGAAGAGCCGTTAGTGCCTATAACCCATGCGAATGCAGATGTACAGTGGACCTTGGATGAGAAGTTAATAAACTTAAAAATCAATAAAACCAATATTTTCAATGCCGATGCGAGGGGGGATTTCGAATTAAATTGGTCAATTCCTCGTCGTGTTAATGGGTCATTAAAAGAAGAAAAGAACAACTCGATCATTGATTTGACTATCAACATTCAGCAAGGTGTTGCAAACCAGGTTTACCGGTACTTACCCAAAAAGGTAGATGCCAAAATTAGACAATATTTGCAAAAGGCTATTACGCAAGGCACCATTAAAAATGGTTCTATCAAAATTAAAGGTCCGCTTAATAAGTTCCCTTTTGTAGATCCGGGAGATGGAGAGTTTCATGTCTTGACTCAGCTACAAGATGCCACATTTTATTATGCTCCTGTGGATGGGGTGGATTCAAAATTACCCTTGCAAAGTAAGTCATGGCCTGAACTTACCCATTTAAACTCAGAACTTGTCATTGATCGGAAAAGTTTATTTTTTAAGAAAGCTTCAACAAAACTAAACTCCACGATTGCCCCTTCTTTGGATTTGACAGATATTTCCGCAGACATAATTGACCTATACAAACCGATAGTCAATGTAAAAGCCAAGGGTAAGGGTCCATTGGGAGAGTTGATCAAAATCATAAATACGAGTGCTGTTGGCGAGCTTTTAGATAACAGCCTTTTGAAGGCTGAGTCTAGTGGTTCAATTAGTTCTGACTATGCATTAAATTTAAGTCTGCCCCTTAATGACTTAGTGCACTCAAAAGTAGCTGGAAGCATTGAATTTTCAAATAACGATTTAACCCTATTACCAGGATTGCCAAGTCTAAGTCGCTTGAGAGGTTCCTTAAATTTTAACGAGTCAGGCTTCGTTCTGAATAACGTTAAGGCGCGCATTCTAGGATCAGAAGCAAAAATAGAAGGAGGCTTGAAGTTTACAAGCGACAAAGATGAATCCACCAAGCTAGAGGCAACAACAATCAAGGTACAAGGGGTTGTAAGTGCTGAAGGGTTAAGGCAAACCAAAGAGATTCCAGTCATTGCTAAAGTGGGGCAATATTTGTCAGGCCAATCCAACTTTGTTGCGACACTCTCGTTTAAAAAGGGGCAGTTGGATTTTCAACTTAACAGTTCTTTGCAAGGACTTTCAAGCCAATTGCCTTCGCCACTGGGAAAAAATATAGATGCAATACTACCTCTAAAAATTGGAGCAAATGTGATTGCCTCACCCTCACAGATTACCAAGGGGATCTCTACAGGTGCGACTTCATCTGCACGTATAGTTAAAACAAATGTAACTTTGGGTCAAATTGCTTTAGCTTCAATAATCACTGACTTCGCAAATTCAAACGCAAAGTCCACCAATTCAGCATTTGCCTCCACCTCGATTACAAATAGGGGTTGGATCGGTATCAACACAAGTGGCAGTTTTACTGTGCCTAGCAATCTAGATCCAGGCTATTTAGTGAATGTTGATGTTCCAAAGATTGATGCTGATATTTGGGAAAAAGTCTTGACAAACATCTCCTCTAGATCAGATGTTAGAGGTGTAAAAAAAGATGGAGGGGTAACATTAACTTCATTGGTCAGCGCAGTGAGCATCCCAATTGCCCTAAAAATTAAAACAAGTGAATTAATCTTCTCAGCACGCTCAATACATCAAGTTGCTTTGGACGCGGTATATCAAGATATTCAGCCAAGCGGGCAATGGCATTTCAATATTAATTCAACGGAGGCGAAGGGAGCTATTGACTACAAACTCGCCAATCCAGGCTCTCCTCCAAAGATCTTTGCTCGGATGAGTGTGCTGGTTATACCCCCCTCAGCTTTGGACTCAGTTGAATCTCTGTTAAATAATAAAGATACTGTCATGCCCGCCCTAGATGTTGTTGTGGAAGATATGGAAATTAAGGGTAAGAAACTTGGTCGAGCTGAAATTGAGGCTATAAATCAGCCGCAACTGGATGGTGGTCGAGAGTGGAGGATTAATAAATTAAATTTAACCGTGCCGGAAGCTAAATTTCAAGCGAGTGGAGTTTGGACTATTACTAAGGACAATAGTAAAAATCAGAATGTCAAAAAAATTACGCTTGATTTTTTTCTAGATATTGAAAATTCTGGAAATTTATTAGACCGCTTAGGTACAAAAGGTGTGGTTGCCGCAGGCAAGGGAAAACTAAGTGGACAGGTTTCATGGTTCGGAGCTCCTACGCAAATTGATTATCCAAGTCTAGGTGGACATTTCAATGTAAACATAGAGAAGGGATCGTTTCTTAAAACGGAGCCTGGAGCAGGTAGGCTCCTGGGTGTCCTAAACCTTCAGGCGCTACCTAGGAGATTGTTGTTAGATTTCAAAGATATCTTTAGCGAAGGTTTTTCATTTGATTTCTTTCGTGGTGATGTTAGTATTGAATCCGGAATCGCTAAAACCAATAACCTTCAGATGAAGAGTGTTAATGCGGCAGTGCTTATGGAAGGACGCGCCGATATTAGCAATGAAACTCAAAATCTGAAGGTAATTGTTATCCCAGAAATTGATGCTGGGACGGCTTCCTTGGTTGTTGCCGCAATTAATCCTGTAATAGGAATTTCAACTTATCTTGCACAATATTTTTTAAAGAAACCTATTGCTCACGCAACCACCAAAGACTTTTTGGTAGAGGGTACATGGAGTGATCCTAAGGTTACTAAGATCGAACCAAAGCTTGAGATAAAGAACGATAATAAAACCAATAACAAACCATGAAAGTTGCCGCCCTTCAAATGGTTTCTGGCGTAAGTTGCTCGGCTAACTTACAAGCAGCCAAAATACTTATCAAGCAAGCAGCAGAACAGGGCGCTGAAATAGTCGTTTTGCCTGAATATTTTTGTTTGTTAGGGGCTGTCGACACTGATAAATTGGCTATTAAAGAAGTGTTGGGGCGAGGGCCTATTCAAGAGATGCTGTCTCAAAGCGCTGAGCAGCATAAGATATGGATTGTTGGTGGAACCCTGCCGCTTGAGGCGGAAAATGATTCCCATAAGGTATATAACTCAACTTTGGTGTTTAACCCTCAAGGTGAGTTGGTTGTGCGGTACAACAAAATACATTTGTTTAAATTCAAAAAGGGAAACGAGCAGTACGATGAATCCAAGACGTTAGTGGCTGGAAGCACTCCAGTCGTCTTCGATATGTTGTGTCAAGCGGGGCAGACTTGGCGTATTGGACTGAGTATTTGCTATGACCTTCGGTTTCCCGAACTTTATAGGGCGTTGAGTGATTTGGGCTCAGAATTGATTTTGGTTCCAAGTGCATTCACCTATACAACGGGCGCAGCTCACTGGGAGATCTTATTAAGAGCACGTGCAATTGAAAATCAGGCCTGGGTAATGGCTGCTGCACAAGGCGGAACCCATGAAAACTCAAGAAAAACTTGGGGTCAAACGCTAGTGGTAAGTCCCTGGGGCAAGGTAATGTCTCAATTGGAGACAGGATCTGGCTGTTTGGTAGTTGACATTAACAAAGATGAAATAGATGAGGCCAGAACCAACTTGCCTGCGTTGAAGCATCGAAGGTTGTAGTTGCAATTTTTAAGAGGGCTTGGATTCTGACTTATCTGGTGTTGGCGTACCGTTGTCTTTGGGCCGACCGGTAAACATTGTCCACCAAACAATGAGAACTAAAATTAAGCCAGCACCTAGTGCTTCTAAGAAAATCAAATACATGAAAGACCTAATGGGTTAAGTTGCGAGATGAATATCACTCAAAAATCTATTGTAGGTCTCTTATTGCTTGTGAATGCGGTAATGATTCTGAGTGGGTGTACTTCCGCTCCACCGCCCTCAACTCCCTTGCCCCCTGTACAACGCTCACCCTCTGTATCCAATACCCCCAATCCATTTACAAAGCATCCAGTCTCTCCAGCACCTCCAGTACCCTCAAACTCAGCGGCACCAAATAAAAATCGCACCGCGCCCATCCTTCCGGAACAAACCAGACCCACTTGGATAGCCTCCTCTTGGAACGATCTACCAGGTTGGAATGAAGAGTCTATGCCAGAGGTCTGGGATACTTTGGTTCATAGTTGTGAAAGACCAACCACTATTTTTGTTCGACTGTGCGCGCAGCTCAGGCCATTGAGCCTAGCAGAGGAGGGCGAGCAGAGACTCTTTTTAATGACCAACCTGCAACCTTTTAAAATTGTGAGTGCTTCAGGCGAAACATCTGGTCTGCTGACAGGGTATTTTGAGCCGATATTTAATGCATCTAGAAGCAAAAAGCCAGGTTTTGAAACGCCTTTATATGCGCCAACAGCTGAAATTTTAAGCCTCAAATCGAATCACTCTAAATGGTATAGCCGGCAAGAAATTGAGATAGCACCAGCTGTCCAAGAAGTTTTAAGGGGGCAGGAAATTGCATGGATGTCGGATCCATTAGATGTTTTGATTTTGCAAATTCAGGGATCTGGACGATTAAACATTACTGAAAACGATGGCTCCCAAAAATGGATTAAAGTTATCTACGCGGCATCTAATGAACTACCCTATCAAAGCATTGGTAGATATTTATTAGACCATTCAGAAATTACGGATGCGTCGTGGCCAGGAATAAAGAGCTGGGCCCTTAAAAATCCAGACAAGATTAAGACATTGTTGTGGACCAATCCCAGGTATGTTTTCTTCAAAGAAGAGCCCTTGGAGAGTATGAGTTTGGGGCCAAAGGGAGCTCAGGGGCTGGAGCTGACAGCAGGTCGATCCGTAGCAGTCGATCCGCAGTATATTAACTACGGTACCCCTTTGTGGATGGTCTCAGAGGGACCGACGCTTCAGCTGCGAAGATGGGTCATGGCCCAAGATACGGGAAATGCAATCACTGGCCCACTCCGCGCAGACTATTTTGTAGGTACTGGGCTACAGGCGGGGGATTTGGCTGGGCACTTAAGGCAGCCCTTGAATTTATGGGCCTTATTGCCTAGGCAATGAATATATTCACTCAACTACTAGCCGCTACAGATAAGCTGTAAGTGAAGTTCATTAATTCGGTTCATCAATCAAAACGTTGAGATGGGCCAAAAGTGTAGGTACTTCTATGCAATGCAGATTGGGAGTTTAACCCGTACACTTTGAGAGAGACAAACGGTGTCGAAAATTTTAGAAAGTTTAATAATGAACGCTCCATTATCCAAAGAGTTGTTAAACGCTTTAGAAAATATTTCTTTGAATGACAAATATGCCTTGGAAGTTGGTAAGGCGTTCATGAGCGGCGTACACGCACTTGTAAGATTGCCAATGCTTCAAAGGCAAAGAGATGCTCGAGTTGGGAAAAAAACGGCAGGTTTTATTAGTGGCTACAGAGGTTCTCCATTGGGCGCCTACGATCAAGCTCTATGGAGAGCAAAAACATACTTAGAGAAAGAAAACATTATTTTCCAACCCGGAGTTAATGAGGAACTTGCAGCAACCGCGGTTTGGGGGACGCAGCAACTAGGGTTTGCACCCCAAGAGGTGCAAAACTATGACGGTGTATTTGGAATTTGGTATGGCAAGGGTCCCGGAGTTGACCGATGCTCAGATGTATTTAAGCATGCCAACATGGCTGGAACAACACCTTGGGGCGGCGTTATTGCGGTTGCTGGAGATGATCACATTGCAAAAAGTAGTACCGTTGCTCATCAAAGCGATCATATTTTCATTGCATGTTCAACGCCCATTTTCTTTCCCTCAAGTGTTCAAGATATATTGGACTTGGGTTTGCACGCATTTGCAATGAGTCGATTCTCAGGTCTTTGGGCCGGCATGAAGACCATACAAGAGATCGTTGAATCTAGTGCAACGGTTTTAGTAGATCCCGACAGAGTCCAAATAAAAAAACCGGATTTCGAGATGCCGCTAAACGGTTTGCATATTCGCTGGCCGGATGAACCACTATTACAAGAGGAGCGTCTATTTAGGTATAAGTGGGCTGCGGCATTGGAATATATTAAAGTTAATAAACTCAATTTCAACGTGATCCAAAGTCCGAACGATCAAATAGGAATTATTGCAAGCGGCAAAGCGTACAACGATACGCGAGAAGCATTGCTTAACTTGGGGTTAGATGATCAGGTCTGTCAAAAAATAGGCATCAGGCTCCACAAAGTAAATGTCAGTTGGCCGTTGGAGCCTTATACATTGGCGAGTTTTGCTAAGGGTCTCAAAGAGATCTTAGTGATTGAGGAAAAGCGAGCAGTGATAGAGCCGCAAATTAAAGAGGAGCTATACGGCTGGCCACAAGAAAAAAGACCGCAAGTACTTGGGAAATTCGATTTAAATAAATTGACCCCAGAGTCTCAGGGTCAATGGAGCGCTCTTGGGGTGAGAGACGCGGTTTTTTTGCGTGCAGAGGCTGATTTAAGTCCCTCGTTAATTGCCAGAGCAGTAGCCGCAAGGATTAAACTTTTAGGACTTAACCAAGACGTCCAAGCCCGAATGGAACAACACATTAAGGAGTTAGATGCAAAAGAAAAAGCAATGCATGAATCAAGTCTGGTCATAGAAAGACAACCTTGGTTCTGCTCGGGTTGCCCTCACAACACGAGTACCGTAGTCCCAGCGGGTTCTCGGGCCATGGCCGGGATAGGTTGTCACTTCATGACTCTATGGATGGATAGAAGTACCACGGGCTTTACTCAAATGGGCGGGGAAGGTACACCTTGGATTGGGCAACAACCGTTCCTTAAAGAAAAGCATATTTTTGCAAACATAGGGGACGGTACATACTTCCATAGCGGGATCTTGGCAATTAGGCAAAGCGTTACTTCTGGTGTAAATATCACTTACAAAATATTATTTAACGATGCAGTTGCAATGACAGGCGGACAGCCCATAGGTGAACGAGCAAACGGACACTCTGTTATTCAGATTGCACAGAGCATGAGAGCAGAAGGTGTTAGCAAAGTAACAATCGTCACAGATCTTCCTGAGAACTATGGATCAGCGACTGGATTACATGCGGACATTCAGGTCAAACATAGGGACGAATTAGATTTGGTGCAGCGTGAACTGCGCCAGCTACCAGGAACAACTGTCATCATCTATGACCAAACATGCGCAACTGAGAAGCGCAGAAGGCGCAAACGCCGTGAACTCGTGAATCCCTCTGTCAAAGTTTTGATAAATGAAGAGGTTTGCGAAGGTTGCGGGGACTGCGGGGTCAAGAGCAATTGCATCAGTGTAGAACCTTTGGAAACGGTGTGGGGTCGTAAAAGAACAATCAATCAAAGCGCATGTAACAAAGACTTAAGTTGTTTGAAAGGCTTCTGTCCAAGCTTTGTGACTGTGGAGGGCGGAAGTTATAAATCCAACGAATTAAATTCGCAGGAAATTTTGAAAATTGAGAGTGAAGAAATAAGTGTCAAGTCAAGCGCGTCAATTCCAGACCCCGAGCTTCCAAAATTAGACATATTTCCAACTGGCTACGGAATTGTCATTGCGGGCATAGGAGGGACGGGCGTAATTACGATCGGACAAGTGCTCGGCTTTGCTGCACACCTTGAGGGACTTGGTATCGTGACACAAGACTCCGCTGGGTTAGCGCAAAAAGGCGGCGCTACTTGGAGTCATATATTGATAGCGAAAGATCAAAATCTAATTAGAAGCACAAGGGTGTCAACAGCTAGAGCTGATTTAATAGTGGCTTGTGACCCAGTGGTTGGCACAAATAAAGAAACGATTTTGAGAATTGCGCAAAACAGAACCAAGATCGTATTAAACGCATATAGCTCCCCCACAGCTGAGTTTATAAAAAATGGTGCTTGGCAAAACCCATTAGAAAAATGTCATGCTGCTTTACTTCAATCGCTAGGAGATGATGGTTCCCGACTCAAACATTTACAAGCAAATGAATTAGCGCTAAATGAGTTGGGGGATAGTCTTTACGTTAATTTTATTTTGCTCGGATTTGCCTGGCAATGCGGATGGATTCCATTGCGAATTGAGTCTTTAAAAAAAGCGATTGAGTTGAACGGTGTTGCCGTAGATAAAAATATTGCTGCATTTGAACTAGGTCGATCTGCTGCATTTGAGCAAACCCAATTTGACTTCTCAGACGGGCCCAATACTGTTGCTCCAAATCAGTTCCCTTTGATATTTCACAAGCCCGATACTTTTGATGATCTGGTCAAAAGATGTGCGCTTGAATTGACTGATTATCAAAGCAAATCATATGCAAAAGAGTACGAACAATTTGTTAAATATGTACAAGTGCAGACAAGTGATAAGCTAGCCGTCAGCACTGCTAAAAACTTATTTAAACTTATGGCGTATAAAGATGAATATGAGGTTGCAAGGTTGCATACCAAATCCTTTTTTCGCGAGCGTATTGAAAAAATGTTTGAAGGTGATTACAGAGTTTATTATCATTTGGCACCTCCACTATTTGCGAAAAGAAATCAAAATGGAGAACTCATTAAGCAAAAGATGGGGCCTATTATGGGCTTTGCGTTTAGGGTATTGAGGAGGCTTAAGTTTTTACGAGCAACACCTTTTGATATATTTGGAAATACTGCTGAGCGCAAATCGGAGCGGGCATTAATCTATGAGTACAAGATGTATTTAGAAGAAATTATGAGGAGTTGGCACCCAGATAAGGAGTCGCTGGCTATGGAAATTGCAAACATTCCTGATTCGATTAAGGGCTATGGGCATGTAAAGCAAAGAAAAGTTGAAGAGGCTCGGAGCAAGTGGCTTCAACTTATGGCGTTGTGGAGAGAGGTGTAAAGTAGTGGTTCAGATTGTTCTTTGTTAAGCTCTAATAACTTGCATTTATTTAGTGCTAGGAAAAGACGAATTTATCAGCAGTATAAAAAATATTTTGCATTTTAAATATTGATATCTACAAAGTTCTGGCTTGATGCGCTTGTTGATCAGCATGATAGCTAGATCGCACCATTGCTCCAACCGCAGCGTGTTTAAATCCCATTTCATAAGCTTTTTCTTCAAACATTTTGAACGTATCTGGGTGCACATATCGAGCAACAGGTAAGTGACTATTGCTAGGCGATAAATACTGGCCTATTGTTAACATATCAATATCGTGATCGCGCATATCTTGCATTACTTGCAAAATCTCATCATCTGCCTCACCCAAGCCCACCATTAAGCCACTTTTGGTTGGAATAGTTGGAAATAGTGCTTTAAATTTTTTCAGTAAAGTGAGGCTGAATACATAATCACTACCTGGGCGTGCTTGTTTGTAAAGTCTAGGAACAGTTTCTAAATTGTGATTCATCACATCTGGAGGAGCATTTTTTAATATCTCAAGCGCTCTGTCATCTCGTCCCCTGAAATCTGGGACTAGAATTTCAATTTGTGTTTGCGGCGAAGAGCTTCGAACATTCTGAATACAGGACACAAAATGAGCGGCTCCTCCATCTCTTAAGTCGTCACGATCAACGCTTGTGATTACCACGTACTTGAGCTTAAGGTCTTTAATCGTGCGACCTAGATTGATTGGCTCATCAGGGTTTAAAGGATCTGGTCGTCCGTGCCCTACGTCACAAAACGGGCACCTTCGGGTGCACTTGTCTCCCATGATCATAAAGGTCGCCGTGCCGTTTCCAAAGCATTCTCCGATATTGGGGCAAGAGGCCTCCTCGCAAACGGTGACCAGATTACTTTTACGCAAGATATCTTTGATTTCATAGAAGCGCGTATTCGTAGAAGCTGCCTTTACTCGAATCCAGTCTGGTTTCTTTAAAACTTCACCAGAGTTTTCAACCTTAATTGGAATACGTGAAAGCTTAGCGGCAGCTTTTTGTTTAACGAGTGGATCGTAAGACTGAGTATCCTGTGGCTCTCGAGTGCTTTTATTTGGTGAGCTATTTAAATGTTTATTCATATTGTTAAGTTACTTTAATTAAGCTTAAGTAATTAGATCCCATCTCAGCTAATTTGTCTGGGTTGAAGGTAGGCGATCAATTTTTCCGCTAGAACTTGAGCTACCTCATTTGTTTCAACTGCAACCCCTATTGTAGAAAGATCTATGGTTTTTAGTCCGGGGTATCCACATGGGTTGATTAAATCAAAGGGAGCTAAGTCCATATCTACATTTAATGACAAGCCGTGATAAGTGCAGTGTCGACTTACTTTAATACCAAGGGCAGAAATTTTTCCTAATCCATAGAACTGAGATCTAATGGGCATGGATGTAAAACTTTTAGCATCGGGTTTATTTAATACTGAATGGCCGTGAGGGGCGTCGAGTTGAACGTAAATGCCTGGAGCATCCTTAACTCTGTGCCCCGTCACATCGAAATGAAGGAGAGTTTTCAACACTGACTCCTCCAAAAGGTAAACATACTCCTTAACAAAAAACCCTAGTCGCCTTAAATCGATCAAAGGATAAGCAACAATTTGTCCAGGCCCATGAAAAGTAATTTGGCCCCCTCTGTTGGTATGTACGATTGGAATGGGTGTATGTGCCAGAACATGTTCAGTTTTGCCGGCCAAGCCCTGTGTGAATACGGGGGGGTGCTCACATATCCAGAGCTCATCTGGGGTCGTTTCATTTCGACCATTTGTAAAATCTTGCATTGCAGCGTAGCTGCTGTGAAAATCAATCTTGCCTAGATACTTAATTATCATTTAGTAGCGGCTGAAATTAAGCGCTGAAAGTAAAGGGGCATTTGGGGTTGAATGTTGCTCGTTTAGAAATACAAAAGTTAGTTGTTTATCAAAGAACTACTTTAACCATCGGATGTGTGGATAAAGTGCGGTATAGCTCATCGAGCTGCTCTCTACTGGTGGCGTTAATATTTAGAGTTACGCCAAGATAATGTGCGCTGCTACTTGGACGAAGCTCAATGGTTGAGGGATCAAATTTGGGATCAAAAGATTGTGCTACGTGTTTCAATGCATCAACAAACCCATCAACATTCTTGCCCATAACCTTGATGGGGAAAATGCTAGGGTACTCAATTAACGACTCTTGAACTTGAGCTAGCTCGCCAACAAGTGGAAGTTTTGAGGGGGGGGTTGCCATTGTAAATTGTGGGTTAAGTAAGATGTTAATTGCGCTTGCAGTTTTTATCAACGGACGCCGAATAGGCCAGATGCAATTGCTTGTAAATTGGACCAGGCTTTCCTGGATGAGTAGTATTTAAACCGACCAATTTATCATCGATTTGTGAAACAGGTAAAACTTCCTTTGAAGCAGAAGAGAGTAAAACCTCGTCAGCATCAAAGACTTCTTGTTTAGAAATTTTTTGCAAAGAAAAAGGAATGTTCTGGGATTTACAAATTTCCTCCAATAAACCGTAGCGTATTCCTTCAAGTAACAGGTGGTCCTTTGGTGGTGCAAAAACAGTTCCATTTTTTACAATCCAAACGTTGCTAGAGGAGGCCTCGCTTAAATAGTTGCCCCTGAACATGATCGTCTCGGTGGCGCCAACATCTGCGCTGATTTGGCGAGCAAAAACCGCTCCCAATAGACTGGTACTTTTAATGTGTGCTTTCTCCCAGCGGAAGTCGTGAGCACTAATGCATTTGACTCCAGTTAACCTAATCTCGGCAGAGACGGGCTTGAATGGGTTTGCCATCATGAAAACTGTGGGCACGCAGTCCGGCGTCATTATGTGGTCCCGGGGCGCAACACCTCTGCTGATCTGTATGTAGATGATTTGTTGGGACTGGTCAATGTTTTGCTTTGAGGTTTGGGCAAAATGAAGAGCCAATTGTTCGACCAATTTAAGCCAATCATCTTTTGAGTACGGATTAGGAATTCGAAGCTCTTTCAAAGACTTTTCTAAGCGAGCCATGTGTTGATCAAAGCGAAAGGGCTGCCCATAGTAGATGGGAACAACCTCATAGACGCCGTCCCCAAAAATGAAGCCTCGGTCAAGGACGCTTATTTTTGCTTCCCTAAGCGGACCGAACTCTCCGTTTAAGTAGCAAATAGTGTTGGGTATATTGGGGTTTATTGGTTGATTTATGAACGGCATGCCTAAATTATCCAACTTTTTCTGGTTTCAGTGCTTGGTGTTAATAAAGAGATAGTTAAGGATTACAAATTGGCCGAATTTGAAAAAGAATGTCGTCCACACTTGAATTTTTGAACTTTTATGTCTTTACAGAGCTTAAATACCCTCTATAATCTCATGCTTTGCTGGTGCTAGGCGGTTTGACAGGTTTGGTTGCAAGAGTGCGCCGTATCTTGTTTTACCGATTTGCAAGGCCTATAGTGAAAATGATTGATGTCTAAAGACTTAATTAATGAGCAAGAAGTTGATAACTTTAGGCCATTAACGCCCCAGCAAGCAGACATCTGGCGTAGCCAGCATCCGCAGGTAAGTGTTTGGCAAGTGTTGAGAGTTCAGTGCTGGGTTAGTTTGGTGGTCGTGTCCATTGCCTATGGGCTCGAAGTGGTGATAGATGTAAGTGGTTTGTGGTTGTCGGCTCTGTACGGATCTTTGGTAGTTGTTTTACCTGGCTTGGTTTGTGCAAGAGGCTTGGGCTCCAAGTTTGGGGGCAACAGTGTTGCGGCAAGTGTTGCAAAGTTTTTTGTCTGGGAGTTTTCCAAGGTTGCTTTGTCGGTTTCGATGCTTGTGATTGCTCCGAGACTTTTGGTGCACGAATTGAATTGGCCTGCTTTGATGGTGGGCTTGGTGTTTACGTTCAAGGGTTTTTGGGTTTTTGTGGTTTGGCAGCAGTGCCGTGGGCGCAAAAGCTTTAAGACAAATTAGAAGAATTTTTTAAAGAATGAACTATGTCAGTAGAAGTTGAAAGCGCTCCTACAGCTGGTGAATATATAGGTCACCATTTAACGCATCTGCAGAATAAGCCGATGTCTGGCATCATTGATTTTTCTGTTTACAACCTGGATTCCATTTTTTGGGCCTTGTTGTTGGGTGTGGTCGGTGCATTCTTTCTTTGGAATGCTGCTCGTAAAGTGACTCCTGGTGTGCCAAGCCGTTTTCAGGCTGCGGTTGAGATTTTATTTGAGCTGGTAGACAACCAATCAAAAGCAATTATTCATAATGAGCGTAGTAGGGCTTTGGTTGCGCCGCTTGCACTCACGGTATTTGTTTGGATTTTTATGATGAATGCGATGGATTTATTGCCCGTCGATTTGTTGCCTTGGGTATGGGGTCGTATATTTGAGATGCAAGGTGAGAGCGCTCACCACGCTTATCTCAGAGTTGTGCCTACAGCTGATTTGTCAACAACGCTAGGATTGTCTACGTCTGTTTTGTTGATTTGTATCGTCTACAACATCAAAATAAAAGGTTTTGGTGGCTGGGCGCATGAGTTGTTTACTGCGCCTTTTGGTTCTCACCCTATTTTGTGGCCGATTAATTTTTTAATGCAAATGATTGAATTTGCTGCAAAGACTGTTTCTCACGGTATGCGACTTTTTGGAAATATGTATGCCGGCGAACTGGTGTTCATGTTAATTGCTTTAATGGGTGGTGCGGCAGCCATTTCGTTGCCAGGAATTTTGTTGCCTTTGGGGCAAATAATTGCTGGAACTATTTGGGCAATCTTCCATATTTTGATCATAACGCTACAGGCATTCATCTTTATGATGTTGACTTTGGTGTATGTAGGTCAAGCGCATGATGCGCATTGATTGGGTAATCTTTTTTTAACCTTTCCATTTTTTATTTGACAACAGGAGCTATCAATGGAACATGTACTCGGTTTTGTAGCACTCGCCGCAGGCTTGATCATCGGACTGGGCGCCATTGGCGCTTGTATCGGAATTGGCATCATGGGTAGTAAATACCTTGAAGCTGCTGCGCGCCAGCCAGAGCTAATGAATGAACTTCAAACAAAAATGTTTTTGCTTGCTGGTTTAATTGACGCCGCATTCTTGATTGGTGTGGGTATCGCGATGATGTTTGCTTTTGCAAACCCATTCGTTTTAAAGTAATTTGTACAACCGCTCATAGAAAGGTGTTGCCGTGAGTATCAATGCAACGCTGTTTGTTCAGGCTATCGTATTTGCTATTTTGGTGTGGTTCACGATGCGCTTCGTGTGGCCCCCTATCGCACATGCCTTAGATGAGCGAGCTGAAAAAATAGCACACGGTCTAGCTGCTGCAGAGCATGCAAAAATCGAGCTCTCTAACGCGCACAAAGAGGTTGAGTTAAGGCTCAACCAAACTCGTGCTGAAGGGGCTGGAATTGTTGCCAATGCAGAGCGCCGGGCACAGGCCCTTATTGACGAGGCTAAATTGGCAGCCTCTGAAGAGGCTAATAAAATAATTGCCGCCGCAAGAGTTGAAGCAGAGCAGCAAATTGTGCGAGCTAAGGAATCTTTGCGCAACGAAGTTGCACAATTGGCAGTCAAGGGGGCTGAACAAATCTTGCGTAAAGAAGTTAATGCTTCTGTACATGCAGATTTGTTGTCTCGATTGAAGACAGAGCTGTAAGAGGAAATATGGCAGAACTTGCAACAATTGCGCGACCTTATGCGGAGGCACTATTCAAGTCAAAGGGCTTGGGTGCGCCGCAGGAGACTGCAGATTTGCTAGATTCACTTGCTTTTATAGCAGAAGATGTTCGCGTGCAGCAATTCACGCTGAATCCAAAAGTTTCTGTGTCGCAAGTGATGGAGTTGGTGGCGTCGGTATTGAAAATTAAGCTCCCACAAGGAGTGAATAATTTTCTGCACACACTGCTTGAGCATGGACGTCTGAGTGTTCTGCCAGAAGTGGCGCATCAGTACAGAGCATTATTGAATGCCCAATCAGGATTCTCTGAGGCGGTAATTTATAGTGCCTTTCCCTTGGATGCTGCGGCTAAGGCAGCTGTAACTGAGGTTTTGGAAAAACGCTTTTCTCGTCAATTACAAACAAGTGTTGTCATTGATGAGAGCCTCATTGGCGGCGTAAGAGTGGTGGTGGGCGATGAAGTACTTGATACTTCTGTAAAGTCCCGCCTTGAAGAAATGAAAGTAGTCCTGACCTCCTGATCGAGATCTGGACAAGACC
Source organism: uncultured Burkholderiales bacterium (assembly GCA_903896615.1). GTDB lineage: Bacteria > Pseudomonadota > Gammaproteobacteria > Burkholderiales > Burkholderiaceae_C > Limnohabitans. The sequence goes on from CAITYM010000087.1 coordinate 62,721, forward strand.
CTTAAATAAGAAAGAAGGAAAGAGTCATGCAACTCAATCCCGCAGAAATCTCCGAACTCATCAAGAGTCGTATTGAAGGAATGGCGCCTAGTGCTGACATTCGTAACCAGGGTACGGTTATTTCCGTTAGTGACGGTATATGTCGTATTCACGGGCTAAGTGATGTGATGCAGGGGGAAATGTTGGAGTTTCCAAATAATACATTTGGACTCGCCCTGAATTTAGAGCGCGACTCAGTTGGCTCGGTGATTTTGGGTGATTACGAGCACATTTCTGAAGGCGACACTGTTAAATGCACGGGCAGAATTTTAGAAGTGCCCGTTGGGCCTGAATTGATTGGCCGTGTTGTTAATGCTTTGGGACATCCTATTGATGGTAAAGGCCCCATAAATGCAAAAATGACTGATGTTATCGAAAAGGTTGCTCCTGGCGTTATTGCTCGTCAATCAGTATCGCAGCCAATGCAAACGGGTTTGAAGTCAATTGACTCAATGGTTCCAATTGGGCGCGGACAACGTGAGTTGATAATTGGAGATAGACAGACGGGTAAAACTGCTGTTGCGATTGATGCGATCATTAATCAAAAAGGTCAAAACATGACCTGTATCTATGTAGCCATAGGTCAAAAAGCATCTTCAGTCAAAAACGTAGTGCGAGCTCTTGAGCAAGCCGGAGCAATGGATTACACAATTGTTGTGGCCGCTACGGCATCTGAGTCTGCAGCTATGCAATATGTTTCTGCGTACTCAGGTTGCACAATGGGTGAGTATTTCAGAGACCGTGGTCAAGATGCCTTGATAGTCTATGATGACCTTTCAAAACAAGCTGTAGCGTATCGTCAAGTTTCTTTGTTGCTGAGACGTCCACCAGGACGTGAGGCTTATCCCGGCGATGTATTTTATTTGCACAGCCGGTTGCTAGAGCGCGCAGCTCGTGTAAATGAGCACTACGTAGAAGAATTCACGAAGGGTGCAGTAAAAGGAAAGACCGGCTCTTTGACTGCATTGCCAATCATTGAGACCCAAGCGGGTGACGTATCTGCTTTCGTGCCAACAAACGTAATCTCAATTACTGATGGCCAGATCTTCTTAGAAACCAGTTTGTTTAACTCAGGTATCCGACCTGCTATCAACGCTGGTATCTCTGTCTCACGCGTTGGTGGTGCAGCTCAGACTAAATTAATTAAGAATTTATCTGGTGGTATCCGTACTGACTTGGCTCAGTACCGAGAACTGGCTGCTTTTGCTCAATTCGCATCGGACTTAGATGAAGCTACAAGAAAGCAATTGGACCGCGGGGCCCGCGTTACTGAGTTGCTTAAACAGGCTCAGTACAGTCCTTTGAACATAAGCTTGATGGGTGCAACATTGTTTGCAGTCAATAAGGGCTATTTAGATGATATAGCAGTTAATCGTGTTCTAGCATTTGAGGCTGGTCTGCATGGCCACCTGAAAGATCAGCATGCTGCATTACTTTCTAAGTTGGAAAAAGACAAGGCTATGGACAAAGATGCTGAGGCTGAATTGACAACAGCATTGGCAGAGTTCAAAAAGTCTTTTGTTTAAACCGTACCTGACAAACAAAGGAAGCTTTAATGGCAGCAGGTAAGGAAATTAGAGGCAAGATCAAATCGGTTGAAAATACCAAGAAGATCACAAAAGCCATGGAAATGGTGGCCGCATCCAAAATGAGGAAAGCTCAGGACAGGATGCGAGCTGCCAGACCCTACAGTGAGAAGATCAAAAAAATCGCATGTCACTTGGGCCAAGCAAATCCTGAGTTCGTTCACCCCTTTATGGAAATCAACCACTCAAAAGGTGTTGGTTTTATTGTTGTTTCAACTGATAAGGGCTTGTGCGGGGGACTCAACACGAACATGCTGAGGATAGTTGCTCAAAAGTTAAAAGAACTTCAAGCAACAGGGCACACAGCTAAAGCGATGGCAATTGGTAATAAGGGGCTGGGCTTTTTAAATAGATCCGGCGTTGAAGTTGTATCCCAAGTTACTCAACTAGGAGATACGCCTCACTTAGATAAGCTGATTGGCCCAGTTAAGGTGCTTCTTGATGCCTATGTTTCAAAGCAAATTAATTCAGTTTATCTTTGTTACACAAAGTTCATCAACACGATGAAGCAAGAGCCAGTGATGGAGAAGTTGCTTCCATTGTCTAGCGAAGAAATTAAAGCAAGTAATAAGAAAAATAGTTGGGATTATTTGTATGAGCCTGATGCACATACAGTGATTGAAGATTTGTTGATTCGTTATATTGAAGCTTTGGTGTATCAAGCCCTTGCTGAAAATATGGCTTCTGAACAATCCGCAAGGATGGTTGCTATGAAATCTGCGACTGACAATGCAGGAAGTGTAATTGGTGAACTCAAGCTAATTTACAACAAAACTCGTCAAGCAGCTATTACGAAAGAACTATCAGAGATCGTTGCCGGTGCGGCAGCGGTGTAACAAGAATTTATATTTATGGAGCAAAAAATGGCTCAAGCGCAAGGAAAAATTGTTCAGTGTATCGGTGCTGTTGTTGACGTTGAGTTTCCACGTGACAACATGCCAAAAGTTTATGATGCACTTAAATTAGAGGGTACTTCATTAACTTTAGAAGTCCAACAATTGCTTGGTGATGGTATTGTTAGAACGATTGCCCTTGGCAGCTCTGATGGACTTCGTCGCGGCTTAATGGTGAGCAATACAGGAGATGCCATCCAAGTGCCAGTTGGTAAGGCAACACTTGGTCGTATTATGGACGTGCTTGGACAACCAATCGATGAGCGGGGTCCGGTTAACTCAGCAAAAACTGCATCTATACATAGAAAAGCACCTGAGTATGATGAGCTCTCGCCCTCTACTGAATTGTTAGAGACAGGCATTAAAGTTATTGATTTAGTTTGTCCATTTGCAAAAGGCGGAAAGGTCGGATTATTCGGTGGCGCGGGTGTAGGAAAGACCGTGAATATGATGGAGTTAATCAACAACATCGCAAAAGCTCACTCCGGCTTATCTGTATTTGCTGGCGTGGGTGAGCGTACGCGTGAAGGTAATGACTTCTATCATGAGATGATGGAATCCAATGTGGTTGTATCTGACAACCTAGAAGAATCTAAAGTTGCAATGGTTTACGGACAGATGAATGAGCCGCCAGGCAACCGTCTGCGCGTTGCACTAACAGGATTGACGATTGCTGAGTCATTCAGGGATGAGGGCAGGGACGTTCTTTTCTTCGTTGATAATATCTATCGCTACACATTGGCCGGTACAGAAGTATCCGCTTTACTGGGTCGTATGCCTTCGGCAGTGGGCTATCAGCCAACTCTTGCTGAAGAAATGGGACGACTGCAAGAGCGTATTACATCAACAAAAGTAGGATCAATCACTTCAATCCAGGCTGTGTATGTACCTGCGGACGATTTGACAGACCCATCACCTGCAACAACTTTTGCCCACTTAGATTCAACCGTGGTGTTAAGTAGGGACATTGCTGCATTAGGTATCTATCCAGCAGTGGATCCTTTGGACTCTACTAGCCGCCAATTAGATCCACACGTTGTTGGAGAAGAACATTATCAAACAGCCCGTTTGGTTCAAGGAACTTTGCAGCGCTATAAAGAATTGCGAGATATTATTGCCATTCTAGGTATGGATGAATTGGCTCCTGAAGACAAATTAACTGTAGCACGCGCTCGTAAGATTCAGCGTTTCTTGTCCCAGCCATTCCACGTGGCTGAGGTATTTACAGGAACCGCAGGTAAATACGTAACTTTGGCTGAGACGATTCGCGGATTTAAGATGATTGCAAGTGGTGAGTGTGATCACTTACCTGAGCAAGCCTTTTACATGGTAGGGACCATTGACGAGGCTATTGAGAAAGCCAAGAAGATTTAAAATGCTGGAAAGTGATTTGAAATCAAATCGCTTTCCAATAAATACGGAAGTTATTTCATGACAAGCACCTTTCACGTAGATGTCGTTAGTGCAGAGGAGTCTATCTTCTCTGGCGAAGCGAGCTTTGTAGTGCTTCCTGGAGAATCAGGTGAGTTGGGTATATTTCCAAGACATACACCCCTGATAACAAGAATAAGACCCGGATCAGTGCGTATCAAGTTGCAGGACGGTACCGAGGAAATGGTATTTGTTGCTGGGGGAATTTTAGAAGTTCAGCCAGACGGAGTAACGGTACTTTCTGACACGGCAGTCAGAGCAAAAGATTTAGATGAAGAAAAAGCAGTGCATGCTAAGCAGGCCGCTGAAGAGGCATTAAAGAATGCTAAGGGCGGTCAGGACTTAGCGCGTGCACAGTCTGAGTTGGTAATACTTGCAGCTCAATTAGCTGCAGTCAGACGTTTACACGGTAAGAAGAGATAAACTAGCGACCGAGTTCAAAATCTCTTGATCTACTTAAATACTGAGTGTATTTAATAAATTAAGTGCAATATGCCTAAATCAAAGCAACACGAAGCTGCAACAGTAGGCGGTTCATCTGATGATGTTGAAGCAATGTTCTATGATGCATTGCAAAACGGGGATCTTGAAAAACTAATGTCATGCTGGGGTGATGAGGACGATATAGTCTGCATTCATCCAGGGGGACCGCGTATTATTGGTCTAGCCGCAATTAGAGCTTCTTTTGAAGCAATGTTTACAAATGGTTCATTACCGGCTCATCCAGAGCGGGTTATCAAATTGAGCTCTCTAACAAGTGCTGTGCACAGCCTTATTGAAAGAGTAGAAGTAATGCTGCCAGATGGCCCTCAGAAAGCATACACATCAACAACAAACGTATACCAGCGAACCGCACAAGGCTGGAAGTTGGTGATACATCACGCAAGTCCAGGTACACCAAGTGAACTGAAAGATTTAAGCCTGCCTAATCAGGTGCTTCATTGAATGCAGGGGTACAAGCCTCCCCTATGGTTACCTTCGGGTCATGCGCAAACAATATACGCCGCACTAAGTGCTAAATTTATTAAGTATCCGCAGATAAATTGGCGGCGGACACGAATAAAGACAAGGGACCAGGATTTTATTGACATCGATTGGTCAACAAATGCTTTGAATAAAAAATATTTGTGTGTAATGTTTCACGGATTGGAGGGTAGTTCGAAAAGTCATTATGCTAAAGCTTTTGGAGATTATTATCTCAACCAAGAAGGAGGACTGTGTATTCCTCACTTTAGAGGGTGTAGCGGGGAAATAAATGTAGCACCGCGGGCCTATCACAGTGGAGACTTTGAGGAAATTGGATGGATACTGGCCAAAATCCGTGAATTATATGAAGGGCCAATATGGGCAGTTGGTGTATCCCTTGGTGGTAACGCACTGCTGAGGTGGGCACAAGAGTATGGAGAGGAGGCGGGAAAATTTGTATCCGGTATCGCCTCTATATGTGCTCCTTTGGATTTAATAGCGAGCGGAATGGAAATAGGCAGGGGTGTCAATAAGTATATTTATGAGAGACATTTTCTGAAAACGATGAAGGCTAAGGCGGTAAGTAAAGCCGTTCAATATCCTGGCCTATTTGATTTACAAATGGTATTGAATGCAAAAAGTTTATTTGAATTTGATAATTATTTCACAGCCCCGTTACACGGATTTAAAGATACAACGCAATATTGGTCAATGTGTTCATCTCACAGGAAATTGCAGGATATACAAGTTAAACATCTTGTACTCAATGCATTGAATGACCCTTTTATTCCAGCGAAATCGTTACCCGCTAGGGGCGAATTCAATAAGTACGGAGTTGCCATTTACACTAAACAGGGAGGTCATGTGGGCTATCCGCAGTCAACGTTCCCAGGAAATTTGAGATACTTACCTGAACTTATATCAGCATGGATGAAATCGTAGGATTGGCATTAAAAAAATGGCCGAACGTCCCTGCCTGTTATGGGTGGCTAGGGCTTGACCGAAGAGGAGACTGGTACTTAAGAGACGATGTTGTACAAAGTACAGGGGACTTTAAGGTATCAAAAGGCAGTAGATTAGTCCACGGTAAATTAATTGAATTTATTAACCGCAATTATCTAAAAGATGAGTCAAAGCGGTACTACTTTCAAAACGGACCGCAAAAAGTATTTGTGGAGTTAGAGTTAACGCCGTGGGTGCTTCGGTTTGACCACAAGCTACAAGTGATCACGCAAACAGAAAAAGTGGTTCAAGTCTTGAGGGCTTATACAGATGAGCACGGAAAAGTCTATTTGAATACGGATAAAGGAATTGGGGTTGTACGCAGTATGGATATGGATATCCTAGCGGATGAACTTGTCAGACGAAAGTGGAAGATTGAAGAAATATTTGAGGAAGAGTTAGAGCGGAAATTTGGATTTGTGAGGAGTCCACTAAAAGAAAAAAGCCAGTCAAATTGACTGGCTTGAGTGACTCTTTAAATAATCTAAAATTTATTTTGTAGCCATTGCTGGTGGGGCAACCGAGGGTGCCTTGGGCTCAGTAAATTTAGCACCTGCAGAATTGGTCATATAAACCACAGCTCTACCAATTTCGACATCATCAAACTCACCACCACCTTGAGCACCCATGTTGCCCTTGCCCTTGAGGGCCGAAATTAACAGAGCATCATAACCCTTTGCAATTCGTGGGGCCCATGCGGCGGAATCTCCGAATTTGGGAGAACCCAGGGCTCCAATTGAATGGCAGGTTGTGCACTGAGCTTTAAATACCTGTTCGCCAGTTTTCAGCTCACGATTGGCATCTCTGATATCAACCACTCCCACTTTCTGGATACGCTCTGCAATGGACTTGGGAAGATCAGAAGAACCTTCAGCTGGTTTATTTGCTGAGCCCACGTAGTAAACGAGACCAATAATAATAAATATGGGTAGTACAAATGAGAAAAGGACAACCCATAAAAATTGCGTAGGCGTTTTGATGGGGCCGTCGTGGTTTTGATCGTCGTGGTCGCTCATAAGTTCCTCAAATAGGCGTTATCGTATAAAGTGTAGATTATAACGAGGGCTTGAAAACGAATGTGAATTCGTGAAAAATATTGGTCCTTGGCGTAGCGTTGGACAGGCGAAAAAACCAGGTGGTGAAACGCCTACAATTAAGGGGTGATTTATCAAGTTCTGATGTGCGGCTGTAGCTCAGTGGATAGAGTATTGGCCTCCGAAGCCAAGGGTCGTGGGTTCGATCCCCGCCAGCCGCACCAAAAAATAGGGGGTCCATACCGGATACAAGTCTTACCCGCAGACTAGCTAAGCGGCTGAGTGGTATCTGAGGTTTTCTTGCTGAGTGCAAGCGCAAGCTCATAAAGTTCGTTTTTAGGAGCGCCTGTAAGCAGTTGGGCTAATTTAACTGAGCCCTTAAGGGATAATTCGCTCAAAAGAATTTGCAAAATATCGGAGTAATGGGTGGAGTCAGTATCCTGCCTAACATCGGGGGCATGAATAATTAAAACAAATTCCCCACGAGTGCGGTTTGAATCTAAAGATAACCAATTGGGGAGTTGATGGGCTGGGAGTGTGGTGATTTGCTCGAATTGTTTTGTCAATTCTCTGCCGATGGTGATCAAGCGCTCGCCTAAGAAGGCAAGGGATGCAGCGAGAGCCTCAATTCGGTGAGGGGCCTCAAGCAAGATAGTCGGCTTTGATTCAACCTGTAGGGATTTGATCTGTTTTTCTCGATCGCTGCCCTTGTTGGCCAAAAAGCCAACAAAGCTAAAGCCGGTGTGACCTATGAGCCCACTAACACTTAAAAGTGTAGTGATACTGCTAACGCCTGGAATGGGAACAACTTTATACCCAGCAGTAGTTACGCAGTGAACCAACCAAGCTCCGGGATCGCTAACGCCGGGGGTTCCGGCATCACACAAAAATGCGATTCGAGCACCTTGCGCTAACTTAGAAATAATAACGGGCGACAGCTCATCCTCATTATGTTGGTGTACAGCAATCCATGAATCATTTAATTTATCAATTCCGTAGCTTTTTAATAAATTTTTAGACTCCCTGGTATCCTCACACGCCAAGAAGTCACAGATCGAGAGCGTATGCAATGCGCGAAGTGTAATATCTGCTAAATTCCCAATCGGTGTAGCAACAACAAACAAACAAGATTTGGGGAAATCTTGATGGCTGACGGCCTGTGTGGCAGCAGACAGAACATTGGCGTAGCTTATATTCAAATGATTGCCCTCATTGGGAGATTGCAAAAAAGATTAAATTAAGAGAATAACCGATTTCGATAGAGAAATGAAGGCTAGTGCGGGACATTCATTACAATGACTACTATGAGGATCGATCTGCATAATGCATGATCTCGGCTAAGAGATAAGACCAAGGCGGGCACTACAAATGTTAGAACAACGTATAGAACAACAATTCATAGATAGTGCTGATTTGAAATACCAATCAGCACAGGTCCTAAATAAGCCTATATTGGCAGCTATTCAAGCTATCTTGTCTAGTGTTACGGGGGGTGGGAAGGTTTTGGCTTGTGGAAATGGGGGTTCTGCTGCAGATGCTCAACATTTTGCTGCCGAATTTGTTGGGCGATTTGAACGAGAAAGGCCCGAGCTTGCAGCAATAGCTTTGACCACCGACTCCTCAATTTTGACTGCAATAGGCAATGACTATGATTTTAATCAAATATTCTCTAAACAAGTACGGGCATTAGGCCAGGGCACAGACGTTTTACTAGCCATATCGACAAGTGGTAATTCTGCAAATGTTTTGGCAGCAATTACCGCTGCACATGAGCGCGAAATGACCGTAATCGCTTTAACCGGCAAAGGGGGGGGCAAAATAGCGCAAGCTCTAAAAGAAACGGACGTGAACATTTGCGTTCCAAGCGAGCGGACAGCGAGAATTCAAGAAGTACATTTATTAGTGTTGCATTGCATATGCGACGGAGTGGATTACCAATTGTTAGGTGAGGCAGATAATTTATGATTAAACAAATGAAAAATAAACTCTCTTTAAGCTTAGTGCTTATTAGTTGCACGTTTCTAATCAGTGCTTGCGCACCTTTGATGCTTGGCGGCATGGCCGGGACTGTAGTGGTGGCTACAGATAGAAGAACATCGGGTATTCAACTGGAGGATGAGGAAATTGAGCTGCGCGCGTCAGCTAGGATAAGAGATACGTTTGGTAATAAGGTTCATATAAATGTAAACAGCTTTAACCTGCAGGTACTACTAACGGGTGAGGTCCCTTCGGACCGGGATAGACTAGCGGTTTTGAAAATTGTCTCAGAAGTTGAAAATGTACGAAAAGTACTTAATGAGGTTGCTATCGGACCTAATTCAAGTTACGGCGATAGAACCCATGACATATTACTCTCAAGCAAAGTCAAAGCTGGAATCATTGATGCACGCGATTTAATGGTTAACACATTTAAAATTGTTGCAGAGCACGGAAATATTTATTTAATGGGCCGCGTTACACCAAATGAAGCCAACAGAGCTACAGAGATTGCAAGGAATGTGAGTGGAGTGAATCAAGTAGTGCGCGTATTTCAACTCTTAACCGAAGAAGAGCTACGAGCGCTCAACCCGCCAGCTGCGACGGTAACGCAAACAGGCGCTACACAGGGTAAATAAAACACTGGGACTGCAATGTGGCGCGGTTAAAAGTTTACCGGCCATGGCGTAAAACCTGGTTCTTCAGGGCGGGGATAGACCAAGTCGAGGACGGCTATATCGGTGCAAGATACAAGAGGACTGTCTCAAATGCAAGAGGCATTCAACCACTGCCCAAGAGGCGAGAGCTGTTGAGGGTGCAATGAATTTGGTCTCAAGGCCTCAAAACTTGGGGTCGGGCAGGACACTCTAGAGCTAGAAGTCCCAGTGCTTCTCGCGCAAGCGCAAGCGTTAGCGTCAAGCTAACGTCAAGCTACCGTCGTTGTAAATATCAAGTATTCTCATTCCCTATTTGCCCACACGGCGTTGGCAAGGGGGCTTTGATGACTTAATGTGTTCGAATTATTTCAATCGTTTGATTAAACTGGATGTATCCCAACGATTGCCGCCCATATGCTGCACATCCGCATAAAACTGGTCCACAAGTGCAGTAACTGGAACCCGAGCACCATTTCGCTTAGCCTCATCCATTACGAGACCCAAATCTTTACGCATCCAATCAACTGCGAAACCAAAATTGAACTGATCTGCCACCATGGTTTTACCCCGGTTGTCCATTTGCCAACTTTGTGCAGCGCCTTTACCAATCACGTCCAAAACTAAATTCATATCTAGCCCAGCTTGGGCTCCAAAGGCAATCCCCTCGCTCAAAGCTTGAACCAAACCAGCGATGCAGATTTGGTTGACCATCTTTGTCAATTGACCGGCACCAGATTCACCCATTAAAGTGAATGCTCTAGAAAATGCAAGTGCAACGGATTTAACCGCTTCAAAAGGAGTCGCCTCCCCACCACACATAACGGTTAGTAAACCATTTTGGGCTCCGGCCTCACCCCCTGACACAGGAGCGTCAATGAAATGTACGCCCTGGGCCTTTGCAGCAGCGTGAATCTCCCTTGCGACATTGGCTGATGCGGTGGTGTGGTCAACCAAAATTGAGCCCGATGACATTCCTGCTAATGCACCGTGTTCGCCAAAAATAACAGATCTCAAATCATCGTCATTACCGACACAACAAAAGACGATCTTTGAACCCAACGCAGCCTCCTTTGGGGTTGGAGCTGACTTAGGCGCTTTGGACGTTGAAAACTCTGAAATCCACGCTTTAGCCTTTGCAGGCGAGCGGTTATAAACGGTCACGCTATGCCCAGCACTGGCTAGATGCCCCGCCATGGGATAACCCATGACGCCTAGACCGATAAAAGAGACTTGAGTGGATGTGGCTGGTTCGTAGGATTTAGGTTTGATACTTGACATGAATTATTTTTAAAGATTTGAAAAACCATAATCATAGAGCTTAATTGGTACAAATAACAATACGTATTATCAATAGTGAAGTAGTAGTAAAGAGCGTGAGGACAATAGAATACAAGCATGAATGAATTCTTAGCAGCTAATTTACAAGCGGTTCAACAAAGCATACTGGAGAGCGCGACACTCGCAAACCGCAATCCAAACGATATAACACTCTTGGCTGTTTCAAAAACAGTAGGAGTATCAAATATCGAAAAAATGGCACGATTGGGGCAAATTAATTTTGCAGAAAATTATGCACAAGAAGGCCTTGAAAAAATCTTGACCCTTAAAGAGCGAGAAGTAAAGGGATTGATATGGCATTTCATCGGACCCTTGCAAAGCAATAAAACCAGACTTGTTGCTGAAAATTTTGATTGGGTACAGACAGTTGATCGGCTCAAAATAGCCCAAAGGCTAAGTGAACAAAGGCCAACCCATCTGCACCCCATTCAACTGTGTATTCAAGTCAACATTGACGGGGGTACTACTAAATCTGGGGTGAATCCGCTTGAAACTTTAGAGCTCGCAAGAGCGATCAGGAAATTACCCCATACGACTTTAAGAGGTTTGATGACTATTCCTGATCCAGTTGATGGGGCGCAGGCGCAAAGAGAAATTCATAATAAGGCAAAATTACTTTTTGACAGTATCAAAGTAGAGTTGCAAAGTGAAGAATTTGATACTTTATCAATGGGAATGAGCATGGATATGAAAGAGGCGATTGCTGCAGGCTCAACAATGGTTCGAGTCGGGACTGCCTTATTTGGTTCCCGCAAAACGGGTACCCAATGATGCTTAAAATCTAGGCAAAGTGGGATGAGCAACTTGGCCGTGATGAACCACCTGGCGACCATATTCAACACAGCGTTGCAAGGTGGGTATGACTTTACCTGGATTTAAAAGAGAATTAGGATCAAATGCTCTTTTAATGCCGAACATTTGCTCTCTTTCTTCGGGGGAAAACTGAACGCACATGCTGTTGAGTTTTTCAACGCCTACGCCGTGCTCACCCGTTACTGTTCCCCCCATACGGACGCTGGTCTCCAAGATGTCGGCGCCAAAGAGTTCCGCTCTGTGGAGTTGGTCTGGATCATTAGCATCAAACATTATGAGAGGATGCAAGTTCCCGTCGCCAGCGTGGAATACATTAGCGCAGCGTAATTCGTACTTTATCTCCATCTCTGCAATGGCCTCCAAAATATCCGCCAAACGTTTGCGGGGAATTGTGGAATCCATGCACATGTAATCAGGGCTAATGCGCCCACTGGCTGGGAAGGCGTTTTTGCGCCCACTCCAAAAGCGCAACCTCTCAGATTCAGATTGGCTGATCATGGTAGCGGTTGCACCACTCATCTCGAGCACCTTTGTCATCCGCTCAATTTCTTCTGCAACCTCTTCTTGCGTGCCATCTGATTCACATAACAAAATCGCCTGCGCATTTAGATCGTACCCTGCGTGAACAAAATCCTCAACAGCAGCAGTCATCGGTTTGTCCATCATCTCCAAGCCTGCAGGAATAATGCCCGCTGCAATAATTGCAGCTACCGCGTCGCCGGCCTTGCGCATATCATCAAAGCTAGCCATGATGCACCGAGCAAGCTCTGGCTTGGGTGTAAGTTTGACCGTCACTTCGGTTGTAATTGCAAGCATGCCCTCAGAACCCACGACAAGTGGCAATAAATCTAAACCGGGGCAGTCTAGTGCCTCAGAGCCAAATTCGATGGGGTCGCCAGCAACTGTAAAGCCTTTAATCTTGAGCACATTATGTAGAGTAAGTCCATACTTTAAACAATGAACACCGCCCGAGTTTTCAGCAACATTGCCCCCAATCGTGCATGCGATTTGGCTAGAAGGGTCAGGCGCATAGTAAAGACCATACTGGGAAACGGCTTCGCTGATATTTAGGTTACGAACGCCGCACTGAACTAGAGCTGTTCGGCTGAGTGGATCAATATCAAGGATTTTGTTGAATCTTGCCATTGATAGCGTGACGCCTTTAACACTCGGCATTGCGCCGCCAGACAAGCCCGTGCCAGCGCCGCGAGCGATGATAGGGACATTTAACGCATGGCATGTTTTTAAAACATCTTGGACTTGTTGTGTTGTCCTGGGGATAGCGACGCAAAGGGGCCTTTGCCGGTAGGCTGTTAACCCATCGCATTCATAGGGCGTAGTGTCCTCTGGTGTGTACAAAATATCTTCAGTCGCAAGAACTTTTGACAACGCCTTGACAACGCTTACTTGCAAGCTCGGGGATATGTCCTGTGAGCTATTCGCCTGTTCATTGGTACTGGGTTTGAACGTCATAGCATTACCTAATAAAGGGAATAAGAGTAAGACAAAGGCTAATTTGGATATTTAGCCACAGCAGTTTGTTATTTGAAAACAACGGTTTTGTGGCCGTTAATTAATACACGGTGCTCGCAGTGCCATTTTACAGCTCTAGCTAGCACTTGACCTTCCGTATCGCGTCCAATTGCTGTTAAATCATCAACGCTTTTGCTGTGATCAACGCGGGCCACATCTTGCTCAATAATGGGCCCCTCGTCCAAGTCTGCCGTAACGTAGTGTGCGGTAGCTCCAATCAGCTTCACGCCTCTATCGTGAGCTTGGTAGTAGGGCTTAGCACCCTTGAAGCTAGGCAAAAAACTGTGGTGAATATTGATCGCTCTACCAGAGAGTTTGCGACACAAATCGTTAGACAAAATTTGCATATAACGCGCCAAAATAACGAGCTCTGTGCCTTCTGATTCAAGAATTTCGTATTGACGCGCTTCAGCTTGGTCTTTTGTGGTGCTTGAGACAGGGATGAGATGAAAGGGAACGTTATAACTTGCTGCGAGTTGATAAAAATCCTTATGATTACTGATGATCGCTTTGAGATCGAGTTTTAACAAACCGCTTTTCCAACGAAATAGTAAATCGTTGAGACAGTGCCCATCCTTGCTCACAAAAATTACTGTTTTTAGAGGCCGGGTTGCATCATGTAGCGTGCATTTCATGTCTTGCGCATTGGAAAATGTTTCCAATTCTGCTTGTAAGCTTTCAATGTTCTTTGGACTTGCGAACTGAACGCGCATGAAAAAAAGCCCGGTTCCATCGTCATTAAACTGCGCAGCCTCCTCAATATTGGAGGATTGTGACAATAAGAATGCCGAAACGGCGTGGACAATACCAGGGCGATCGGGGCAGTGGAGGTTCAAAATATATGTATTCATATTGTGAATTGTAAGATTAGACGAAAAAAGCTGCTTTATTGTCAAATTAGGTCCCAACCGGCGCGATAATTTTGATCAAATTGCGCTGCTTGTATTAATTGGCAAGTGTTCTACTTAATGCAGTGTATCTAATGAGACGTAACAAAGAAAAATCATTACCCTTATGAACCAAATTTTAGTAACTGGGGGTGCCGGCTACATTGGCTCCCACACCTGCGTCGTCTTAGCTGAGGCAGGGTACGGGGTGACTATTTTGGACAATCTTTGTAATAGTAGAGCAGAAGTTTTAGCTCGCCTACAGATGCTATGCCCAACTAAGCTTGAGTTCATAAAAGGGGATATCAGGGATCCGGTATTACTCGAGCAAGTTTTTAAGGCGCGCCAGTACCAGGCCGTCATCCATTTTGCAGGTCTCAAAGCAGTAGGTGAATCCACGGTGCAACCGCTTGCGTACTATGAGAATAATGTTTGCGGCACCCTTGCGCTGTTGAAGGCCATGCAACACCACGGGCCTAAATCGATCGTTTTCTCCTCAAGCGCCACCGTATACGGCGATCCGCATGCAGTGCCTATAAAAGAGGACTTTCCAACCTCGGCTACAAATCCCTATGGCCGAACGAAGTTGATGATTGAAGAGATTTTGGCCGACCTTCACCGAGCCGATACGGGCTGGAGCATAGCGAGATTGCGTTATTTCAATCCTGTTGGGGCGCACGAGTCCGGCTTGATTGGGGAAGATCCGTTGGGTGTACCAAACAATTTAATGCCCTATGTCGCCCAAGTTGCAGCGCAACGTCGACCCTATCTTAATGTCTGGGGTAACGATTATGATACGCCAGATGGGACGGGTATACGAGACTACATACACGTTTTGGATCTTGCTAAAGGGCATCTTTCAGCGCTTAGGTATTTGGAGCAACACAGTGAATTGATCACTCTCAATTTGGGCACTGGTCGGGGCTACTCTGTGCTGGAGATGGTAGCTGAATTTGAGAGGGCTTGCGGCCTGAAAATACCCTGTCGCATGGGTCCCAGAAGAAAAGGTGATATTGCTCAGTGTTTTGCTGATCCAACGCGCTCTTGGGAGCTGCTTAATTGGCGGGCAACTCGAGGGCTAGCGCAAATGTGTAAAGATGCATGGCATTGGCAATGCAGTGAAAAGCTCAGGAACGAATAGCTTCTTAAAGACTACTAAAATAGTCCAACTGGGTTGTCTGCTTGAAGCGCTCTGCAAGAGCCCTTCGTTACCCATGGTTGCCTTTCTTCAGTTCACAAATTAACGTTTCCTGTTAACTCTTAGTAACACTTAACCTATTCAATTAATTATGATCCTAGTCACCGGCGGGGCTGGCTTTATCGGCTCGAATTTTGTGCTCAATTGGTTGAGGGCTGGACTTGAGCCTGTGGTTAATCTAGATAAATTGACTTATGCTGGTAATTTAGAAAATCTACATGCATTGAAGGACAATAAAAATCATATTTTCTTAAGAGGGGACATTGCGGACTCGGAGCTTATTTCTTCGCTCCTTACTAAGCATAATATAAGAGCCGTAGTTAATTTCGCTGCTGAGAGTCATGTAGACAGATCCATTCATGGCCCGAGTGAATTTATTCAAACCAATATTATTGGAACATTTAATTTGCTCGAATGCAGTAGAAAATATTGGTCAACTTTAAGCGAGCAAGCTAAACAGAATTTTAGATTTTTACATGTCTCAACGGATGAAGTGTTTGGTAGTTTAAATAAGGAAGATCCCGCGTTTACAGAGAATAACCGGTATGAACCCAATAGCCCCTACTCAGCCAGTAAAGCAGCAAGTGATCACCTCGTTCGGGCGTGGCTACATACTTATGGCCTGCCAGTTTTAACAACCAATTGCAGTAATAATTACGGTCCCTATCACTTTCCTGAAAAACTTATCCCACTGGTCATTCACAATGCACTTAAAGGTAAGTCTTTGCCCATTTACGGCGATGGCCAACAAATTAGAGACTGGTTGTATGTGACCGATCACTGTGAAGCAATCAGGTGTGTTTTAGATAAGGGCCGGATTGGAGAAACTTACAACATAGGTGGGTGTAACGAGAAAACAAACCTAGAAGTTGTCCATACCATCTGTAATTTACTGGATGCTCAAAAACCAAGAGCAGATGGTCACTCCTATAAGGAGCAAATTACTTTTGTCGCTGACCGACCTGGGCATGACAAGCGCTACGCTATGGATGCAAGCAAAATACAAACAGAATTGGGGTGGCGTCCTGCAGAAACTTTTGAGTCCGGCATGGCTAAAACAGTTGCATGGTATTTGGATAATTCTCAGTGGACCGAGAATGTTACTTCGGGCGCTTATTTAGAGTGGGTAAATAAACAGTATATTCACGCAGTTTAGTTTTAGCAAAAGCTTATCACGCGCAAATAAAAGTAAAAAATTTAATGAAAACGCTCCTATTTGGCAAAGATGGACAATTGGGGCAGGATTTTATCCCCGCGATGAAATGCTGCGGCGAGCTTTTGGCTGTTGGTCGAAGAGAGTGTGATTTAACTCATGCTGAGCAAATACAGGGGGTCATCCGTCAATTTAAACCCAACCTCATCATCAATGCAAGCGCATACACCGCGGTTGATCAAGCACAAAATGACAGCGAGCTTGCAGGACTGATTAATACACAGGCACCGACGGTGATGGCCAAAGAGGCCTCAAGTTTGGGTGCGGCTTTCGTTCACTATTCAACTGACTACGTGTTTGACGGATTAAAAGCGGGGACTTACGATGAACTCGATGATTGCCATCCGCTGTCAGTCTACGGGTTATCGAAATTTTTAGGCGAAGAGGGCGTGCGAGCACACTGTCTTCGCCACTTGATTTTCAGAACGTCTTGGGTATTTAGTGCGCACGGAAGTAACTTTCTTAAAACGATCATCAAATTAGCGGAAATTAAAGAGGAACTTAGCATAATTGACGACCAGTTGGGCGCGCCAACCCCTACCTCATTGTTGGTTGCAATCACGATGACGATACTCAAAAAGAACGGGATTGTCCAAGGGGATCAACGTGCAGATTCTGAGGAACTAGAGCTACCTAGTTGGGGCTTATTTAATTTAGTGGCTTTGGGGGAGACAAGTTGGCATAATTACGCGCACTATATTGTTCGCCGTTGTGAGGAGATAGGTTTGGCGGACAACTTTTTATTAGACGCTTCTAAAATAAGTCCCATTCCGTCTAAAGATTATCCCCAACTGGCGCCACGGCCATTAAACTCCAGATTGAATACAACGAAAATTCAGCGTACTTTTAAGTTACAGCTGCCTGACTGGAGAGTAGGCGTAGATCAGGAGCTTGACAAAATTAAATTGGCACGAGAGACCAAGAAAATTTAAGTGTTGCTGCGCTATCAAGAGCAACGGATGAGGGTTAACTTTTAAAGAGATCAGAATTATGAGTGCACGAAAAGGAATCATTTTAGCGGGTGGCTCAGGGACTCGTCTATACCCCGTTACTTTAGCCGTCTCTAAACAATTGATGCCAATTTATGATAAACCTATGGTGTATTACCCTTTGGCGACCTTAATGTTGGCTGGGATAAAAGATGTACTTATCATCTCAACCCCACAAGATACACCAAGATTTGCTGAGCTTTTAAAGGATGGATCCCAATGGGGGATGAACATACAGTACGCTGTGCAACCCACGCCGGATGGCTTAGCGCAGGCCTTTATTATTGGACGGAAATTTGTAGACGGTAATCCAAGTGCTCTTGTGCTTGGCGATAATATATTTTACGGACACGAGTTGGTTAATCAGTTACATCAGGCAAATGAACTCAATCAAGGAGCCTGCGTTTTTGCATATCACGTTCAAGATCCAGAGCGTTACGGAGTGGTTGAGTTTGATGAAAGCAAGAAGGCAATTTCAATTGAAGAAAAGCCAACACATCCAAAATCAAATTATGCTGTTACTGGACTTTATTTCTACGACACGCAAGTCTGCGATATAGCGGCATCAATCAAACCTTCAGCGAGGGGGGAGCTTGAAATAACGGATGTAAATAAATATTATTTAACAAAGCAACAACTAAGTGTTGAGATTATGGGTCGCGGCTTTGCTTGGTTGGATACGGGCACACATGATTCGTTACTTGACGCTGCGCAGTTCATTGCAACCATTCAAAGACGCCAGGGTTTGATGGTCGCTTGCCCAGAAGAGATTGCATGGCGCTCAAAGTGGATCAATACAGAGCAGCTTTTACGCCTTGCCCAACCCATAGCTAAAAATAGTTATGGTCAATATCTGCTGAATTTGGTTTGAGAAAAATATATGCCCTTTAATATTGTTGCAACTGATTTACCGGACGTAAAAATTTTAGAACCAAAGGTTTATGGCGATGCGAGGGGATTTTTTTTCGAAAGCTTTAACGCCAAAGATTTTGAAAATGCAGTAGGTGCTCAATCGGCCTTTGTGCAAGACAATCACTCTAAATCTGCTAAAGGCGTACTGCGGGGGTTACATTATCAAATCAAACATCCACAAGGCAAACTGGTAAGGGTAGTGAGTGGTGAGGTGTTTGATGTCGCTGTTGATATCCGAAAAAGCTCGCCAACCTTTGGACGTTGGATGGGGGCGCACTTATCTGCGGAGAATAACCGTCAGGTTTGGATACCACCAGGTTTTGCGCATGGCTTTTTAGTGCTCAGTGAAAGTGCTGAGTTTTTATATAAAACTACAGACTACTGGTACCCCGAGCATGAAAGAAGTTTAATTTGGAATGATCCAAAAATAAACATCCAGTGGCCCAGCAACATAAAGCCTGTTTTATCGGCTAAGGATGAGGCTGCTCGTACGCTAGAACACGCAGAGCTTTTTGAATAAATGGTTGCCGGATTTAATTCAGATATTTAAGATCGAAGTGAGAGCCAATTTTTAAACTCCGCGCCTAATTCAGGGTGAGCTAACCCCAAGTCAACTGTAGCTTGGAGTAGTCCAAGTTTGCTGCCACAGTCGTATCTTTCACCAAAATAGCTATAAGCCAAAACCGTTTCTTTTCCAATTAGAGCCGCGATGCCGTCGGTGAGTTGGATTTCACCACCGGCGCCTTTGGGTTGTTGGCGGATGTGATCAAACACTGCGGGCGTGAGGATGTAACGGCCAGCAACAGCTAAATTACTCGGTGCCACCTCAGGTTTGGGTTTCTCAACAAAATCAGACACGTCTAATAATCGCTCCGAATGAGGTGTGCCCTTCACTATGCCGTAACGTTGAGTGTCCTCTCTTGGCACCTCTTGAACAGCCAAAATACTACATTGATACTCAGCGTGAAGTTCTGTCATCTGTTTTAAGATGGGCGTTTTTCCAACCATCAAATCATCCGCAAGCAAAACTGCAAACGGCTCATTGTTGATAAGCTTTTCTGCACATAAAACAGCATGCCCTAGCCCTAGTGATTTGGGTTGTCTTACGTAAAAACAATCCATATCATCAGGCTTAATTGAGCGGACTAGTTTTAAAAGCGACTGCTTATTATTCGCCTCTAATTCGCTTTCAAGTTCATAGGCGGTGTCAAAATGATCCTCAATGGCGCGTTTATTGCGACCAGTGACGAATATCATCTCCCTAATTCCTGCGGCGTAAGCCTCTTCTACAGCATATTGAATTAGTGGCTTGTCAACGACGGCCAACATCTCTTTGGGGGAGGCTTTGGTTGCGGGTAAAAACCGGGTACCCAATCCAGCAACAGGAAAGACGGCTTTGGTGATTTTTTGTATTGGCATATTTATAAGCCCGACGCTTTACCGTTTAATAGTTAATATTGGGTTGGACCCGGGCGCTTACAAATGCGTTTCGCCCTACGTTGAATTGCCACAAGGCCCCAGGGTATCGATTAAAAAGCAATCCTACAAATCCGTCCACAGTGAGTATCTATCAATCAATGAAGAGTGACCGTGGTTTGTGCAAGCTCGGCGAAACGCGACAGTGTGTCTTCAACCTCATCTTGGGTTGGAGCGTTAATGTGCCAAGCAGAGATATGCTGCTGGAATAACTCGGCCCAACCCCCTTCTAAATATACTTCTTTACCAGAGCGCTTATCTACGATCTCAAATCCGTGGCGAGTAAGTTGAGGAATACTTGAGTCCTGCTGCTCGGTTTCTTGTAAAGCAGTCATCATGTGGACAACTGCAAAATATTCAGAATCGTAGAGAGTATTCATAAGTGGCTTATATTTAGATGATTCATTCTATATCATGAATATGACGACTATTCGGCCAATTTCAACCCTGGAATCAAATCAAGTTGCGATAATTTTTGATCAATAAAGTCGCCGTTTTTCTCCTCAAGGAGTAGACGACCCAAAGTAAGTCCGTGATTTTTAAGTAGCCATACGGTTGCATGTTGGTCATCATCTGAGCGCGGTAGACGTACAATTTTGAAGGTATCTACTTTCCCGATAGGCAGAGTCAAAGTCTCGGAGCCTATAAACTTAAATTCCCGCATTTCAAAGTGGTTTTTGGCCACCAATTGAACAGTCATAGTTGCACCGTTGAGGAGTTGACTGAAATTTTGAGCGATCCAAAAACCAAGTTGAAATGTGACGCTGAGTTGATCCTGCGCGAAAGGCTCTAAATGCTCTGTAGTTGATGTGCTGGAGTACTCTAAAAGATCGCGTGTACGGTTAAAAACAACTTGATCCTCTGATCTGAACTTATCAATAAATAATTGAGGGGTGATGCCGGTTTTAGGCAGGACATCTCCTTGGCTAATTTGCGTTTTCGTACCTAAAAAAAGCTGACTAATCTCTAGCTTTACTTTGTATTGAGTGGGCGAGATTTGCCAATCAATATCGGCTGGAACGTTATACGGGAAGTGATGAGTTTCACCTACCAGATCGTAGTGAAGGTGAACTGATTCTTGTTGTTGCCAACTCAAAGTTGAGGGCGTAACTGGAGTTAAAAAAGCGGAAGTATGCGCGCTTAAGCCATCATCAGTTGCCTTTGCACTGAAGGCAAGCAGAAATGAAGGTGTAATTACGATAAAGTGGAGTAAGGTCCGTGCAAAGAGGGCTGAAAATGATTTCGGAAAAGGGTTAATTGCTAGAGTCATTTTGAAATACTCCGTATCCAAAAGTTATAAAGCAAGTCGCAATAGCGTGGGTGTAAGTACCGCGGGATGATGGTCAAAGTATAAAGCCGTTTCCTGTATTGTGTGAGGTCTTAACTGGCTCATGCGGCACATAAAACCTAGATTAATAATGAATGAACGCCAGCTAAATTGGGAAGGCTAAAATACAGTGCGAACTTGCACTTGTTTTCACTACTGGACGTGTAGTGTAGACATAATCTAACTGTTAAAAAATAATTTAAAACATAAATATGAAGCTTGCTACTTATAAAGACGGTACGAGGGATGGTCAATTGGTAGTTGTATCCAAAGACCTTAGCCAAGCGCATTATGCGTCTCACATTGCATCCAAGATGCAGCAAGTATTAGATGATTGGAATTTTATCTCTCCTCAATTAGAGGATTTGTATCAAACACTGAATAGTGGACGCGCTCGACATTGCTTTCCCTTTGACACGAAGATGTGTATGGCACCTTTGCCCCGAGCTTATCAATGGGCGGATGGCTCTGCATACATAAATCATGTGGAATTGGTTAGAGCTGCTCGGCATGCAGAAGTGCCAGAGAGTTTTTACACGGACCCCCTTATTTACCAGGGCGGAAGCGATGATTTTATAGGTCCGAACGATCCAGTTCGTTGCCCCAGTGAGGAGCACGGTATAGATTTTGAGGGAGAGTTAGCCGTTGTAACGTCAGATGTTTCAATGCAAACGGATGCCATCGACGCAGTTTCATCAATACGGTTGATTATGCTGGCTAACGATGTTTCATTTAGAAACCTAATTCCTCAGGAACTTTCAAAAGGATTTGGGTTTTTCCAAAGTAAACCAGCAACAGCCTTCTCCCCCGTTGCTGTTACCCCTGATGAGCTTGGAGATGCCTGGAAAAAAGGGCGGGTTCATCTGACTCTTACCTGCACCTGGAACGGGCGACGGGTCGGGATGTGTGAGGCAGGTCCTGAGATGACTTTTGGATTTGGAGAGTTGATCGCTCATGCTGCCAAAACTAGAAATATTCGGGCTGGATCTGTATTTGGAAGCGGTACGATTAGTAATAAAGCGGTTGAAAAGAACGGCAAAAAGGATTGGCCAAAAGGCTACAGTTGTATTGCTGAAAAGCGCGCAATGGAGTCAATATTAAACGGAGAGCCCAGCACTCCTTTTATGAGCTATGGGGATACGGTCCGCATTGAGATGAAGGGCTTGGACGGGCAAAGTGTTTTTGGTGCTATCGACCAAAGGATAGCTCCCTTAGTTGACCCAACGCCTTCAACCCTTCCCACTCAGGCTGAACTCGAGGTCGAGAATTCAGGAAAAGGCAGCGATTTAAGTTTGTAAGAGTAATTAATCTAAGTACGTAAAAACTCGTTCATTTGCCCCTATCAGCCTAGTAGATTTTATCTAAGGAGTCAAATCCTTTTACTTCGATTGGATTGCCAAATGGATCAAGAAAAAACATAGTCCATTGCTCACCGGGTTGGCCCGCAAAACGAAGGTGTGGTTTGATCAGGAAATTCACGCCTTTGTCTTCTAGACGTTTGGCTAGTCGCTGCCATTCAGGAACAAGCGTAATCAAACCAAAATGCGGCATGGGTACTTGAGTGTCACCGACCATGCCAGTTGCCTGGGTTTTAAAAGGAGTTCCTAAGTGCAGGGAAATTTGGTGATCAAAAAAATCAAAATCCACCCAACTGGCGGTTGATCTACCTTCCTTACAGCCCAAAATTCCTGAATAAAAGGAGCGAGCGACATCTAGATCTGTAACGTTAAATGAAAAGTGGAATAAACTTCGCATGGTCGGCAGCATTAAATAATTGGTAAGAACGGGATATCAATCAGTACTTAAATGGGCAAAACTACACAAATCACCCTACATCCTAAATCATACCCATATTTAGCAGATCATGGTGGAGCGCGTGAATTTAAATCGATACTAAAGCTTGCGCAATTTATTTCTGTATCGCAAATCCAGTGTTAGCTAATATCCACCTTATTAGGTTACAAAGTTTTTACCGTGCTAACTGGATAAAATTGGCAGCGGCTTTTGGCGTAGTGTTTTTGCACTTCATTATTTTTTGGTTTATTCAGCTTCCTCCTTCACAA
>CAITYM010000088.1 GCA_903896615.1 uncultured Burkholderiales bacterium
CTTTGCAGTGCTCAACATCACAAGTACTCCCTTGGATCGCAGAGCTCACCGCGAAGTGCGCTTGCTGCGACTGTGTAGGGAGATGCAAGGAAAACATCAACACTTGCAGGACCCATACGCGCCTTAAAATTTCTTGCAGTACTAGATATCACCCGGTCATGTTCTTGAAAGTTAAAACCGTACCCTGCGCAAGCACCGCAACTATTAGCAAGCAATGTGGCCCCTGCATCCTCCAAGCACTGCATTACACCTTCCTCTTTTGCAACCCGCTGCTCTTGAGCGCTTGCAGGGGCAACCATTAACTTTAAACCGCTCGCTACTTTGCGACCTTTAAGGATTCTCGCCGCTGCCCTCAAGTCCTCTAACTTCGCACCCGTGCAAGCGCCGATATAAGCGACATTAAAGCGCTCACGCCCGTAACTCTCAATGGAGGCAGAATTTGCAGGACTGTGGGGTGCAGCAACTTGGGGGCTAAGCGTGCTTGCATCAAACTCATGGCGTACGCCCTGACTCTCAGGATCAGAGTACCAATGCCCTAACGCTTGAGCACACCACTCATCAGTTAAATCTCTTCTCGTGTTTTTTAAGTAATCAATCGTGATTTGATCGGGCGCTATGAGACCAACTTGTGAACCTAGCTCTGCGCTCATATTGGAGAGTGTCATGCGCTCTTGCATACTGAGCGCGCGCACCGCTGAGCCCACGAACTCAACCGCTTGGTACGCTCCGCCGTTCATGCCTAATCGAGCAATCATATGAAGCATCATATCTTTGGCGCAAACGCCGCGCGAGAGCTCACCGCTCCAATTCATGAAGAGTGTTTTGGGGACTTGTACCCAAATCTCCCCAGTAACAATAACCCCGAGCATCTCGGTTGCACCGATTCCGAACATGTAAGTGCCAAAGGCACCCCCGGTGGGTGAGTGCGAGTCACCTCCCACACAAAACATGCCGGGCTTTAAATGCCCACGCTCGGGGAGCACTACGTGACAGATACCTTCAGAGTCGATGACGTTTTTGAGTCGCCACTCTTTTGCCGTGTCACGTGTGATTTGCACAATTTGCGTGGACTGAGCATCACTTGCCGGTACGTAGTGATCCAAGACCAAGACCACCTTTGATGTGTCCCAAATCTTTGCCCCAAGACTATCCAACATAGTTTTAAGTCGTCTGGGTCCCGAGGAGTCGTGAAACATAGCAAGGTCCACACGCGCTGTAACTATGTCACCTGTGCTCACAGTATCAACACCGGCACTCTTGGCAATCAGCTTTTGAGCTAGAGTTTGTGGCTTGCCTTTTGGAGTCCCTTTGGAGTCTGGGGCAAAGTGCTTAGTGCTTGTCATTCTGGTTTAGCTCCTGAATACGCTACAACCTTACCCCAACGCACTACCTCACTGCTTAAAAACCGTGAGAACTCCGCGTCCGTGCTTGCAACTACAGTTGCCCCTTCCATTTCAATCTTCTCCCTAGTCTCAGCAAGTCCAAGCGCTTGGCGCGCTGCTTGAGAGAGTTCGCGTTGGAGTTGAGGATTCATTCCAGCTGGACCGAGTAGACCAAACCAAGCGGTTGACTCAAATCCTGGTAAAGACTGTGCAATGGGCGCAACGTTAGGTAAGGCGCTTAAAGGTTTAAGACTGGTCACACCTAATGCGATTAATTTGCCGCTCTTGATGTGTTGTTGGACATTACCGACCGCTGCAAACATCAAGTCCACTTGACCTGCGAGTAGATCTTGCACAGCAGGCGCAGTCCCTCTGTAGGGGATGTTGACAATGTAGACTTTGCCGCGCATCTTAAACTCCTCACCCGCCATATGAAGGGAGGACCCAAGCGCGCCAATTGCAAAATTGAGTTTACCGGGATGCTCTTTTGCATAACTGAGCAGCTCTTGCGTGTTGTGTATGCCAAGGGAGATAACGTAGGGGGAGGCGACCAATACGGAGGGTGAGCTCGCAACCAAGGTGAGCGGTGTAAAGTCTTTAATAGGATTAAAACTTAGGGAAGGATAAAGACTTGCGTTAATGGCGTGAGAGGTAAAGCACATGAGCAGTGTGCTCCCGTCAGCAGGAGCCTTAGCGACAAGCTCAGCAGCCAAGTTCCCCCCCGCGCCTGGACGGTTCTCTACAATTACGTTCCTTGAGAGCTGCAGACTCAGTGCGTGAGCAAGTATTCTGGCCGTAGTGTCCGTTGTGCCACCGGCTGGTGCGCCCACTAATATTTTGATTGGCACGCCCTGCACCAACTGTCCTTGGGCGCTGATTAGACCAAGGAGTAAGCTAGCGCACAAAAGCAAGCGCAATGAGCAACTAAAGCCAGCACCACGCGCCGCAAACGGCCTAAGGCTGCAGTTCAAACCATTGAGGACAAAAGAAAAGAGCTTCATAGACCAAGATAGGCAAGTCTTAGTTCATCACTGGCGAGGAGTTCATCGGGCGTGCCACTGAAGCGAACACTGCCGTTCTCCAAAACATAAGCCCTGTCTGCACACTCAAGCGACTGCCCAACATTTTGTTCGACTAGTAGGATGGAGAGATCGGATTGCCTCAGTTTCACGATCAACTCAAACATCTCCTCAACCAAAAGCGGTGACAGACCAAGCGAGGGCTCATCCAAGACCAGTAACTTGGGCTCTGCCATCATGCCCCGTCCGATTGCGAGCATTTGTTGCTCACCCCCACTCATGGAGCCCGCAAGTTGATTGGACCGTTCTTTGAGTCTTGGGAAAGTATTGAACACGTTCTCTAAATTCTCAAGTCGATTTGCTTGACCTCTTTTGTACGCGCCGAGCAGTAAGTTTTCTTGCGCACTTAGATTGGGGAATATTTTTCGCCCCTCAGGTACTTGTATCAGACCGCAACCCACCACTTCAGTGTAATCAAGAGCTGTTAAATCTACCGAGTCAAAATAAATACTTCCACTTGTGGGCTTGATAAGCGCGCTCAAGGTAGAGCACAGCGTGGTTTTACCAGCCCCGTTGCTACCGAGTAAGGCGACCATTTCCCCTCTACCTATCTCTAAGCTCACGTCTCTTAGGATTTCAAGCGTACCTTTATGACTACCACTGGCTCCTGAGGGATAGCCAGCACTTAAATGATTGACCTGTAGCAGTGGACTCATCATGGGTGAGCTTTCATATCTAGTTTTGCGCTCTTGCGGTTTAAACGCTCAGCCGTGCCTTTACCAAGGTAGGCTTCAATCACCATTTCATTTTGCGTCACCTCGCTCGGCGTTCCATCAGCAATCAAAGCACCGTGATCGAGTACATATACTTTCTCGGCTAAATTCATCACTGCTTGCATCACGTGCTCAATCATGAGCACCGTAACGCCCTCAGTTACTAAGCTTTTTACAAGAGGAATCATCTCTTGTATCTCCCTTGGATTCAGACCCGCTAAGACTTCGTCTAACAAGATAAGCTTGGGTTGAGTGGCTAGAGCTTTAGCCAACTCAAGCCTTTTTCTAAATGCAATCGTTAAATCACTTGATAATTTGTGAGCGTGGGGAAGTAGCCCCATTTTCTCAATCACGTGGGATGCGTACTCTAATGCTAATGATCTTTTGGTGTAGTGCAAATGAGCACCAACCGCTACATTCTCTAAAACCGTCTGTCCTGCAAAGGGTTGCACGATTTGAAAGGTACGAGTGAGTCCA
>CAITYM010000089.1 GCA_903896615.1 uncultured Burkholderiales bacterium
CAATGCCTATAACGATATGCTCTCAGCACATGCCCCACTTAGAAACTTCCCCGAGATCATTAAAGATGAGGCCCGTTTGTGCGGTGCAACTGCTCAGGTGGCTGGGGGGGTGCCTGCGATGTGCGACGGAATCACTCAGGGCACTCCTGCAATGGAGTTGAGTTTGTTTAGTAGGGATGTGATCGCTATGTCTACAGCCGTCTCCCTAAGTCATGATATGTTTGATGCGGCATTGATGCTCGGTGTATGCGACAAAATAGTACCAGGGCTTTTGATTGGAGCATTGAATTTTGGGCATCTACCTACGGTTTTTGTACCCGCTGGTCCAATGCTAAGTGGGTTATCAAATTCACAGAAGTCAAAGATGCGACAAAAAGCAGCTCAAGGGCTCATCAGCCGCGAAGAACTCTTAGAGTCCGAATGTAGTGCTTACTCAGGTGAGGGTACTTGTACCTTTTACGGGACTGCCAATAGTAATCAAATGTTACTTGAGGCAATGGGCCTTCATGTGCCGGGTACTGCTTTTGTGAACCCAAGCGAAGTCCAGGTAAGGGAGGCTTTAACCAGGGAGGCCGTACGCACTGTTTTGAGCATTACCTATCAAAAACGATTCGTTCCTATTGGAAGATTAGTAGATGAACGCTGCATAGTAAACGCTGTGGTTGCCTTGTTGGCAACGGGTGGATCTACCAATCATTTGATTCATTGGGTTGCAGTAGCTAGGGCTGCAGGGATACTTCTTGACTGGGATGATTTCGCTGAGTTGTCCGCCGTAACCCCGTTAATTGCACGGGTACATCCCAACGGAGAGGCTGATGTCAATCAGTTCCAAGCCTGTGGTGGACCTGGGTATGTAATTGGGGAGTTACTCAAGGGCGGGTTAATGCACCCAGATGTTTTAACGGTTAAGGCTGATGGCCTTGTGCCTTATTCTAAGATTGTTAAATTCGTGGATCACAAGCTCAATTGGGTAGAGCCAACCCCAAGTCAAGATTTATCTATTCTTCGTACCGTTAAAGAACCCTTTAGCAATACGGGCGGACTCTCATTGCTTCAGGGTAACCTTGGCAGAGGCGTGGTTAAATCTTCCGCAGTACCGCCTGAACTGCACGTTATACAGGGAAGGGCGAAAGTTTTTGATTCCCAAGAGGACCTGCAACTGGCATTTCAAACGGGTGAGTTGGATAGGTTTTGTGTAGAGCACGGGGGTGTCATCTGCGTTGTTCGTTGGCAAGGGCCTAGCGCCAACGGAATGCCTGAACTACACAAACTAACCCCTCCACTTGCAGTACTCATGGGCAAGGGTTACAAGGTTGCCTTAGTCACTGATGGGCGCATGAGCGGTGCATCAGGACAAATTCCTGCTGCCATTCACTTAACCCCTGAGGCCGCTTTAGGGGGGGCGTTAGCCAAAGTTCAAGAGGGTGATATTGTTTTACTTGATTTAAACAAAGGAGTTCTTGAAGTTTTAATAGATCCGGAGTTGTGGAGTGAGCGAGCACTTAGCACAATGCCCTCTGCACTCATCCAAAGCAACGGAATAGGTTTGGGGCGTGAGCTTTTCGCGGGTTTTAGGAGAAACGTATCCTCTGCAGAGGAGGGGGCAATTACTTGGCTTTAATCTCCCTATGAATTGACTTTGAATCAACCATTCATATTTAATATCCCCATCCAATCTTAGTGGCTATGACAAAAAAGAACTACCTTAAAGAACATAAATTCACGGCCCTAGAGGTCATGCAAGATGCCCCCGTAGTTCCCGTTATCGTAGTGGAGGAGGTTGCTCACGCGGTGCCCATGGCAAAAGCATTACTGCGGGGCGGAATAAGAATGCTTGAGGTCACCCTAAGAACTCCAAAAGCTTTAGACGTCATCAAAGCTATCTCCCAGGAGGTTTCAGAGGTAGTAGTTGGTGCTGGCACGGTTAGAAATGCAAAGCAAGCACAGTTGGCTTTAAGTGCTGGAGCCCGTTTTGCAGTGAGTCCAGGCTTGACACTTGAGTTGGCGAACGCTTGTCGAGATTTGGGACTGGCTTTGTTACCAGGTGTGGCAACACCAACTGAAATTATGCTTGCACAGGAACAAGGATTTACGGAGTTAAAGTTCTTTCCAGCCGTTCCAGCGGGAGGTGTCAAAATGCTACAAGCCTTCGCAGGGCCCTTTCCTGATGTTAAGTTCTGCCCAACAGGTGGGGTAAGTCTGGATAATGCAAGGGAGTTTCTAGGACTTAAAAACGTTGCCTGCATAGGTGGGTCTTGGCTCGTACCTCAAGGGGCACTTGAGGAAAAGAATTGGGACTTGATCACTCGTTTGGCCAGTGAGGCGACAAGCTTGAAAGTAGTTTAGGTCTTTTGGATTAATTCTATTTTGTACCCGTCTGGATCTGTAACGAATGCAATTAATGTATCTCCTCCCTTTACGGGGCCCGGTTCACGCGTGATACTCCCACCCTTGGTGCGAATCTTATCGCAGGTGGCGTATAAATCTTCCACGCCAAGGGCCAAGTGCCCAAAAGCACTCCCCATCTCATAACTCTCAACGCCGTAGTTGTAGGTAAGTTCAATTTCTGCTTGATGGGGGTTGCCTTCATATCCAACAAAAGCCAGCGAGTACTTTTGGTCGGGACGATCCGTAGTCCTTAAAAGCTTCATACCCAAAACCAGGGTATAAAAATCAATTGATTTTTGCATGTTTCCAACGCGAAGCATAGTGTGAAGAAGTCTCATAGTTTGGTAAGAGGGTAAGGGATTTGAGGATAAGAACAGAAATTGAAACCTTGTAGCGGACCTTTTGTTTGCTTAAGCAGTTTGAAAAGTCAATTTTGGATCATTCTAATGTCCCCCTGGGAATGCCCCTAAAGTCCCCCTAACTCCTTCGCCTGATTCAAGGAATTTGGTCCCATTGGGCATTCCATTTAACAGTGGAAAAGTTAAGAATCTAAGATCCGCGCCGATATTACTGATGTAGGGGCAGTTACGTACCCCCAGTCATAAGAAGAGGTGCCAGTATGGATGCAGAAACCTTATTAACCATCGCAGT
The DNA here is from genome assembly GCA_903896615.1 of uncultured Burkholderiales bacterium. Classification (GTDB taxonomy): domain Bacteria; phylum Pseudomonadota; class Gammaproteobacteria; order Burkholderiales; family Burkholderiaceae_C; genus Limnohabitans. Next base: position 3,040 of record CAITYM010000089.1, read on the forward strand.
AGTTATTTTTGCGCTTCCTTTTGCATTGCTAGGTGGTTTTGCGATGGTAGTTGCCTACACCGCTTTACAAAAAGATGATTCCTGAGTTTTGAGTTTGGCATATTGATTGCTATTAAATTGATGAATGAATAGCTAGAACATATGAAAATTCGACAGGGATAGAAGGGAATTTGCGGCGTTGATTTAGATCAAAGGAAAAGCCAAGGAGAGTCCATCATGAGCACTGATTACGGTTTTAAAGTAGACGGGTGGGGAGCGAGTTGGAACGGTCCAGATCATATGGTCGAAGGACGCCGTGTTGGTCGATTAACCAAGCTTAAAGCCCTTTTGGAAGCTCTTAAGTCAGCTGACTTGGCCGGTGCTCAAAAAGCACTAGATGATTTATGGTCATTTGACCCTACTCTAAAGCAAGATCCCTATCTGATGAAAATTGGGGATGCTTTGTCAAGAAAACTACTTTATGTCGCTCAAAAAACGGCCGCGGCAATGCAGGCAGACGTTCATCACTTTTCATACACTGCACAAATCAAAGCTAAGTTAAATGCAGTGAGGGGGAACAGCGAAAGCATTACAACCAGAAGTGGCCCTGTTGGACTATTGCCGCCTCAATCCCTTCAATACCCACAGGCGCACTCAGAGCAAGTTCATAAAAAAGCTACGACAGGTGAATTTGGACGGATCATTGACGTTTCTGCCTGAGGGAAAATCTGTCAACTGCAAGTAACGTATCAAGAAACAATTTAATTAATTGGATATATGGAGTGGTATTTGATGCTACTTAGATTCTGCAGTTTTTTTGGGGCTTGATTTTCGAGGTTTTATGGGTGCTTCAAGTGTGCTAAATAGCGTTATGGAGTTATTCCAAACATTGACTTCCTTAATAATTTGCTCTTGTAGAAGTTTGGAGGCTTTATAAGCAGTTAATTCATTGATCTTATTAAAGTCGTCTTCAAAGTCAAACTCAAAACTGCCAGGTTCTACAGTGATATCTGTTTCACTATAGTTGTCGAATTTACTGTATTTGAAGCGAATTTTTGGAGCGTTAGGATCCTTAATTATTTCTGTACTGAACGAGAGTTTTTTAGTGACCGAGTGGGACTTTAGCAGTTGAAGAAGTTGGGGCAAATTTTTCTCGAATTTGTTGAATTCAGCCTTTGATTTAACCCTAAGTTGGTGTACTTTCTTTAACCCCTTAGATCTAATCTTCTTGGGTTTGTCGTTGGTGGTGATCGGACTCTGCGTCATCTGTTTATTATAGGGTTGCAGGTATTTTAATGAAAGATAAATTGCGCACTTAAATTTTAAATTTAATGCCTCCTTAATCTACAGTCCGCTTAACTCATAGACTGTGCATAATCAATACTTAATTGTAGATTCAACGTATTATTTTTATTTTTTTTCAGAGATGCTTAATAATTGAGCACTCTAGTGAGAGGCGCATAAATACTAGGTTCTGTGATTTTAGAAGCTTACTTTTCCCCGTATTTTGTGAATAACTTTACAGGAATTTAATTTCTTAATAAATATTTTTTTGATTTAAATTTAATGAAAATTTGTGCTAATCGATTTAAGTGAAATTCAATTAATTTTTTCAAAAAGAATGCTAATTGAATTATCTGTAACCAAAATTGCTAATGTGAACCATTTTTTATTTACGCCGGAATTAAATCAACTTTTAATGATTTTTTGATTATTTTTCCGATTTACTTGTTGCCTCCGATGGCCGCTACTGCCGCTCTTAAACCAAGTAAGTAACTGTTGGACCCAAAGCCACAAATTTGGCCTGTTGCAATCTCAGCTAAAACGGAGTGGCGCCTAAATTCTTCTCTTGCATGAATGTTAGACATGTGGACCTCAACGATTGGACATTTAAGAATGGCAAGCGCATCTCGAATTCCGTAACTGTAATGAGTCCAAGCTCCAGCGTTGATCAAAACGGCATCTACAGCCTCTGTATGTGCTTTGTGGATGCGTTGTGCCATATCCCCCTCAAAGTTCGTTTGAAAGCACTCAATGTCCACTCCAAGCTCTGTAGCTAACTTTTGTAGGCTTAGGTTGATTTGATCTAGCGTCTCAGTCCCGTAATGACTTGGATCGCGTTTACCAAACATATTTAAATTGATACCGTTTAGAACAAGTACTTTCATTTTTAATTCTTTCTAATTACTTATTAATTTTTTTAAAGCCAATTCAATGTGGATGACTGTATCCGATTGTTTGACTTTTGAGGTAACGGACAAAAGGTTTTAAATTAATTTTCTTGATTTCCCCAAATTTGCCACCAACTCATGAGAGGGAGAAAAAACAATGCTGCCTCAACTCATTTGCGAGGTTTTGCCTTGTGTTTACATTAGTATACAAATTAGCTCATACAATACTAGAAAATTTGCTAAAAAATAGGAGTCATCATGAAAAAAATCGTTGGTTTATTGAGCTCAGCTGCTCTCATGTTACTCGTTGGTTGTGCATCACAAACCATGACTGGCGCAACCTACAATGATGCGGAAGTTGGACAGGCTCAAATTGTCAGAATGGGTAGGATTGAGAGCGTGAGGCCCATCAAAATATCACTTCGCCCAACTGGTTTGGGGTCTATGGCCGGCGCTGCTGCGGGGGGTGTCGTTGGCTCTGAGATTGGGCGAGGCAATGGTTCCGTTCTAGGCTCCATCGCTGGGGTGGTTGCAGGCGGAGTTGGCGGGGCTATGCTTGAGAAAGATTTAAATACAGTTGACGGTCAAGAGTTGACGGTTCGCTTGGAGGACAACTCACTCATCTCCGTTGCCCAGGAAATTAGTAAAGAGACTGGTCCATTGAGCCCAGGGGAGAAGGTTCGCATCCTCAGCTCACCCCGTGGTAAAACACGCGTGGTACGCTAATTTAAGCAATCAACCGTAAAATCCTTACCAAAAAAGGGGTGGAGATTATATTAATCTGCGCCCCTTTTTAACTCTACGATCACACAAGGATGGTCTATTTTGACCCACTTCAAGTGAGAATTAATTAATAAATTTTCTCAATAGAATTGATAAATAAATTGTTAAGCAATAACCGTTTGGTGTAGTTTAAATACGCCTTGCCTTCGGTCTTCAAAGAATTGGCTTAAAGTCTCCTTAACTGTCTTAAACGCAATTTCTTCCCAGGGTATCTCGTGCTCCGCAAAGAGCTTTGCTTCTTGTGTCTCAAAGCCTGGGTTAAAGACGTCACTCATCAATCTCGCTTTGTAAAAGATATGAATCTGGCCAACTCTAGGCACGCTCATGATGGCAAAGAGATCTTCAAGCTCAAACTGAGCGCCGGCTTCTTCCACCGTTTCCCGCGCTGCCCCCTCTGCAAGGCTTTCGCCGATTTCTAAAAATCCTGCCGGTAAAGTCCATTTGCCTAATCTGGGTTCAATATTGCGCTTGCAAAGAAGTACCTTGTCCTCCCAAATTGGCAAGGTACCCACCACATTTAAAGGATTTTCATAGTGAATGGTGTTGCAACTAGGGCAAACTGCACGAACTTTTGTGTCCCCATCATCGGGAACTCTGTTAACCACAGCCGTCCCGCAGTTTCTACAAAATTTAACAGGACTCTTTGTGGTGCTCATAAAACTTCTATCATTAAGTCGGGTAGACCGGTAAGCTTTGCTACCATTACATTGCCGCCTACAACCGCAGCTACGCCCTCTGGAGTGCCGGTATAAATCAAGTCTCCAGGTTGTAGCTCCCAAGCAGCAGATAAATGCTCAATGATTTCACCAATATTCCATATGAGTTTTTCTATTGTGCTAGTTTGCCTTACGTCACCGTCAACGGTGAGTTCGATAGTAGCTTTGTCTATATCAGGTAACTCCGCCGCAGGGGTGATGGGTCCTATTGGTGCGCTGTGGTCGAAGGCTTTGCCAATGCACCAGGGACGACCTTGCTTTTTCATTTCATTTTGAAGGTCCCGCCGAGTCATATCCAGGCCAAGTGCATATCCGTAGATATAAGAGTGGGCATCTTTTGCGAGTATATTTTTCCCTGCTTTTCCAATAGCAACTACCAATTCAATCTCATGATGAAAGTTTTGGGTTAAAGTGGGGTAGGGCAAAGTTCCAGTCTCCCCTGCAGGTACTACAACGAGTGAGTCTGTAGGTTTTAGGAAGAAAAAGGGTGGTTCACGACCTGTATATCCCATCTCCTTTGCGTGCTCCTCATAATTTCTGCCTACGCAGTAAACCCGGTGTGTTGGGAATTTGAGGGCGCTACCCGTTACTGGAACACTAACTACTCCGGGGGGGGTGAAAACATAGCTCATCAAATGACTCTTCTTAAATTTGGATTGAATTAAATTGGCAACTTACTAAAGTCCATATGATAGAGTGTATTTGTTTTCATTTACATTTTAAAATGCCCTCCCAACAGCAGATTGAATTATGTTCAGGACAAAAAATGGTGCAACCCATCAGATCTTTGATTCATCAACCAGAGTGGCTCAATACTTTACATCCCCAATGGCCCAAAAATGTCCGAATATTAATGAGCACACGTTTAGGGGGGTACTCTAGCGGAGTTTATGCAAGCCTGAATTTAGGGGAACATGTGGGGGATGATCCTTTATTGGTTCTTAAAAATAGGGAACGTTATCAACAATTAACGAATTGCCAGATTGTCTACTTAAACCAAGTTCATGACAGTAAAGTCCTCAAGCTTGATCCATCAATTCCACATTCAGTGAAAGCCGATGCATGCGTGAGTACTTTTGCTGGCTTAGCCTGCACAATCATGGTCGCAGACTGCTTACCTATATTAATAACGAATTCATCGGGAACAATCGTGGGCGCAGCGCATGCCGGTTGGCGCGGTTTAGCAGGGATAGGATGTGAAGGAGGTCAGGACGTTGTTGAAAATCTACTTGAATCACTGACTAATCTAGTCCTGAAATCTGGATCTAAAGATCTCAATTGGTTAGCTTGGTTGGGACCCTGCATAGGACCCAAGCACTTTGAGGTTGGTGAGGACGTTAGGGAAGCTTTTAGGTGTGATTTAGAGTCCAGTGCTCACTTTACGCCCTGTCCTCTCGAGGGTGAAAAAAAATGGAAAGCAAATTTAGTTGGGCTGGCTCAAAGTAAGCTTAAGCAAAAGGGTGTTAAAACAATCCTTGGCAACGAAGTCGATATTTATAATGATAGGTGGTGCACTTTTTCAAATTCAGAGCTATTCTTCTCTCACCGCAGGGACAAGACAAGTGGACGTATGGCCGCCAGTATTTGGATGATTTGAGTTGAAGTCACTGCACCAAAACCCCTTTTCCGTCATTTATTACGGTTTTCCTGGTTATTTTTTTGATCGAGATCAAGGGATTCCAATTTTTCTCGGGCCTTGCGCCGCGCTGGGGTCCCAAGGATATATCCTACGATGATGATAGGTAAAAGCCCGTAAAGAACGAGCGTAAAAAACGCTCCCAAAAGGGTGCCGTTGCTGCTCGTAGCCTCAGCAATTGCCATCATTAAGGTCACGTAAAACCAAGCGATTAGTACAAGATACATGGGTAGTAGTTTACCCGCAGAGCGTTAATTTTGAGTAATTTAGGGTTAAAGACTGCGATACTGTAATCAGATTGAAGATTTCCCGGAGTTTTTTAATGCCACGTAGTTCAGCTCAAAAGCCAAAGAAAGCATCTCAAAACACATCTGCGAATCCACCGATTCCACCGATGCCGGATCCTACTGTTTTTCTTGAAGGATGGAATAAGGCACTCGAGAGTTTCAAGAAAATTGATTTACCTGAGGCCGCAGTACCTCAAATCAGCTTTGATAACGACAAGCTAATTGAAATTCAAAACAAGTATATAGAACAAGCCACACACCTTTGGAATCAAGGGCTAGTTACTAACCCAGTCCTTGATGACAAAAGATTTAAGGGTCCAGCATGGGCGAAAAATCCGGTTGCATCGTTTTCGGCTGCACTCTATTTGTTAAACACCAACACTTTAATGTCGTTGGCAGATGCATTGCAAACAGATGTCAAAACTCAGGCACGGATTAAATATGCGGTAGAGCAAGTTGCCGCCGCAACTTCGCCTAGTAATTACCTGGCACTTAATGCTGAAGCTCAGCAAAAAATTATTGAAACAAAGGGAGAGAGTCTCACAAAGGGAATTCAAAATCTTATGCACGACTTGTCCCAAGGACACGTGTCAATGACGGATGAGAGTTTATTTACAGTGGGTGAGAACGTAGCGACTACGCAAGGATCTGTGGTGTTTGAAAATGAATATTTTCAACTCATCGAATATAAGCCTTTGACATCCCAAGTCCATGAAGTTCCCTTACTCCTCATACCTCCTTGCATTAACAAGTACTACATCCTAGATCTGCAGCCCAAGAACTCCTTGGTTAAGTATTGCTCCGATCAAGGCTTTAGAACTTTTATTGTGAGTTGGAGAAATCCGGATCAAGACTTAGAACACGCAACGTGGGATGAATATGTGGAGCAGGGCGCTTTAAAGGCCATACACGTTGTTAAAGAAATTACAAATGTTTCTAAAATAAATACCCTTGGCTTTTGCGTGGGAGGCACACTGCTCACAAGTGCGCTAGCTGTTGCAAGCTCCAAAGGGGATGACAGCGTCGCAAGTGCAACCTTCTTAACCACACTTGTTGACTTTACTCACTCCGGTGTTTTGGATGTCTTTATTGACGAGTCGTTTGTTAAATACCGAGAGGCCCAGTTTGCTGACGGCGGGTTGATGTCGGGAAGGGACATGGCCGCGACATTTAGTTTTCTCAGGCCAAACGATCTTGTCTGGAATTATGTAGTTGGTAATTACTTGAAAGGGGAGACCCCACCAGCTTTTGACTTGCTTTATTGGAACAGTGATGCAACCAATCTTCCAGGCCCCATGTACGCTTGGTATTTGCGCAATACGTACTTAGAGAATAATTTAATTAAACCAGGCAAGGCAAAAATTTGTGGAGTACCCATTGATCTTAATACGATTAATGTGCCTGTCTACATTTACGGCTCAAGAGAAGATCATATTGTTCCAATAGATGCGTCCTATGCCTCGACTCAAGTTTTCAAGGGCAAGAAACGCTTTGTTATGGGTGCATCTGGGCACATCGCCGGCGTGATTAACCCTCCCGCTGCCGGTAAACGAAGTTACTGGACGGGTCCAGAAAATAAATTTCCTGCCTCAATAGACACTTGGATAAAAGGGGCAACTGAGCACCCGGGAAGTTGGTGGACGGATTGGACCGGATGGTTATCAAAGCATTCTGGTAAAAAGATTTCTGCGCCCAAGACACCAGGTCGAGGGAAATACAAAGTCATAGAGCCTGCACCAGGCAGCTATGTCAAGGCTAAAGCTTAGTTTTTATCATCATCTACACATTAACGGAGTAAATCAAATGGAAGATATCGTCATCGTTTCAGCAGCCCGCACCGCGGTTGGTAAGTTCGGAGGCTCCCTTGCTAAGGTTGCTGCACCAGAGCTTGGATCTATTGTTATAAAAGAAGTTTTGGCTCGTGCAAAAGTAGACCCGGGTTCCGTTGGCGAGGTAATTTTGGGGCAAGTCCTCGCTGCTGGCGCGGGTCAAAATCCAGCTCGACAAGCACTGTTAAAAGCCGGACTTGCGCAAACAATCCCAGGACTTACTATCAATGCAGTATGTGGCTCTGGTTTGAAGTCAGTCATGCTCGCCGCTCAGGCAATTGCCTACGGGGACAGCGAGATTGTGATCGCCGGTGGACAAGAGAATATGAGCGCATCACCACATTTGCTCATGGGATCAAGGGATGGTCACCGTATGGGTGACTGGAAAATGATTGACTCCATGATCGTTGACGGCTTGTGGGATGTTTATAACCAATATCACATGGGGATAACGGCTGAAAACGTGGCTAAGGCAAACAAGATTAGTCGTGAGATGCAAGATGCTTTATCGCTAGGGAGTCAACAAAAGGCCAGCGCTGCTCAAGAGGCGGGAAAGTTTAAAGATGAAATCGTGTCTGTCTCTATCCCTCAGCGAAAGGGTGATCCAGTCATATTTAATCAAGATGAGTACATCAATAAAAAAACCAGTGCAGAAGCACTAAGCGGTTTAAAGCCTGCGTTTGATAAGGCAGGAACTGTTACAGCTGGTAATGCCTCGGGCATCAACGACGGTGCAGCAGCGGTACTTGTAATGTCAGCCAAGAAGGCCGCAGCACTTGGACTTACGCCACTTGCTCGAATTGCATCGTTTGCAACTACTGGGCTTGATCCTGCATTGATGGGTTTAGGACCAGTATCTGCTTCTCGCAAAGCGCTTGAGCGCGCAGGGTGGAAGGCGAGCGATGTTGATTTGTTTGAGTTGAATGAAGCTTTTGCCGCTCAGGCATGTGCAGTAAATCAAGAACTCGGCATTGATCCTAAAAAGGTAAATGTCAATGGTGGTGCAATTGCTATTGGACATCCAATTGGTGCCTCAGGTTGCCGTATTTTGGTAACGCTTTTGCATGAGATGCAAAGAGCTGGGGCCAAAAAAGGCCTTGCAGCACTCTGTATTGGGGGTGGGATGGGTGTTTCACTAACACTTGAGCGTTGAGACTCTAGGAGCGAAGAAGTAAATAGGTAATTATAAAAAAAGGAGACAGATATGAGTAAAAAAGTTGCTTATGTAACGGGGGGAATGGGCGGAATTGGTACAGCTATCTGTCAACGCCTTCATAAATTAGGGTTCACTGTGATTGCTGGTTGCGGACCAACGCGTGATTTTAAAAAATGGATTGATGAACAAAAGGCGCTTGGTTTTACCTTTTACGCCTCCGTTGGTAACGTAAGTTCATGGGAATCAACAGTTGAAGCTTTCACAAAAGCCAAGGCTGATCACGGACCTATTGATGTTCTCGTCAACAACGCGGGCATTACAAGAGACCGGATGTTCTTGAAAATGTCCAGAGAGGACTGGGACGCTGTGATCGACACCAATCTGAATTCAATGTTTAACGTTACTAAGCAAGTTGTTGGTGACATGGTTGAGAGAGGTTGGGGCAGGATCATCCAGATCAGCTCCGTCAACGGCGCTAAAGGGCAGTCAGGTCAAACGAACTACTCTGCAGCTAAAGCGGGTATGCACGGTTTTAGTATGGCCTTGGCGCAGGAAATGGCCAACAAGGGTGTAACGGTCAATACCGTTAGCCCAGGCTACATAGGCACGGATATGGTCAATGCCATTAAGCCTGAGATACTTGAGAAAATTGTGAACACAATCCCCGTAAAACGACTGGGTTCACCTGATGAGATCGCATCAATTATTGGATGGCTTGCTGGTGATGAGTCCGGCTTCACTACGGGGGCTGAATTCGCCTGTAACGGGGGACTGCATATGGGCTAACGCCTGATGAGGAGTTTAAAAGCCTCCTTATGTATTACTTGACAAAATGAGTAATCCAAACCAACAGCCCCAACACTAAACCGTATTGCCGATTTTTTGATGGGGCTTTTTCTTTTCTGTATTTATCTAGAATTTTTGAGATGAGTTAGAATTTAGGCTATGAATACCAAGCGAAGCTCTTTTTTAGTGCATTGGACCGCGATATTAGCGATTCTGATGAGCTCGCTTGCGCCCTCTATTTCTCAGGCTTTAGCACCAAAGAGATTTGCATTAAATCAGATGGATTTTGTCTGCACTACTTCAGGTATGCAGTTGATTTCCGAACAAACCAGTGTTAAGCCTGCGCCGGCCCAACAAAGCAATGATCACCAAGTATCAATGGATGATCACTGTCCCTACTGTGCCTTGCACGGCAATTTTGTTTTACCTCTTAACCGTGGACTTAATTTTGAGCTTCCCCAAAGTTCAAACGTATTTACAGAGCCTTTTTATAACTCACCTAAGCCCTTATTCGCTTGGTTGATACTTCCCTCTAGGGCGCCACCCACTATCTGGTAGATATCAGATGACCTTCACGCCTTTAAGCCGTGATGTAAGATATTTTCAAACTTTTAATAGTTTGCATAAAAAGTCATCTAAAAATTCTCCAAACACGACAGTACATCAAAAGTAGATCAGTTAATGTCTACTTGGAAAGCTTAATGCCGTTATTTTTAAAAAGGCATAAGTTAAATTGATTCATAAAAAATAATACTAGATTGACAGGAAATTTGTAAAATGAAATTGGACAAAATATTAATAGCATTTACTTTGATAGTGCCCGTTGCAGATGCTCTAGCATGTGCAAGTTGCGGGTGTAGTCTTAATAGTGATTTGGGAATTCAGGGCGTGAGCTCTAACCCAGGATGGACATTTGATTTGCGGTATGACTACTTAAATCAAGATCAGTTACGCTCTGGCACTAAAACGATTTCGCCTGCTGTTGCCGCAACAACCTTCAACGCAAAAGTGCCAACACAACTGGCAGAAGTTGAGGGGTTTACTAAAAATAATTACCTAACTTCTTCACTTGACTATACAAACGGTGAAACTTCTGGAGTAACGTTTATTCTTCCTTTCATTCAACGTGAACATATGACGTTTGGATCACCGGATAACAGCAATCAAGGTGGTTGGCCAACCGGCGCCAATGGGTATACCTCTCAGACTTCAGGTTTTGGTGATATAAAGATCATTGGACGTTATTTTGGATTTTCTGAACAAAAGAATTGGGGACTCCAATTCGGCATTAAGTTACCGAGCGGAAATACCGGACAATTTGGAGTTCCAACGACTGCTGGACAACCTGCTGCTGCTGTTGACCCAGGTCTTCAATTGGGTACCGGCTCTACAGACTTTATAGCTGGGGCTTATAGATTTGGACACATCCAGGGTACAGAAAATTGGGGTTATTTTGGTAATCTTCAATTTCAAGCAGCTGTTGATCCTAAAACAACACCAGCTATGATGGGATCTGGAACATATCGTCCTGGGAATGGTCTCAATATTAACGGTGGTTTGAACTATCAAGGTTTTGAAGATTTTGTCCCAACAGTGCAATTGAACTTTGTTGATAAGCGTTCAGATAGTGGAAGTGCAGCTGATACCTGGTCGACTGGTGGCACACTTGTCTACATTACGCCCGGATTACTTTATACAACAACTGACGCCACTCAGTTCTATGCAAACGTACAAGTGCCACTTTATCAAAATTTAAACGGAATTCAATTGGCACCTAAATTTGTAGGATCTATTGGAGTTAGAGTTCATTTTTGATTATTGAGCCAGTAAAAGGGGTGTAACTGTTTCTTCAAGAATTTGAGTGTTTACTTTGGGCTCGCCTGTGAGCCCATTCTTTCTAACAATCCCCTTCTTATCAATAATGAATGTGCTCGGTAAACGCCAGATGTAACCAAGTCCCGAGTAATTCATGTCATTTTTTAAAGCAAAATGAAAGGAATAGTTGCTCATAATCTTTTTAGCCGAATCTAAGCCAGATGGCTTATCTAGATTAATAGCAAGAACTTCAAATCCATTTGATTTATTCTTTTGTAAGTATTCTTCAATTTGTGGCATCTCTTCGCGGCAAGGTTCACACCAGCTAGCCCAAAAATTGATGAGAACGACTTTGCCCCTTTTGTCGTTTAACGAGAAGGGTTGACCGTTGATTAATTTCCCATCAATATTTGGGGCTATCTGGCCTAATTCGGTATCTCCAACTGCTGACTGGTAGCAAAATATACTGAATAAAAGAGTAAAGTAAATTTTCTTCATACAAATAGTATAGATGCTTAACTAAGTAGGTTATTGTCAATGCCAAACAGTATCGTAGCTCAAAAAATTGATGCGGGGTGGGAATGGTTGCTAAAGAGAAATTGTTCCATATCCCCTTACCAACTCGCAGGAATTTTTTTATTCCTGGCGTTCGTTTCATTGGTTATTGGATTGGGATTTTATTTTATGGGCGCCACCCTCATACTTCCCTATTCTTGTTTAGAAATCGTTATTTTATTTACCGCATTTTTCTATTATGCAAAACATGCCAACGATTATGAGCGGTTGGTGCTAAAGCCCAATGTAATCATGTTTGAGAGCAAAGCCGGCCACCTGTTCAAATCGGTCCAACTCAATAGGGCATTTACGAAAATTGAGCTTCCAAGTCATCAAAAAGATTTAATTCTAATCACCCAAGGCGCCCAGAAATTTCATTTTGGTAGTCATATCCACTCTAACCTTAGAAGTCACTTAGGAAGAGAAATTATGCTTAAACTATAGTATCGTTATTACCTCACTTTCCCCCAACAATAGGAGCTAAAAAATGTATTGTTCTAAATTCTTCTTAAGTACTTTTATACTTGCCACATCGGTGACGAATCTATTTGCCCAGTCTGCTGAGGTGGGTAAGCTATCAATCACTGGAGCCTATGCACGCGAGACAGTAGCAGGACAATCAATTGGATCCGCATTTTTGAAGATCAAAAATACTGGGGCTGCTGATAAATTGATCTCTGCCTCAAGTCCCTCCGGTTCAGAGGTGCAACTCCACACCATGACGATGGAGGGAAACGTCATGAAGATGAGTCAAATAGCTTCAATTGATATTCCCCCAAGCGGTTCAATCGAGTTAACCCCAGGGGGTATGCATTTGATGATAATGGGTATAAAGAGCCCATTCAAAGTAGGGGAGAGTGTGAAGATTAAATTTAAATTTACCAATGCTGGCGAGGTGGAAGTTAATTTCCCTGTTCAGTCAATGTCCCCAGCAATGGGAGGGGGACATGATCGCATGAAAATGTAATGCGTATTGTTTTCTTAAGCAGTCGCTTTAATAAATCGGTTTCTTAGTTTCCCTAGTCCCGTTATTTCAATCTCAACTACATCGCCTCCCTTGATATTTGGCGAAGTGCCGTCTGTGCCCATCCACATGACGTCACCAGGGTAAAGGGTTGCATAGCGGGAAGTTCGACTTATAAAGGTTGCAATGTCAAATAGCATCGCATCCGTGTCAAATTCAATTGTCTCTACGTTATTTACCGTTACACGTGTTTTAGCGCCCTGAATTTTAAAATCCGTATCAATCCAAGGCCCCATGGGTTTAAAAGTATCACAGTTTTTCGAACGGAAAAAAGTTCGGTCTACTTTTTGCCAATCACGCTCACTTACATCATTTCCGATTGTGTAACCAAAGATACAAGATAGTGCATCTTTCTCGGAAATGTTTTTGGCCTCCTTGCCGATCACAACAACTAGCTCTGCTTCGTAATGAATTTTCTCCCCAGCGTCTGCTGGGATAATTACATCCCCATCGTGCTGCAAAAGGGCATTTACTGCACGGTATCCTACATCTGCAGCGCCAGGGATGACAGCAGACTCCCCCTTCGATTGTGCAACCTCCTTGATATGTTTTACGTAATTAAGCCCTGCTGCGTAAAAGGTCCGCGGAATCACGGGGACCTCTATTCTTACCTCAGTTAAAGCATGGGTAATATTAATTTTTTGCCAATCTCCCCAAGGCGCACCTTCAACCGCGTGCAGCCACTCGTCCTTCAAATAACCCGTGAAAATTTTCCCCTGTACAGAGTAACGTAGCCATCTCATTGCGTGTGCTCTCGGTTAAATATTAAGTCCGATTTGATATCGCTAATTTGTGATACCCCGCATAGTTGCATTGTGCGAACCAACTCGTCTTGGAGAATACTCAGGGCATGCGATGCCCCTGCATCTCCAGAGCTCACTGCACCGTATAAGGTAGCTCGGCCTGTCATAACGCCCTGAGCACCGAGGGCAATGGCTTTTAAGATGTCACTGCCTCTGCGAATTCCGCCGTCAAGTAAGACCGGAATTCGACCATCAATAGCCTTAACAATAGCGGGTAATGCACTAAGCGTTGAGCTTGCAGTATCAAGTTGTCGTCCACCGTGGTTAGAGACTACGACCGCATCACATCCTAGCTCAAGCAGTCGCACTGCATCTTGTGGATGCATGACACCCTTGACAATAAGTTTCTTATGCCAGTAATCTCGAATTCGTTTTAAATCATCCCAGTTGAACGAGGGGTCATAGTTGCGTCCAACCGAGGAGGCCAGTTGGTTAATGCTTCTTTGTTCGCCCTCTAAACCAAGCATGTTCTCAAGCACTGGAATTCCATTAGCAAAAAGCTGTGCAAGCCAAATGGGATGAGTCATAAAATCGAGTGCAACCTTTGCATTGAGGTTAAACGGAATAGCAAATTTATTTTTGTTATCCCTCTCGCGTTTGCCCCCAACAGGCAAATCCACAGTGATCATAAGACCTTCATACTCAGCAGCTTGCGCTCGGTCAATCAGTGAGTAAAAGAAATCCTTATTTTTCAAAATATAAGCTTGAAACCAATGTCGCCCGGGTGCTAACCTGGCAATCTGCTCAATCGAAGTTGTCGCAGAGCTAGAGAGGGTATAGATAAGTCCTCTTTCTGCCGCCCCCCGAGCAAGGGCCAAGTCGGCTCCGTGGTTGCCGTAGCCCAACGCTCCTGTTGGGGCAATTGCGATGGGAAGACTACACTTTTGGCCCAACAAATCAACGCTCGTGTCAATATGTTCCACTCCCCTTAAAATACGCGGCGTTAATTGAGTGTCTTTGAAACTTTGCCGGTTAGCAAGCAGAGTTAGTTCATCTTCAGCTCCCCCATCAAAAAAATCAAAAATACATTTAGGGAGTTTTTTTTTGGCATTCTGCCTTAATTCTTCTATAGAGACAGCGCGAATAGGGGATCTCATAAATAAGAGCTTATTAAGTTGTTTGAAAGTTAATTTAAATCGGCTTTTACTGCAGCTGCTTTGATTACGTTCTCCCACCGCTCATAATCACGTTTTAGGAAGGCTTGAAACTCAGCAGGGGTGTCTGCGACAACTACAGCTCCAAGTTTGGCTAACTGAGTACGAACCTCAGGCTTAGCCAGTGCTTTATTCATTGCGCTGTACAACTTGTCGACGATTGCGGGTGCCGTTTTTGCAGGTGCAAGCATACCCACCCAAGGGGCTGTTTCCTCAAATCCCGGAAATCCAATCTCCGACATAGTTGGCTTATCAGGGAACTGGGGAAGACGCTTTGCAGTCCCGACCGCCAAGATATTGACTCGCTTTGCAGCCACGTTATCAGCGATTCCAATAATGGGATAAAACATAAAGTCTACTCGTCCAGACATGACCTCCAAAAGGGCTGGTCCATTTCCCTTATAAGGAATGTGCAACATCTTTTGTTTGATGAGTGTTGCTAGTAACTCTGCGGCTAGATGACCTGATCCTCCGCTACCAGAGGATGCAAAACTCACCGCTTCAGGCTTTGATTTTGCAAGAGTCAGTAAATCTTGCATCGATTGGAAGGGGGAGTTATAGGCAGTTACAGCTACCAAGGGAAGATTGGCTGCGTTTGAGATGGGTGTGAAATCTGTTTTCGGGTTATAGCCAGCAGCTTCGCCTAGCAAAATTGGATTCACATTCATACCAAGCGATGAGAACAGTAAGGTGTAGCCGTCTGCGGGTGAATTTCTCACCTCACGCGTGGCAATCATGGAACTTGCACCGGCTTTATTGTCAACAACAACAGGTTGAGCCAAAGTCTCAGACATCTCCTTTGCTATCACACGAGCGATAACATCAGTTGGTCCACCTGCTGCAAATCCAACAACGAGTCGAATAGGGCGACTTGGGTAGGCTTCCACGGCGTGAGCAGTGCTCAAGAACTGTACGACTATGATTAGATAAACTAAGGAGATAAATAATAGTGATCGACTCAATTGCCTTTTTTGAATTGGGTTTTTTGATGGCAGTGATGGATATGGCATAAGAAACTATAAATAAGTAAACTCTGACTAAGTTAGACACTCAGGTATTGAAAATTTATACCTTAAAAAGGGAGGTAATTGAAAACAAACTATCAAGCATCCATGCCCTTAGTTCCTCGTGGAAAATAACGATCCGCCATTACTTGACAGCGAAGTATGTAGCGGTGCTCATCGGGCATGTAGTCCGCCACAGCATTGTGAATTGAGCTAATGTTGTCCCACATTAAGACATCTCCTACGCGCCAACGGTGTTCATATCTAAATTCTGGTCTAAGTTGAATCTCAAAAAGAATTTCAAGAACTTCGTCACTCTCTTTGGCGTCGAGTTCATTAATACGTATGGCGTAGCCTGGATTTGCATAAAGCACAGTATCCCCCGTTATGGGGTGTTTTAAGAAAATAGGATGAACAACGGGAGGTTTTGCTGCGCGTTGTTTTGGTGTTAATGGGGGGCGCTGACTTCCTGGGCGAGTTCTCATGTTGTCCCAAAATTTTGAAAAATCATGGGTAACTGTCATTCCTTTTAGTCGGTTTTTTAAATCATTTGGGATTGCTTGATAGGCTTTGCGTGTACTGCAAAAAGCAGTATTACCCAGTGGGTTGCCATCGCGGTAGGGAATCTCTAGGCCGTATAAGACATTTGAGAAAGCAATGTCCTTGCTGTAAGACATATCTGTATGCCAGTCCTGACCCGCATCTTTAAAACCTACCGGGTTTCCTTGTTCGTCTACTTTGTTGGACAGTATCATCACCTCAGGGTGTACGCGATCTTGGAACATATTGGCAACATTTATCTCTAGAGTTCCAAAGCGCTGTGAGAATTCTTTTAGATGCGTGGAGCTAAGGCGCTGGGATGGGAAGCACAAAACACTGTAAGTACCAAGAGCCAACTCTAGTTGAGCAAAATCATCATCACTTAAAGGGTGTGATAAGTCTTGATTTAGAACCTGGGCGCCAATTCCACCGCTGTTTGGATTGATATTCATATTTAATCTAGCTTGCTAATGCCCATTGTTTTGCTACTGACTCACGCTGACTTATGACTTCGAACCATGCTTTGAGTTTAGGGTGTGATTGGCGCCAGTTCAGGTGCTCAAAGCGCAGGTCTAGATAGCCAAGCGAACAAGCAAGGGTGATTTGACCGATATGAAATTTATCCGCGAGAGTTAGTGACTCAAAATAAGTGAGTGAGGACTGAATTTTATCTATCTGGCCATTGACCCACTCATTCCAGCACAATTCTTTAGGGCGTAAAAAGGTTTCATAACGCGCAAGTAGTGCAGCGTCCAACAGCCCATCCCCTAAGGATTGCATGGTTAAAGCTTCCCATTTTTGACTCTTATCTTGGGGAAATAAATGGCCAGAGCCAATATCATTTAAATACTCGCAGATTACTCGGCTGTCATAAAGTGAAATTCCTTCGTGAGTAATCAGTGTGGGAACTTTTCCGAGTGGATTTTTATCAACCAGAGACTTATCTCGCTCAACTGGGCTAGCCTTTGCAGGTAAAAGCTCTATTTGGGAGGACAGTCCAAGTTCATGTGCGCAGACCATTACTTTACGAACATAGGGGGAGGTGGAAGAGAAAAAGAGTTTCATATGGGTGAGTAATGTATGTTTTGAAATTGATTTCAAATTCAAACTTAGGGATAACAATGTCTGAATAAAGTTGAATTATGCTTGTTTTTAGCTGTGAAAAACTGGTTTTGATGCTACAGATGGCCATGTCTCAGGGTATTCGCTAACCCCGACAATGAACGCCTTAAAATAGAAAAAAGGATTCATGGTGAATTTTCCGGTTTTCAACTTTACTTAACGCAATATTTTTAAATGCAAGCAAATCACAATTATCCAAATCCATATTCAGCAAGAGTTTTTAATATTGCATTACTTGCCTTTCTTTTATTTACCTTTTTCTTAAGCCCTCTCGCAATTGCACAAAACTATCCACAGCCTGTTAAGGGTGTATGGACTCTAAAAGACTTTAAATTTCATACTGGAGAAGTATTGCCCGAGCTAAATATTGGGTATCAAACGCTGGGTAGTGCAAGTGGGATACCGGTTGTCGTTTTACACGGAACTACTTCCTCAAGTCAATCACTTTTAAATCCCGCATTTGCAGGAGAGCTTTTTGGTCCAGGGCAAGTCCTTGATGCCAATAAATATTACATTATCTTGCCCGACTCCATTGCTGCTGGCAAATCTAGCAAACCATCAGATGGACTTCGAATGAAGTTTCCACATTTTGATTATTCAGATGTCGTACATGCTCAGTACAGCATGATCCACGACGGCTTAAATGTAAAGCACCTTAGGCTGGTTATGGGTAACTCAATGGGAGGAATGCAGACGTGGTTGTGGGGGATTGATTATCCGGACTATATGGATATTTTGGTCCCAATGGCTTCCATGCCTATTGAGATGTCAGGTCGCAATTGGATGCTTAGGAGGTTATTGATTGATGCTATTAGAAACGATCCTGATTGGCACAACGGCGAATATTCCAAGCAGCCAGAGGGCGTCAAGCGTGTATCAATTTTCTTTAGTGTTGCCACCAATGGTGGGACTCAGGCCCTACAAACGAAGGGTGATACACGGGGGAGTGCAGATGCCTTTGTCGATCGATTAGGGCGCGACTGGAATGATGGGGACGCCAATGATTTGCTCTACAAGTGGGAGTCCTCTCAAAACTTTAACCCTTCTAAAGATCTGGAGAAAATAAAAGCTAAGGTGCTTGCGATTAATTCTGCTGATGATGAGAGGAACCCTCCTCAACTCGGAGTTATGGAGCGAGAGCTTAAAAGAATTACTAACGCAGAGTACTACCTGATACCGGCTAGTGATAAAACATTAGGCCATGGAACGGTTGGACTTGCCAGACTTTGGAAAGATCAGCTAGAGCATATCCTTAAACGCACACCACTATCTACTTGCGTATCATGTGCAGACGCAGCACTAGTTCACTACTGATTTAGTTCAATACTTGAGTAAAAAAGTATAAATGAAGTCTTAACCCCGGTAAACCATCTCTGGTTTTATATCTTTTATTGAGGCAGTACCCATTTGTTTCATTGTCCCTGACAGTTCCTCCTCGAGTAGGGCTAAGACCCGCTCAACACCGGGTTGTCCGAATGCGCCTAAACCCCACAGGTAGGGACGACCCACGCAGACAGCATTAGCTCCTAATGTAAGGGCTTTAAATATATCCGATCCTCTTCTGACGCCGCTATCAAAGAGAATGGGAATTCGCTTGTTGATGGCCCTAGCTACTTCTGGCAAACACTCTATCGCTCCTCGCCCAGTATCCTCGCTTCGACCACCGTGATTGGAGACATGAACGCCGTCGACACCGTATTTGATACAAAGCAATGCATCTTCTTGCGTGAGGACGCCTTTTAGAATAATTTTCATCTTAGTTGTATCACGCATTTGTTTGACAAAATTCCAAGTCATATTTGCAGATTGCATACTCTTCATGTCTTTAGTATCGATGCCGTCATAGTTGGGCCGCTCCTTGATGCTTCCTGGTCCATCAATATGACAGGACGAGCAAACTCTGGGGTCCATACGTTTGAGTCTTTGGAATGTTTCTTGGTTGCGACCCCCGTTTCGATCAATCGTAATCTCCAAGACGGGGCAGCCAGCCCGCTCCACTCTGCGTACGACATTCTTTGCAACTTCTAAGCTAGAGGTAGCGTAGAGTTGAAACCAGGTCTCTCCCCCTCTTGCGGCAATGACATCTTCAATTGAGGAGGCACCTGCTGAAGATAGAACATTTAGATGTCCTCTGGCCTTGGCAGCTCTTGCCACAGCGATTTCACCTTCTGGGTCATATGCCTTGTTGCCACCCGTTGGCGCTAGGATGATGGGGGTTCGCCAATGGGTGCCAAATAAGCTAACTGACATGTCAATACTTGAGACATCCCGCATGCGCCTGGGACGAAGTGGGAATTTTTGGAAGGACGATCGGTTGGCTCTAAGCGTGACCTCATCATCAACACCAGATGCCATATAACCAAAGTGGGCGTGGGGTACATTTCTAAATGCTACTGGCTCAAAGTCAAATACGTTAACCGCGTCCTTAGGACTTGTGATCAAGTCAGGGGGAAGTTCATCGGGCCAAACCGCTGGATCAGCGCGTTTTACAAAACTCTCAGCAACAGCGCTCCCAATAGGCGCAAGGGAAAGTAGCGGGCTAGCACTTAACCATTTGATAAACTGGCGACGATCCTCGGTGGCTGATTTGTTAAAGTTTGAGCATAATTGAGAACTCATGAGCTGGGATCCTTGGCAACTTGTATTGTGGTGTTAGGTAATGATTAGGGTTTGAAATAACCCATAATAGAACCTTTTGGGATGCTTATGCAGGTTACCTACGTGACCTGATTGAGTTACGTTACCAGATTTTATGAAGCCAAATATCATCGGAAACACTTAACCAAAGTCTCCAGTGCAGAGAAAATTTACTTATACAAATCTCAATCAACCCTATTTGATTTACCTAAAAAATTGAACTTACAACAATTACTCACGCGTGGAATTGAGCTATACGAGATAGGTGATTTAGGTGCAAGTCAACTTGCTTTTCAGCAGATCGCTGACGCTGATCCTAATAATTTTGATGCTCTTACGTACCTTGGCCGTATTGCAGCAAGGCGTGAATTGTTATCAGAGGCCTGTGTTTGGTTCAGTAAAGCTGCTTCGCAGCCGAGGGCAACTGCACAGGTGCACTATGAACTTGGTTGTTTTTTAGAGTTGCAAGCTAAAACCAACATTGATCTTTCAATTGCACTAGACAGTTATAACCGTGCCGTTCTATTAGATATAAATCATCATGAGGCTTTTTTCAATAAGGCCAATATTCACAAGCGATTAGGGGAGGTAGAGCAGGCCCTTCATGCTTATAACGAAGCAATTTTAATCAATCACCTTAACCCTTATTATTTCAATAACAGAGGCGATCTTCTTTTAAACTTGCGTAGCTTGCCCTTTTCTTTGAAAGATTTTGAACAAGCTATTGAACTCGATCCAAGCATTGCGTATTTTCACGATAGTCGAGGTAGTGTGCTCAAGGAGTTAAAGCGATACGATGATTCCTCTCAATCGTTTAAAAGATCTTTGGCAATTGATCCGGAAAATGCATTCACTTATAACAATTTTGGCAGTCTGTTTCTTGAGCGTGAGGTTTGGGACAAGGCTCTAGCTTGTTTTGAAATGGCACTGCGAATTAATCCAAATTTCTTTCATGCTCTTTACAATAAGGGACTACTCTATCAACGCTTTAATCTCTTTGACAATGCTTTGAGTTGTTACCAGAAGGCTTTATCGATCTTGCCAAGTTCAATTGATGTTAGATGGAATATTGCAATTATTCAGCTAACAAGAGGGGATCTAAAAAACGGACTTATTGGATACGAACAAAGACTTCGACTACCCGAAAACCGAGGTTACGCTCCGATAACCACTAAGCCTCAGTTAACAAGGGCAATAAAGGCTGAGCGTATTTTGGTATGGAATGAACACGGATTAGGAAATGAAATATTTTTCGCTAATTTCTTAAGGCATCCCGAATTTTCTTCTAAAGAAATTATCGCTAAGTTTGATCCTAGGTTGCATGAGTTGCTAAATAACTCATTTACTACTCACCCCAATATACGCATCATTGGGGCATGGGAGGATACAAATGAAAATGAATATGACGCGCATATAGGGCTTGCTAGTTTACTCTATTACTTAGGAATTGACGAACCCCAGTCGCAGCAATGGGGAAAATGGAGCTCCCCTTATTTGAAGGTGTTGAATGAAAAAAATTCACTAAGAATTAGAGAGTACTTCTCTGACCTTGGCGGGATTAGTGTTATTCAAACAACTGATCAAACCCTAAAGGGACCAAATAAACTGCGAGTCGGGATTTCCTGGCAAAGCGTTAACCAAAAAACGGGGACTAGACGCTCCATAGCGTTAAAGACATTAATGACTTTATTTGATGGACTTGAAGTTCAATTGATTAATTTGCAATATGGTGATGTACAAGTAGAGATAGATGAAGTAAATCAGGAAAACTACGAGCGTCGAACTGCAATTGAAACGGGTGCTTCTAAAGTTACTTCATCTACTCCTGATTTTTTTAGCGATATTCATCAATACAAAGAGATTGATAATTTTTTCGATATTAATGGACTATCTGAACTCATTGGCGCATGTGATTTGGTTATAAGCGTGGATAACTCCACGCTCCACCTTTGCAGTGCAATGGGTAAACCGACTTGTGCATTAATTCCCTTTGTTGCAGATTGGCGGTGGTTTTTAGAGAAAGACGTGACGCCCTGGTACCAAAATACCAAACTCTACCGACAGGAAAAGGCTGGGAGTTGGGATCGTCCCTTAAGCAGGCTACGAGAAGATCTTCTTCGAATTATTAAAACCCGCTAAATACTTTAACTTATCCTCGTGATTTAAAATTGTGGTTGTTCAATTATTTCAATATTTGAGTTTCAATGTTTAATGTTTAATGTTTAATGTTTAATAGGTTAGTTATATGTCCATACAATTATTTGCATTTGATACCCCAAATGGTCGCAAGATCTCTGTTGCACTTGAGGAGATGTGTCTTGATTACAGTGTTCATATCGTTGATATAACCAAGAACGAGCAGTTTAGTGCTGATTTTTTGGCGATCAGTCCCAATAACAAAATTCCAGCCATTATTGATTCGGATGGACCAGAGGGAGGGCCCATTTCGGTATTTGAATCTGGGGCTATTTTGATTTATTTGGCTGAAAAAACAGGAAAGTTCTTACCTTCTAAATCCAATGCACGCATTGCAGTGCTTGAGTGGTTGATGTTTCAAATGGGGGGGTTTGGTCCTATACCCGGGCAGGTCCATCACTTTGTTGGTCTGGAAAATAGGGAAGATCAAGCGTATGCATTGAACCGCTTTATGGCTGAGACCAAACGCCTTTATAAGGTAATGAATCAAAGACTCGCAGAGTACACCTATTTTGCTGGAGAAATATCGATTGCTGATTTCGCAATTCTTGGCTGGGTTTGGAGACATGCAAGACATCAAATTGATTTACAGGACTATCCTAATGTGAACCGGTGGTTCCAACTGATGATGTTGCGCCCTGCAGTTGCTAGAGGATTTGCAGTCCAATTACGCTGAACATATTCTTGGGTTTGATTTTAGTTTCTGATGCAAGTACCCTCGGCGATAGTGAAATATTTTTCACGCTGAGTTTGTATGGTAGAGGTTCTAATCATTGCGCCCGTAATTAGATTGATCTCTAAGTCTGCAGTTCTGATCTCTTTGCTAAGCTCTCCTCCGCCTTGATTCCTGATGTGTTGGGCGTAAAGAGTCGAGAATAGGTTTTGGTCAGTAATAATGACTGAAGTTCTAACCAAGACATTGTTATTGTTCGAGTAATTTGTTGTTTGGCCATCTATTGTGTCTTGGGAGACATCTTTAGCTATAAGTTTGCCGTTTACTGTTGTTTTGATAACTTGTGGTTTGTTTTTCTCGTATTCAATAATTTCGGTATATGACTCTGTTCCAGCATATTTTATTTTATTGCGGTAAGACTCATAGTGGCTAACGCATTTCAAAGATTCAGCCCTGGCAAAGGGGAGGCAACAGATTAGTAGTACTGCTACGATGTTTTTTTTGAGTTGCTGACTCACTCTTTTTTCCTTGCTGTGGTTAGAGTCGTTTTAAGACTTATTAGATGCGTTCAAATTTTTTGAACACGTGTTCTTGTTAGTCTGCAGAAATACCGGCCTGCTTTATCAAAGTTTGGTATCTACTTAGTTGTATCTTAAGCATAGTACCTAATTCACCCGCGTTAATTCCCCTTGGAGTTAGGCCTTGAGCGATCAACTGGTCAATCACTGATTTGTCTTTAAGTGCTTTATTGATTTCGGTATCTAGGATTTTGATAGCACTCTTAGGCGTGCCACTAGGCGTCATCAACGCAAACCAGGAGTTGAATTCAAAACCAGCAAGCCCTGATTCTGAAACCGTGGGTATGTCTGCAAATTGGGGTAATCGGGTTGGAGTCGATACAGCGATGATACGTAATTTGCCGGCTTTAGCTAAAGCTGTAACAGTTGCAAGCCCTATGAAAGCCGCGTCCACTTCTTGAGCAGCTACTGCCACCGCTGCCTGAGTTGCCCCCTTATAAGGCACATGCAACATGTTGATCTTCGCTTGGTTTGCGAACAGTTCCATTGAGATGTGTTGGGGACTGCCGTTGCCGCCTGATGAAAAAGTTAGGGGTGATGTGCTACGTTTGGCTTTAGCGATCAAATCAGCCACGGTTTTTATGCTTGACTCAGTTGGGACAACCAATCCCCATTCAACAGTAGCTACTAAGGAAACAGGATCAAAATCCCGCAAAATGTCCCAGGGCATTTTGGGTTGTAAATTAGGTAGTACAGTCATGATACTGTCGTTAAATCCTCCAAGCGTATAACCGTCCGGTGTTGATTTAGCGACATGGTCAGCTCCTATTAGGCCAGCCGCTCCTGGTTGATTATCAATTGCTATACCAACTCCTAAACTCAGCGATACTTTTTGTAATACGATTCTTGCTGCACTATCAACTGCGCTTCCCGCAGCCAATGGAATGATGAGCTTGATGGGTTTGTTGGGATAATCTTTGCTGAGCGTGTCCTTAGTGAAACTCTCCTTTACTGTGTTCTCCTTGGCAGTCTGATCACTCGCTGCCTCAGTCGGTAGACAAAGTTGCGACATTGCTGCACCCAGGGAACCTTGAATTAAATGTCGCCTAGTAATTGAAGTTTGCATAATTCCTATATCCTGTATTTATTATTTAAATAATAAGGCTTTGTTTTAAAACAATCTTGCAATATTGAGCTGTTCAGAGACCTTGTTTAGTTGAGTCTCAAGGCCTTCGCTGATCGGAATACCGTTTCTTGTGTAGTCAACGCACTTTAATGCACTTTGCTCACCGGGTAACCATATACGTTCTACGCCTGGCATTTTCTTACTTGCTTTCAATTCTCCAATCAACTGATCTACTCGATCTTTAAATGCTTGAGTGTCACCAAACGCAGCAGGATCAATAATTGCAATGGCTTGTCCTGTATTGGTTACACTTGAATCGTCATGATTGAAGTCGATGACAGCCCTACCCATAGCTGCATTATTGAGCGTTCCAGCCAAGATACCAACAATGAGCGATAGTCCATAGCCCTTGTAGCCTCCTATAGGCAGGAGAAATCCTTCTTCACTGCGTTTAGGGTCTAAGAGTGGTTGCCCGTTAAAGTCGATCATCCAGCCCTCTGGCATCATTTCACCCTTTTGGGCTTTAGCTTTAACTTTACCGTAAGCAGCAACAGTGGTCGCCATGTCTAGAACAATTGGAGTTTCCTTGTGAGTAGGGACCGCTACAGATATGGGGTTGGTTGACAAAAGCATGTCTAGCCCACCCCATGCGGGCAAGTGATTAGCGTTGCCAACCGCAAAGTAAAGCCCCACCATGTCGTGATCTAGGGCCATTCGACTGTAAAGGGAGGCAGGCCCAGCATGATTGCTCAGCCGTGAGCCTACCCATGCCATACCGGACGATTTGGCTTTTCTGATGGCAAGTTCAGTCGCAAATTTCATGACAACATGCCCCATTCCGTTGTCACCGTTGATAAGGGCGGTTGCCGCTCGCTCAGACTCAATGGTGATATTCGGGCTTGTGTTCACGCCGCCAGCCAAAATGCGGCGTGTGTATTGCGGGAGGCGAATTACACCGTGACCGTCAGAGCCCTGGAGATCAGCACTGGCCATGTATTCTGCAACTGTAGCTGCGTGATTTTGGGGCAATTTAAGGGCCACCATAGCAGACTCAATAAAGCTTTTTAAGTTTGTGTATGGAACGCGTTTAGTTGACATAGTATTGGATGTGCAATAGAGAGTAGGGAACAGGGAACAGGGAACAGGGAACAGGGAACAGGGAACAGGGTGAGATTGTCGAAAAATTAAGTTTTTCTTAACAGCTATTTTGCAATTACAGCGCGAAGGGCTGTAACCGCACAATCTGGGCTTGAGAGAACGGGTGTTTTTAAAGGAAGTAATTTAGTGCAGACTGTGGGTTGTGCAGCAGCCATTGAGAATTGAGCTAATAAAATAACGTCGCACGTCGGTAACGAAGCAGCGCCTTGCGCTATCAAGTCGTGGTGTAGTTGTGCATTGCCATTGGCTAGGTCTTGCATAGCGTTTGGGATAAATACCGTATAGAGTTCAATATTTACGCCCCGCTTTGTCGCTAAATCCCTTAGCTCTAAGGACATTGAGTCTATTGATGGATTAAACGTTGCAATAAGACCAACTCGAAGTGTTTTTCCCTCAACTGTTAAAGCCAATGCCTGTTCAAACATCGCTTCGTTTGGTTTAAGAGTCGGGACACCACTTACTTTTGCAACGGCTTCAATTGCAGCGCCAAAAGCGGAGCAGGTGAAAAGTATGGCTTCACATCCCGCCCGCAGGGTGTAATGCGATAGGTCCATGAAACGCTGGACCATTGCAGGAGTTAACTGACCTTCAAGTGCAAGATCTTGAGATAGCGTGTCATCCAGCAGATTTTGACAAAGTGCCTCGGGCCAAATTCTTTTGAATGCATCATTGATTGCAGGAACAGCCAAAGGGGTTGCATGAATGAGTGCAATGCGAGGTGAGGTCATTTTAGAGTTGTAATCCAAATTAGAAGGATGGCGAAAAGGCTTGGCTTTAATTAAATTCAAACTTAGCGATGCAATTCAAAAAAATGGGTGTTAATTTAATAAACGGAAAGCACTTTATTGCTATTGCTTGTTTGGATACACAATTAGATATCACCTAAAATTTTTGGCACATTCTCCATCGGATCTTTAGGTTTGATAATGCTAATTAAGATGACACCAGCAATCATGCAAATTGCACTAGCAACAATCCGCATGACGCTATCTGCTTTGATACTTGGAAATCGGGAATAGGTTTCCCAAAAGCCGTAAAACATATTTAAGGCTCCAAATACAGTAAAAAAATAACCAAATGCTTTAATCACGAAAGGTTCCTCAATTAGCATGTATTCTAAGGGAAGGTCATCAGAAATTCAAGGCAAAGGGGTAACCAAAAATGTTCTAAATTTCATTTTTAATTACTTGTTAAAAAGCTTCGAAAGTGTGGGCTATTGGAGTAACGGACATATTAAAAGTGTGACGACTGATTGTCCAGATATTTTTTGTAGTCACCTGAACCAATTAAGCTCAGGCCCATTACAGGGCGGTTGTAGATATATGTAGTTACTTTTAACTCTTTATGATGAAAGTTATAAACGCTAATCTCCCTCCTTAAATATTCTGAATGCACACTTGAGTCTGGCTTATAGCCCTCAACTTGATCTAAAAGCGAGACAAGTTGCTCATCGACTTCAAAAACTTCCCCTGTTACCCAGTCAGCACTGGAATCGATTAAAAGACCAGGGTACGTACCAATATCGTAGAGGCGTCCCCTGGTGCGTGCATCGTGCTTATAAACTGCCCCGCGCAGGTGGTGGTGCAGTCGAAGGCCCTTACGAAGCGTTCCATAAACGAATAAATCTATTTTCATGCGAGTCTCAAATATTTAGGTATTTTCCCTTCTCCTTGGTGTCTCAGTAATGCCTTAATGGACATGATAGATTAGAATTTAACTCTAATATATATTGTCGTCATTACTGCCAAATTTATACCCTATTAGGAGCAACTCATGGGACTCAGATTTATGGAGCACATCCTAATATTGACGCATGATCCCGATGCTACGCGTGACTGGTTTTGTGAAAATCTTGGGTTTCGCAGTGGAGAACACCCAGAGTTTGGATTCCCCGTCCACTGGCTCTACATTGGGGATCAAGATGTTTTGCATATAGGTAAAGCTAATTTTTCGGATCATCAAAATATGTACCTAAAAACGCCAAGTGACAAGGGTACGGGGCCGACTACAAATGATCAAACGCTAGGTTCAGGGCGAATTGATCATGTCTGCTTTAACTGTGATGGTTTAATTGAGTTTGTTGATCGATTAACAAAACGTGGGATAGACTTTAGTGAGCGCAAGGCTCATAATTCAAATCTCTATCAACTCTTCATGCGTGAGCCTGTTAACGGGATTAAAGTTGAACTTAATTTCTCGGCCGAGGAGGCAATCAATGCTGGCAGAATGCCAGCTTACACAGACAAAGGATAGCAAAAAGCTAGTACCATTTAGATTTTTATTTGTTTACCGTTTTTTAAATCTTATTTCAACATGACTAATCTTTTAAGTGACAGAGCTCCCTACGCGGCTATAGTGGATCGTCCAGTTTTCAAATTGCCCACTGATGCTCGGATTTTAGTTTGGCTAATTGTTAATGTTGAACACTGGAGCATCGAGCGTGCAATGCCCCGCACTGTACTAAGTCCACCCATGGGGCAACCCCTCCAACCTGACTTACCAAATTGGGCGTGGCATGAGTACGGAATGCGTGCAGGTTTTTGGAGGATTTTTGATGCTCTTAACCAAAGATCAATCGTGCCTACGATGGCAACAAATGGAATAGTCTGCAATTCATATCCCCGGGTTGTTGAGGCTGCTCTGTCTAAGCAATGGGAGATCATGGGGCATGGCTTTGTCCAAGGCCCCATGCATAAGTTGCCTAATCAGCAAGAGGCTATACAACAGACAGTCGACACGATTAAGTCGTTTTGCGGTAAGGCTCCTGTGGGTTGGGAGAGTCCGGGACTAACTGAGGACGACAATACCTTAGACGCCTTATCCGCTTGCGGTATTGAATACGTTGCAGACTGGGTTTTAGATGATCAACCCGTGTGGATTAATGCAAAACCAAAGCCAGTGCTATCGGTGCCCTATACAGTTGAGTTAAACGATATTCCAATGATGCTTTTACAGAATAATCGATCAGAGGAAATGCTTTTAAGAGGGATTGATCAATTCGAGCGACTTTGGACTGAGGGTGCAACTATTCCAAGGGTGATGGCCATCAGCGTACATCCTTATGTAACTGGAGTAGCCCATAGAATTGGATATTTTGAAAAACTACTTGACCACATACAGTCGCGACCTGGCGTAATGATACAAACAGGTGAGGGGATCTCTAATCTTTACAGATCCCAGTTTCAACCTAATTTTTGATACTCGCTAACACGCATTGCTTATTTGGTAATGGCGCCACCAAATAAGCCAGTTGGTCTAACCAACAAGATAAGTAACATTACTGCAAAAGGCGCCATTATTGCGAGTGGTGCATAGATGAGGGAGCCTAGAGATACAACTTGTCCTACCAGAAGTGATGAGTAAAGGGTGCCTTTAATGCTACCCAGTCCACCGATAATTACCACCATAAATACAAAGGCTAAGATCTCCAACCCCATGTAGGGTTCGACCATTATGAGAGGCGCGTAAATGCCACCTGCTAAAGCTGATAAGGCACCGGCAATTACAAAGGTAATAGTAAAGAGTTGCGATGCGTTGATGCCAAGTCCTTCAACATGTTCCGTATCCTCCAAGCTAGCGCGGATTGCTTTACCAATGATCGTTTTGTGAAGGAATAGCCAAATTCCCAAGTACACAAGTGCAGCGATGAGGATTACAAGCAGACGATAGACTGGAATTTCGGTTCCCAATAAATTAAATTGTTCACCAAGTGGCATTTGAACAGGCCGCGGAACCAGTCCCCAAAAGCTTTTGATAAGTCCAATGCCAGCGAGCAATATTCCAAAAGAGGTAATCATACTGAATGTAATCTCACGCTCGTATATCTTTCTAAAAATAAGTCTCTCAACCAGCCATGCAATTAGTGCCCCCACGACTGTCCCGGCCAAAATCCCTAACCATAGATTTTGTGTAAGTAAACTCACAGTATATGCAAAATAGGCGCCTAATGAGTAATATAGGAATTGATCCAAACTTATGACACGCATGATGCCAAAGCACAGCGAGAGTCCAACGGAGATCAGAAAATAAATGCTAGATAAACTGATACCGAAAATGATTCCAGAGATTAATAGTTGTAAGGTCATAGTTTTTACGGGCGCATTGAACTAATTTTTTAAATTTGAATTAATGAGATTTGGGGATCTCAGTTGACAAGCCAAATAGTTTTCGAATCCGAGTCGCTAAAGTTTGTCCCCAGGCCTCAATCGTTCCTGATAAACCGACAGAGTTGGTCATCATCACCAGTACAAGAATTAATCCAACCAATAATTCCCAGTTGCCAATAAATTTACTTGCAACATCCCTCAGCCCTGTGTAGGCAATAGTTCCCACAAGTGGCCCCCATATGGATCCGACGCCGCCCAAAATTGTTACAACCACTGGATCAGCCGATCGAGCAGCGCTTGTCATCTCTGGGCTTACAAAACCAGAGTAAACCGCGTAAAGCGTCCCCGCTAGTGCTGTCGTTGTATTTGCAATGATGAAGGCCAATAAACGAATTTTGTAATTATCGTAGCCAATGAATTGAAGCTTAGTCTCATTTATTTTAGTTGCCAAACAACATGCACCAAAGAGGGTGTCATCAATGTATTTGTATAAGGCCCATACCAAGACAGCAAGGAGCAAGCAGAAATTAAAAAATTCGCTGGGGCGAGTAAGATTAAATACAGGCGTTGCGTCTATATTGGTTAAAAACCATAGTCCATTATCACCCTTTGTAATTTCTGCAAGAACCTTTTGTAAGATAAAGAAAATAATAACTGCTAAAGCTAGATTAACCAGGGCAAAATAATCGCTTCTAAGTCTCACAAATAAAAGGCCGATGATCGCAGCAAACACCAATCCACTTAGAACTCCAATCAAGATACCGATATAGGGGTTCGTTCCAAAATAGGATAGATAAAAAGCAGTGCCATATGCGCCCACGGCTAGGTAGGCTGGTTGACCAAATGATATAAATCCAACTCTACCGAGCAAAAAGCTACAGCCGATGGTATATATTGAGAAGATCAATATCTCGTTCATAAAGGGTAGGGGGGTAAACCTGGAGGCCACCCAAAGCGCTCCAAAAACGATTAATATAGTACGCCACCAACGAATAGAGTTAATCATGAATTTGTTAGCTCAAAGATAGTTTTCACAGTTAGCCGGAGTTACCATGTCGCCAACTAATTCGGCAACCATCCGACCTTCCTTTATTGCATAAACACGCTCAGCAATAGAGCATACAAGGGGTAAATTTTGTTCAACTATCAAAACTGACGCACGCTTACTAAGTTCAGTGAATACATGCTTTAAGTGCTGAACAATCATTGGGGATAGACCCTCTGTGGGTTCATCAATTAGGATGACTTGAGGATTCCCTAATATGGCTCGACCGATCATTAACATCTGACGTTCCCCCCCACTCAAATGACCCGCTTTTCGGTCCATAAGTATTTTGAGTTTTGGGAAAAAAGTAATTACAGGGTCCCAGTTGTAGTCTGCACTTGCGTAACTGCCTAGCTCTAAATTTTCGCGTACGGTCAGTTCTGAGAAGACTCTTTTATCTTGCGGTACGTACTTAACACCCATACGTGCAACCGCGTAAGGTTTTTGTCCCGTTAAAGTGGTTCCTAGTCCAACAACGGAGCCGCTATCGACTTTTAAGAACCCAACGATGCTTTTAAGCAATGTTGATTTGCCCGCACCATTTCTGCCCACACAGGCAACTATTTCTCGTGCTCTTAGGTGCATATTTATATCAAAAAGTACGTGAGCTTGAGCGCGAGATACGTTCAAATTTTTAACTTCAAGAGTTGTTTGTGAGGCTGTCATGGAATTTTGTAAAAGCATTTCACTAGGATATTAGGAGCTTAGAGCGGCTTGGAGCTTAGGCTAGGACGTGAGCACCCCAACCCCCTCCAGTCGAGGTCTCTGAAATTGAATCATCGATTTGCCAATAACTCCGCCTTACCTCTGGGTGTTGCATACACTCCTCGTAGCCACCCTCTGCAATAATCCGACCTTCATGCATAACTACTAAGCGTTCTGCAAAGTCTTGGATATGCGAAATTTTATGTTCGACAATCAATATGGTTTGTTTTCCAAATTGTTTGCGCAACACACTTAAAACGCCTTTGATTTCCGTTTCTGCAAGACCTGCAAGTGGTTCATCCAATAGGAGCACTTCGGGGCTAGCTGTAATTGCCATTGCAATCTCAAGTCTCCTTTTTTCGCCCAAACTCAAACTTTGAACAGTTCGGTTTTGGATTTCTAAAAGCTCAAAGGTCTCTAGCGCTTGTAGTATTGCTGGAGAGTTTTGGAGACTACGCGTTTTAGTCGTAAAGAGTGACCAAAGAGATCCCTTGTTAACAGATCTGTAATAAGCTAAAACCAAGTTATCAATCACACTCAACGTATCAAATGTTGATGTGAGCTGAAATGAACGGGTAATACCTTTTGCAACCCTTTGTGCAGGTGAATAGGATGTGATCTCCTCCCCCTTGTAGTGTATTGATCCTTGTGAAGGAGCAAATAGACCAGTGAGGAGATTGAAGAACGTAGTTTTACCCGCTCCATTGGAGCCTAATATAGCAACTACCTCGTGTTCTTTTAGTGCGAAGTTGACCTCGTTAACTGCAGTCATCGCGCCAAAGGATTTGCTAACACCTTTGGCCTCCAAAATGATTGATTTAGTAGTGCTTATCACGGAATTTTCTAGGTTGTAATTAATTAAGACTTAATAGCCCAGTGATTTGAGGTTTGGCATTACCTCCTCACCGCCTAAGCCGTTGATAACACTGAAGAGATCCCATTCGTTTTTGCGATCTTTGGCGCCTTTTCCTTTGACCAAAAATGCAGCATATTTATACTCCGCCGCATGGTCTTCGCGCCATCGAGCTGGGCCTTTGAGGGTATTAAATTTGCCGTCTTGTGCGCGCATTACCGCTGCTACCTTGATGGGATCAAAAGATTTAGCTTCCTCAAATCCACGCATCATCTCCGTATATCCAATGTAAGCAATTGCTGCATAGGCGTCAGGTGGATGTCCATATTTTGCTTTGTACTTGTCCGCAAAATCCTTGGACGATTTGGCAACTTCCTTGTCGGCAAACCCAGCCAAGTCATAATAATAGTAGTGCATTGCATAAACATTCTCAAGAGCTTCTGGTGGAAGTCCCTTTGCAACTACGTTGGTTATAAAAGCGTTAAATATAGTCGTTTCTTTATTAAGTCCCATTTGTTGGACTTGTTTTAAAAGTGCGACTGCATCTGCTGCAAATTGAGCTGAAATGAAAACATCGGGTTTGGCAGCGCGTACTTTTTGAAGTACCGTAGTAAAGTCCGCAGTTCCTAATGAAACTTCATCGTAGCCCACAATTTCTGCGCCGTACTGTTTAGCTGCTGCGTAAACACCGTCCCTAATATCCCAACCAAAGCTATCAGCTCTAGCTAGGAAAAATATTTTCTTCTTACCTAACGTTTTTACTGCTGAGTAACCAGCCATCCAGCCCACTGTCCAAGGACTATATGCGGTTGCGAAGGTGGTATCTGAGAGTTTGCCTTTTTGGAAAGCTTCCTTAGACATTACACAAACTGGGTAGTACGGAAGTGGATCTTTTCCGACGAGTGCATTAATTGCATAAGCAAGTGGTGCAAATGTTTGCCCCCCCAGTCCTTTAATCCCCTCATCTCTCATGTAGCGGTAACGACGAACGCCTACATCTTGTTTGGCCTCATCGTCTTCGACAATTCCCTCTACTTCTACTTTACCGCCGGGCATGTTGAGCCCCCCGCGTTTGTTTACGTCGTCAATAGCTAGTAAAGCACCTTCTTTCTGGGTGTCTGCAACGGCTGCAAAGGTTCCAGTAAGGGGTAACAAAATACCGACCTTGACTTTATCAGCTGCTTGCGCCTGAAGGCTCCAAGCACTCATTAAGATCAATGCAGATTTAAGAAACACTTTTTTCATTGCGTTAACTCCTGTTTTGAAGAGGGGGGAGGGGTAAGTTCGTGCGAGATCAAAAAGACATGGTAGTCAACAAACCCTGTGTGGAATTGTTGACACTTAAATTCAAGTGAAACATATTTAATCACTTATTAGGCTTTCGCATGATAATAGAACAAATATCGCCTTGGTCTACGTATATTCCTTTAGGTATTTAGCCAATTAAGAATTGAGAAATAGAGTCGTTGTATGTTTTTTCTTGCTCAAGATTGGACAGGTGTGCAGCATCCTTGATTACAACTAGCTTTGATCCCACCCAGTTGTGATGAATTGCTTCTGACGCGGCAACAGGCGTAGCAAAGTCTTGATCGCCAACCAAGATAAGTGCTTTGTGATGGAGTTTCTTTATTCCCTCTAAGTTGTCGATTAATCCAATGGCTGTGCAACAAGAGGCGTAGCCTTCAACGGGAGTTGCAGCAATGAGTGCTCCAATCTCTTTCAGAACCTGTGGATGTGATGAGTGAAAGGGCTCAGTGAACCACCGACCCAGTGTTGGTTCAACCAAAGCGGCCATTCCCTTGTCCCGTGCTAATTGGGCTCTCTCGCCCCACATTGCGACACCATTCGGAGGTGCTTTTCCCGTGCTGTCTGCAATGATCACTTTATCCAAGCATTCCGGATGGCGAATTGCGAGTACTTGACCAATCATCCCCCCCATTGAGAGTCCCATCCAATGCGTTTTATCAATTTTTAGATGTTGTAGTAGTGCGTGCGCATCGTCAGCGAGTTGTTCCAAAGTATATGGACCCTTGGTGGCTTCAGTTTTACCGTGACCTCTGGTGTCGTAGCATAGAACAGTGAAATGTTTCTTTAACAGTTCAACTTGTGGTTTCCACATCTCAGATGAGCAAGCTAGAGAGTGGGATAAAGTTATCCAAGGTCCTTCACCCGAGATTTCGTAATGGGTACTAAGTCCATTAATAGTTGCTTGCATGTTTGACTCCAGAATATTAAACAAAGTAGAGATGAATGGGCTATAAAGCAAGTCGTCATTCGCACATAGAACTAGGAAATTTAATAAATAAGTAATTAAATAGACCTCATGGGCGAGCAACTCGGTTATAAGTTGTTAGTGGTTGCTTTTTGCGCTGAATCAACAGCCTCCGTAATCGGTTTGAACAAAACTTACAAGTCAGTGGGCAGTGGGCATTGTTTTTTTAGACCGTTTGATGCCGTTTGATATTCACTGAGCTATTGGAGGTGATCGGTTGATCTAAAACAATTGGTATTTCCCCTAAAGTGGCCTTGCTGCAGTGCCAGGCTGGGTGATCAAATCAGCCAAAATATGACTGGACTTAATGGGTATTTTTGCCCTATTTCAGTCTGCAATTTTCTTACATTTACAGTGGTTTTATATGTGACATTCAGAAGTGCCTCTGGGCTTAATTTTGTCATGACAACTGTTCGATTGACTCAATTTGTGTGTAGACTTACGCCCATCTAACATATGGAGATCAAATGAACACCAAGGTCACAACAAATTCCCAATCCGTCAAAACTAGTAAAACAAAGTCTAGTTCCATCGGTTCTTTAACGAGTTCTTCCAAATTCAAACGGATCGGTGTCGTTGGTCTTGGCATTATGGGCTCAGCCATGGCCAACAATTTGATTAAAGCAGGATTTGAAGTTTGTGGATTTGACCCGAGTGAGCAAGCGCTTAAGACGTTCAAGAAGGCAGGTGGTCAGCCTTGCATAGATACACAAAGTGTTGCTAAAGCCGCTCAAGTTTTAATTACTTCTCTACCAAGTGCTGGAGCGCTAATGGCAACCGCACATTCTTTGGCCGTAAAGTCAAACAAAGGGCTGATCGTAATTGAGACTAGTACACTTGATGTAGAAGACAAACGCAAGGCCAGAGATATTATGCACAGCGCTGGCGTTGTCTTACTAGACTGTCCTTTGTCGGGCACAGGAGCCCAAGCAGCTCGCAAGGATTTAACGGTTTACGCAAGTGGTCCCTCTAAGGTAGTAGACAGTTTGTCAACCGTGTTTGAGGGGTTCTCCAAAGCGCACTTTAATTTAGGTGAGTTTGGAAACGGTATGAATATGAAACTCATGGCTAATTTGTTAGTCGCTATTCACAACGTCTCAACTGCTGAGGCTTTGTTATTGGGCGAGAGATTTGGTATTCCAGTTTCAACTTCTGTGAAAGTTTTAAGCGACGGAGCAGGAGGTTCTCGTATGCTTCAAATTAGAGGCCCCTTAATGGAGAATGATGGCTGGGCCAAAGAAATTACAATGAAAGTTGAGGTTTGGCAAAAGGACATGAAACTTATTGCAGAGGCTTTGAACAGAGAGCGCGTAGCGGCTCCTATCTTCAATGCAACCATCGCTGTTTATAACGGAGCGATGGGTATGGGGCATGAGAAAAACGATACCGCAGCTGTCTTTGATGTGCTTCAAAAGATGTCCTCCTCTTCGTCCCATAAAGCTACTTTGAAAAAGAAAAAAGTGAATAAGGCTAGAAAATAGTAAATTAATTAGGCTCATAAACTCACTAGAATTTATGAGCCTTGCAATCGGGTTATTCAAAACCGTTAGATTTGCTAACTCTTAGAATGAAAGAGCTTGTACATCTCCATTTTTTCCAGGAATTGATTGATGTCAAAATCTTCGTGTTCAATCTTTTTAATCTTAATCGGTGATTGAGGAGACTCTAACTCTAAGGCGAGTTTTAAGTTGATTACAAACGTATCAGAGGAGAAAAGGTTGATATTGGTTCCTAAGTGCAGAACCCAGGATTGAGTAAAAGGGGCTTTGCACTGACGAGTAACGGTAATTAAGATTTCCCCTTGGTCAGAGCAATTAAGTAGGTTCTGAATCTCCGCAATCGTTAATACCCCTTTTATGATTGGATCGATTTTGTGTTGATCTACCAACGTAAAGGTCTCAACTATTGACCAATTATTACGTTCGAACTCTTTGGCTTTTTCTGGTGTATTCAGATGTCTCGCCTTTAGGACGCTCTCAATATGAGTTGCAATTTCAGAAGAATGGGGCAATATTCCGCAGCGTTTGAGGGTTAATGCTACTAAATATTCAAGGTATACGCTGTGCAAGTCAGTCAAATCAAAAATCTCCTTATCCAAACTATCTCTCTAAGACACGATGTCTTTTGTTAACTAATATAACTTATTTGGCTAAGGTTAAAATTGTAACCATGAGTTTTGCTAAAAATGCTGGATCCCCACTAAATTGTCTGCTATCGGTTGCTCCAATGATGGACTGGACCGATCGGCATTGTCGTTATTTTCACCGCCTACTCAGCACTCGTGCATTACTTTATACTGAGATGATCACAACTGGCGCATTGATATTTGGTGATTCAAACTACCACTTAAGACACAACTCTGAGGAGCATCCTGTTGCCCTGCAACTAGGTGGGAGCGATCCCAAAGATTTAGCTCGCTGTGCACAACTTGCTTTTCAGCATGGCTATGATGAGGTTAATCTGAACTGTGGTTGTCCCTCAGAGCGAGTCCAGCGAGGCGCGTTTGGTGCGTGCTTAATGAATGAGTCTAAATTGGTTGCTGAGTGCGTTAAGGCTATGCGAGATGCAAGTCCACTTCCGGTTACTGTTAAACACAGAATCGGATTAGGGCGGGGTGAGAGTTTTGATTTTGTAAGTGATTTTGTAGGAGAAGTAAGTCAGGCGGGATGCACAACGTTTATTGTTCACGCCAGAAATGCTTGGTTAGAGGGGTTGTCACCTAAAGAGAACAGGGAGATCCCTCCCTTAAAGCCGGATTGGGCCTACCGTTTAAAACAAGAGTTCCCCAAGCTTGAATTTGTTTACAACGGGGGTGTCAAAACTCTTGCCGACATTCAGTTGCACCTACAACACCTTGACGGTGTAATGGTTGGTCGGGAGGCTTACCATAATCCTTGGATATTGACCAGTTGGGACGCTGTTTTTGAGAGTCAAACAGTGCACAGCCAAACCCCCAGTGATTCAACCAGTGATACATCTCATAAACCTTCACTTACTCGAGAAGAAGTTGAGGCACTCATGGTCATTTATATGGAGCGAGAGCAAAAGGAAAATAATGTGCACTGGTCAAGTGTTGCTAGGCACATGTTGGGCCTTTATCACGCGCAGCCTGGGGGGAAAAGATGGAGGCGCGTTTGGAGCGATCACAAACTTAAAAACAAAACGCCTCAAGAGGTAAGTTCTATAGCGCAACAAGCATTGATTAAAGAGAGAGAAAAACTTAACCTTGCAGGAGAAGCTTTAATAAACAATTAGCTCGAGCTAATCGGTTACTTGGCTAATCTTGCATTTTCTCCATATTGTTTTGTTGGATATCTATTTTTTTAAGTGTTGCTATCACTTGGCTCTGCAATTCCTCCAATCACATGACTAAAACCACCATCAACGTAGACAATTTCTGCACTCACACCCGCAGCCAAATTACTCATTAAAAATGCGGCTACGTTACCGACATCTTCAATGGATACATTGCGACGTATAGGACTGGCTTCAGCAACGACGGACAATATCTTGCCAAATCCTTTAATTCCACTTGCAGCTAATGTTTTAATTGGCCCAGCACTGATGCCGTTGACACGCATGTGTTGGCCTTTGCTTCCCAAAGATTCTGCTAAATAGCGGACCGAAGCTTCCAGGGAAGCCTTGGCCAGTCCCATCGTGTTGTAGTTAGGCACCGTTTTGATTGCTCCTAGGTAGGTGAGAGTTAAAAGGGCTGAGCGTTCGTTAAGCATTGGAAGCGCCGCCTTAGCCATAGCAGGAAAGCTATAAGCACTAATGTCGTGTGCAATCTTGAAGCCTTCGCGGCTTAACCCATCAAGGAAATCTCCAGCAATGGACTCTCTTGGTGCATATCCAATGCTGTGAACAAAACCGTCAAATTTTGGCCAGTGTGCGCTAAGGTCGTGGAACATTTTTTCGATTTGTTCATCACTTCCCACATCGCAGTCAAATATTAACTTAGAGTTAAAGTCATTTGCAAATTCAGTGATTCGGTCTTTAAACCGTTCACCTACGTAGCTAAAAGCTAGTTCAGCACCTTGCTCATAACAAGCTTTAGCAATGCCGTAGGCAATGGAGCGGTTTGACAATACGCCGGTAATGAGTAACTTTTTGCCGCTAAGAAAGCCTGAGTGGATTGACATCTTTATATCTCCAATTATTCAAATTGGTGTGGATTTTCGCACGGATTGGGAGGATTTTGATTGGGATAGTTCAGGTCCCGCTTACACAGAAATATTACAACCTATCAAAATAAATAAGGCATAAGCTATAAGCTTGACCTGAGGGGTACAAGTTGCAAGATTAAATGCTTTGAACAGTAATGTTTTCTTAAAAAAATCCTCAAACAAAGCCTTAAATAACAAATCGTTGCAAAAATCTTGCAAAATGCAGGTATGCGTATAGCCATCCCTTTTTGCCTTGCTCTTTTCAGTCTTTTATTTGCAGTAACCCCTGGTTTTGCTTCGCACGCTTACGCACAGTTTGGTGACGTCAAGTATCCAAAAGGCTTTGATCATTTTGATTATGTAAATCCTGCTGCTACTAAAGGAGGCGAGATCGCTTTAGTTTCACCCTCTAGCTCCTCAAGTTTTGATAAATACAATCCATTCACGCTCAAGGGAACGGCTCCTCCTGGCCTAGAGGGGTTGGTATTTGAAACACTTCTAACCTCTAATTATGAGGAGCCAACCACTGCGTATGGGCTTTTGGCGGAAGATGTGAGTGTTGCGCCTGACAAACTCTCCGCCACTTTTACCCTAAACCCCTTGGCACGGTTTCACAACGGAGCACCTGTTTTAGCAGTTGATGTGAAATACGCTTTTGATAAATTAATTAGTAAGGAGGCGGCCCCGCAGTTTAGGTCCATATTTACAGATGTTAAAAGTGCAACTGTTTTATCTGAGCGCATAGTTAGGTTTGAGTTTAAGCGAGTCAACGCAGAACTTCCGCTTATCGTAGGAAACATACCCGTTTTCAGCAGAGATTGGGGTGACGGCAAGGCACTGGATAAAATTATTACGGATACTCCGATAGGTTCTGGTCCCTACAAGATCGGTAAAGTTGATTTTGGGCGTGACATTCAGTACGTTAGAGATCCAAATTACTGGGGGATTAATCTGGGTGTTAGGCGGGGACAATTTAATTTTGACCGAATTCTCTTCAAGCTATACAAAGACAATACCGCTCAACTTGAGGCTTTTAAAGCTGGTGAGTTTGATTACATCCAGTGTTTTATTTCTCGCGAGTGGGCAAGAGCTTATAAGGGGCGGGCGTTTGATGATGGACGGCTCATCAAGCGTGAACTCAAGCACGGCAATGCGGGTGATTTTCAAGGTTTCATATTTAATACCCGCATCAATAAATTTAAAGATGCACGTGTTAGAAGAGCTATTGGCCTTGCGCTGGATTTCGAATGGATGAACCGACAGATTTTTTATAACTCCTACACTCGGGTCAGGGGATACTTTGTGGGCAGTGACTTCGAAGCGGTGGGATTGCCCTCACAAGAAGAGCTTAAATATCTGGATCCTATAAAAGATAAGCTTTCGCCACAAATATTTACCAAGCCAGTCCCAGTTCCCCCGGTTACAAAATTGGATCCAGCAACCGGAGAGACATTAAGGGATCATCTTCGCCTTGCTAAGTCCTTGCTTGAGGCTGCGGGTTGGCATTACTTTGATGGAGCATTAAGAAATGCCAAGGGAGAGGCTTTTAGGATGGAGTTTTTAGATAACTCCGGCGGAATGGGGAGGGTGGTAACCCCATTTGCTAAAAACCTTGAAAAACTCGGCATTGAGGTCAATTACAGAATTGTTGATTCTGCAGTACTACAAAAAAGGATGGATGTTTTTGACTTTGAGGTCATCAGCATGCGCAACATTGGTAGCGAAGCG
Organism: uncultured Burkholderiales bacterium; assembly: GCA_903896615.1. Taxonomy (GTDB): domain Bacteria; phylum Pseudomonadota; class Gammaproteobacteria; order Burkholderiales; family Burkholderiaceae_C; genus Limnohabitans. The sequence goes on from CAITYM010000089.1 coordinate 43,583, forward strand.
CCTGGCACAGAGTTACTTGAACGATTTGGCTCAAAGGCCGCTGATACGGAGGGCTCTGCAAACTTCATTGGTCTTAAAGACCCCGGTGTTGACGAACTCCTAGAGAGGGTCGTAACAGCACAAACCAAAGACCAACTAAGGGGCTCCCTCAAAGCTTTGGACAGGGTGCTGAGACACGGATATTATTCTGTGCCACATTGGTACGGTAGTGTGCACCGGGTGGCTTGGCGTAGTGGTAGATTTGATAGTCCAAGTATCACCCCTCGATATTACCAACCCGAGTCCTGGATCCTCTCTACTTGGTGGGCTAGTGCTTCTAATTTGAGAGGGGAACATTAAAATTGTTTAGCTATATCACCAAGCGATTGTTACTGATGATTCCAACACTTTTTGGAATATTGCTGTTAACCTTTGTTGTGATCCAATTCGTGCCGGGTGGACCCGTTGAGCAAATGGTTGCAAAGTTGCAGGGCCGAGACTCTGGGGGGGAGGGGGCTCATGTGAGTGGTGCTGGGTATAGAGGGCGTCAAGGCGTTGATGCACAGCGAATAGAGGAGATTAAACAACTCTACGGTTTTGATAAGCCCGCTTCTGAGCGTTTTGTGATGATGCTAGGACAGTTCGCAAGGTTTGATTTAGGCAAGAGTTTTTACTATCCCAAGGACGTATGGTCATTGGTGAAGGAAAAACTTCCCGTATCTATTAGTCTGGGACTTTGGACCTTTTTCTTGAGCTACTTAGTATCTGTACCGCTTGGTATTGCGAAGGCCGTCCGGGCAGGAACTCCTTTTGATGCGTGGACAAGTATTCTCGTTTTGATCGGATATGCGATACCTGGATTCGTACTTGGGGTTGCGCTATTGGTGATATTTGGTGGACAACTTCAGTGGTTTCCTTTGCGTGGCCTGATATCCTCAAACTGGTCAGAGCTTAGCCTAATGTCAAAAATAACGGACTATTTGTGGCACATCACTCTCCCAATTACTGCAAGCGTATTGGGGGCATTTGCTGTGACTACGATGTTGACTAAGAACGCATTTATGGAGGAAATTGGTAAGCAATATGTGCTCACTGCACGGGCTAAAGGACTCAGTGAGGCAAGGGTGTTGTGGAGGCATGTTTTTAGGAATGCTTTGATACCGCTCGTAACTGGTTTTCCGAGTGCATTTATAGGTGCATTTTTTACCGGCTCATTGCTGATTGAAACGCTCTTTTCCTTAGATGGACTTGGACTTCTTAGTTACGAAAGTGTGATGAGGCGGGATTACCCAGTTGTTTTGGGTACTCTTTATTTATTCACTTTGATTGGGCTTGTAACCAAGTTAATCAGTGATTTGTGTTACTTGTGGGTCGACCCGCGAGTGAAGTTTGATTAGGCATGCTTATGAATAATCAAACGGATAATAATCTAATATCAAACGGCATGAAGAGGGGTCTTGGTCGTCAGATTGAAGGGGTATCTATTTCCTCACCTCGCTCTCCGTCTAGGCGTGTATGGTTGATTTTCAAGCAAAAACGCCGCGGCTACTGGAGTCTTCTAATACTGAGTGCACTCTTTGTGCTTAGTCTCATGGCTGAGCTCATTTGTAACGATAAACCGCTTGTCGTGAAATACAAAGAGCACTGGTACTTCCCGATTGTCTCCAACCCTGCTGAGACCGTCTACGGTGGTGATTTTGACGCGCCAACTGATTATTTTGACCCTTTTATTCGTCAGCAGCTGAGTAAGAACGGAAACTTTGCTATCTTTCCCTTAAATCCATACCACTACACCACCCTAAATTATTTTGCAGTAGCCCCCAACCCTGCACCCCCATCAAGTGAGAATTGGTTTGGAACAGACGACAGGGGCAGAGATTTGGTTGCCCGTTTACTATACGGCTTTAGGGTATCGATCTTATTTGCATTAGCACTTACTGTTTCAGGCACTTTACTTGGGATCGTGACTGGTGCAATCCAGGGATTTTTTGCGGGAAAGGTAGATATTACAGTACAGCGGTTCATTGAAATTTGGGGCTCCATGCCAGAGCTTTATTTATTGATCATTTTCTCAGCAGTCTTTGAACCTAGTGTTTCAGTTTTGCTTATCTTACTGAGCTTATTTGGTTGGATGGGTTTGTCGGATTATGTGCGCGCTGAATTCTTAAGAAACCGTCAACTCGATTACGTGCGTGCGGCCAGAGCACTTGGATTATCTAATTGGCAAATTATTTGGAAACATGTTTTACCAAATAGTATGACACCCGTCGTTACTTTTTTGCCCTTTAGGATGAGTGCTGCAATTTTGTCCTTAACCAGCTTAGATTTTTTGGGCCTTGGCGTGCCCCCTGGAACCCCAAGTTTGGGGGAGCTTTTATCTCAAGGGAAAAACAATATTGATGCTTGGTGGATCTCAATGTCTACTTTTGCTGTGTTAGTACTCACTTTGTTGTTACTGACATTTATGGGTGATGCGCTGAGGGATGCGCTTGATCCAAGACATTTGGGTGAGTCTGATTCAAAATGACAACACAAAATTTACCTCTCGATTCATCTCTTAAAGATACGCCACTTTTAAGTACAAGTGAGTTAACCATTTCCTTTAATGAGCGCTGCGTTGTTCACGGCGTTAACATTCAGATTCCTCGTGGTTCTCGTGTAGCTTTGGTCGGAGAGTCAGGCTCCGGCAAGACCTTGACCGCGCTGAGTCTTTTGGGCTTGGTGAGGGGGGCGAAGGTGAGCGGGAAATGTGATTTTGAAGGAAGAGACCTTTTTAAACTCTCTGAGACCGAGCTAAGAGGTATCAGGGGAAGTGAAATAGCAATGATTTTCCAAGAGCCGATGACGGCGCTAAATCCACTTTTCACGGTAGGCGATCAGATCGCTGAGGTCTTGCAACTCAAAATGGGTATGACTCAAAAAGCGGCTTGGGATAAAGCGGTTGAATTGATGGACGAAACTGGAATCGCGCAGGCAGGGGTCAGAGCACAGTCCTATCCGCATCAGTTGTCGGGTGGGCAGCGTCAAAGGGTAATGATTGCTATGGCGCTTGCCTGTCGACCTAAGCTTTTGTTGGCTGATGAGCCGACCACAGCACTTGATGCATCACTTAGACTTCAAATCCTAGAGCTTTTAGAGCGCTTCCAAACCGAGTTTGGAATGGCGATACTTTTGATCACGCATGACTTAAATTTAGTCAAGTCTTTTGCTACACACGTCATGGTGATGGAGCAAGGGCTAGTGGTTGAAGAGGGCTTGGTGGCGGATGTCATGCGTTTCCCTAAGCATCCTTATACAAGGAAGCTTGTAGACAGTGTTCCTTTGAGGGATGTGGTAGAGGCTTTTGATGAGAGTTTGAGCTATGAATTAACCGGCAATGCAGAAGGTTCCAACTCCAAAACGGGGTTAAAAAGTGAAGCCCCCTTGTCTGTCAAGCCCGATTTTGATTATGTAATTGAGGCTAAATCACTCTCTGTTCACTATCCAGTACCCATTGATGGATTTAGAGGATGGTTTCGGCGAGGTAAATTTACCGCGGTCAAGGACGTAAGTTTTGCCCTTCGAGCCGCCCAAACATTGGGCGTAGTCGGTGAGTCAGGCTCTGGGAAGTCAACGCTTGGATTGGCAAGTTTGGGGTTACTTGAGAGTCAAGGCGAGCTTAGGGTGATGGGCAAGGTCTGGGGTCGCGCAAAGCACATGAGAGCGCTTAGAGCGAAGGTACAAGTTGTTTTTCAAGACCCATTTTCTTCCCTATCGCCTCGAATGACGGTCATTGAATTGGTGGGCGAGGGGCTGGATGTTCACGCGCCCCACTTGAGTACCGAGGAGCGCCAACGCCGCGTTCTGAGTGCCTTATCAGACGTGGGGCTAACTCAAAAAGAGTTTTCAAATATTTTGGATCGATTCCCACACGAATTCTCAGGCGGGCAGAGACAAAGACTTGCGATTGCAAGAGCGTTGATCCTTGAGCCCAAACTGTTGGTGTTAGATGAGCCTACAAGTGCACTTGATGTAACTAGTCAAAAGCAGGTTGTCCAACTCCTGCAGGGACTTCAGCGTAACAAGGGCCTAAGTTATTTGCTAATTACGCACGATATGGCTGTGATCCGAGCTATGGCCCATCAAGTTCTTGTCATGAAAGACGGCGTTGTTGTTGAGAGTGGGCGTGTCGAGCAGGTCCTCAGTTCACCTCAAAATAGTTATACACAAATGCTTCTCGAGGCCTCAAAATGACGAAGAGAATCTAGGTATGCATACTAAAGTTTACTCTTGCGCTGTTGCACTTAGTTTACAGATAGGGCTAGCTTCTAGGGGTAAATAGCAGTTACAATACGCGTTTGACGACCAACCGGGCGGAATCCAAACCGCCCGTTTTTTTTGGTCAAACGGGAATTGACTTTGGCGTTACAAGAAACTGTTGAACAAATTGTATCTGGACTTGGCTATGACACTGTAGAGATTGAACGCTCTGCGGGAGGTTTGTTGCGCATCACGATTGACTTGCCTTGGAATGCAGAGCAACAGGTTCAGTATGTTCAAGTCGAAGACTGTGAGAAAGTTACCAGACAACTGCAGTTTGCACTTGAGGTAGAGGGTGTTGAATACAAAAGACTTGAGGTCTCATCTCCTGGCATCGATCGTTTGATAAGAAATCAAGCGGAGTTCGACAGGTTTGAGGGTGAAATAGTTGATTTGACGCTCAAGCATCCATTTGGCACCGGTGGTGGCGAGTTGGTTGCAGCAAATAGAAAAAAATTTCGAGGCGCACTTGAAAAGAGTGAAGACTCCTTGGGGTGGCAAATTTCTTGGGTAGACGAACCCAAAGTGAAGCCGGGACAGAAAGTCTCAAAGTCAAAGGCGCCACCGCCAACGCAAGTTTTAAAGTTTACGTGGGACGAACTTCGTGAAGTTCGACTTGCACCGATTGTTGATTTCAAAGGCCGCAAGGCTTCTTAATTTTGTGAATTGGAGTGTTTGAGATGAACCGCGAAATGCTCATGTTAGTTGACGCTATCTCACGCGAGAAAAATGTTGAGCGTGATGTCGTATTTGCTGCTGTTGAGTCCGCATTGGCTCAAGCAACCAAAAAATTATTTGCTGGTGATGTCGACATTCGCGTAGCGATTGATCGTGATACTGGTAATTATGAGACCTTCAGGCGTTGGTTGGTGGTCCCTGATTCGGCGGGCCTTCAAAATCCTGATGCTGAAGAGTTGCTGATGGATGCCCTTGATCGGATAGCGGATGTAGAAGAGGGTGAATACATTGAAGAGGGTGTTGAGTCCTTGCCAATTGGTCGCATTGGAGCTATGGCTGCAAAGCAGGTTATTCTCCAAAAAATACGTGACGCTGAGCGCGAAATGTTGCTCAGTGATTTCTTGTCTCGTGGCGAGAAAATATTCGTTGGCACAGTAAAACGACTGGACAAAGGTGATGTTATTGTTGAGAGCGGGCGCGTTGAGGGAAGACTCAGACGCTCTGAGATGATTCCTAAAGAGAATTTGCGAAATGGTGACCGAGTCCGCGCAATGATCATGGAGGTTGATACAACTCTAAGAGGTGCCCCAATCATTTTGTCCCGCTCGGCGCCTGAGTTCATGATTGAACTTTTTAGGCAAGAAGTACCTGAAATTGAACAAGGCTTATTAGAGATCAAGTCTTGCGCAAGGGATGCAGGTTCCAGGGCAAAGATTGCTGTACTGTCCAATGACAAGAGAGTCGATCCCATTGGGACATGTGTGGGCGTTAGAGGAACGCGCGTCAACTCTGTCACGAATGAGCTGGCTGGAGAGCGTGTAGATATTGTTTTGTGGAGCGATGATCCTGCACAGTTTGTGATTGGCGCTTTAGCACCAGCAAATGTTCAGTCTATTGTTGTTGATGAAGAAAAGCACGCGATGGATGTTGTTGTAGACGAAGAAAACCTTGCCATAGCTATTGGGCGCGGTGGCCAAAATGTGCGTCTTGCATCTGAGTTGACGGGCTGGAAAATCAACATCATGGATGCCAATGAATCTGCAGTTAAACAGGCCACAGAAACAGATACCCTTCGTGCTCTCTTTATTGAGGGACTTGACGTCGACGTAGAAGTTGCAGATATCCTTATCAGCGAGGGCTTTACCAGCTTGGAGGAGGTCGCATATGTACCTATTCAAGAAATGTTAGAGATTGAGAGCTTTGACGAGGATACCGTGAATGAGCTCAGAGCGCGTGCAAAGGATGCGCTCTTGACCATGGAGATTGCGCAGGAAGAAAGCGTTCAAGAAGTTTCCCAAGATCTTCGTGACTTGGAAGTTTTGACGCCAGAACTCATTGCCAAACTTGCAGAAAACGGGGTCAATACCCGTGATGCCCTTGCCGATCTTGCAGTCGATGAGCTTGTAGAAATTACCCACCAATCCCCAGAAGAGGCCACGGCCCTGATTCTTAAGGCACGCGAACATTGGTTTGCGGGTCAAGAGTAACGGTCATGAAGAGGACACCCAAATATGACCAGTACAACAGTTGCC